>JAZNWP010000092.1:0-90366 GCA_045593385.1 Acutalibacteraceae bacterium
TTTTGATTCAATATAACCCATTTGACAATCAATGTTGTCAATATTCATAGGAATACCATTAATTGTATGCTCAATATAAAAAAGCAATCTTTTTGTGTAATCGTCTATTCCAATAACAAACGGATAACGAACAGCAATAAAGTTTTTGTGATTATATTTTTGCCATAACGCACATTCTGCCTGACGCTTTATCTCATCATAAGGAAAATCAAATCTTCCACACCATATAAGTTGTTTAGATAAAGGATTAAAATCATTTTCTTTCGTATTGATATGTTTAGGCTCGTAAATTGCGGTAGAAGACATCTGAATATATTTGTCGCAATCGAGAGCATCAAGAGCATACTTTATATCGTTAGAACAATAAGCAAGTTTATCTATTACAACATCGAAATGGAGTCCGGCAAGGGCTTTTCGCATACTTTCAGGATTAGTGCGTTCAATACAAATATAAGAAACCTTGTTGCCAAAAACATTTTTGCTGTTTCCCCTTGTAGCAACCGTAACATCGTGACCTTTCACAAGTAAGGCATTAACGGTGTGAATACCAAAAAACCTAGTTCCCCCAATAACCAAAACTCGCATATCTGTCTCTCCTCATTAATATCTTTCCAATTTAACTTATGTATGACAAAAGTCATACTTCTATATAAAAAATCATACCATACCTTTCCTTGTTTTACAAGGATACATTAAAGTGTGGTATGACAGTTATTCCTGCCTTGCCTTTTCAAAGTCTTTACAGTGTGATGATAACTTGCTTGAAAACACCTCTATTTCATTCAAGAATTGCGACAGTTCTGTATAAGATTTACTTTTATAATCAATATCAGAAAAATGGTGTTTATAGCATCTAATCAAATTTTCGCACGCCATCTTGGTTACGTCAATCATTTCAATAAGTGTTTTTTCTTTTGCTATCAAATCTTCTTGCAAAGTCGTAGCGCCAAATGTATGATAAAAACTTTTATGCATATCTTTGTACAGAACTAAATCTGCATACATTTTTGATTTTCGTGCATTTTTCATATCCTGTTCATTGCCACGCTTCAGGTTGACTTGCTCGCTATAGTAAACCGCAAGGTTATAATTTGCATAACTGCGATATGAATCGTTTCTTGAGAAATCTAAAATTCTTTCACTAACTTTAAGAATCTCTGCATTAACTATCTCTTTTTGAGCATCTGTCTCGATTTTATCGTGCATAGTGCGAAGAAATTTTAATGTAACAAATAAGAGTTTATCATTTGTTGGATGATGTATCAATTGTTGTTCTATTCCATCCCATTTTGTATGCAAAGATTGATATGTGGTATTTTCTTTTTGAATTGTACTCTCGATTTCTTCTATAAAATTATCAATTTGTTTCGGAGAAACGCCACACAAATCATCTAATGAGACATTAAAAATTCTTGTCAATGAACACAGAATTGCAATATCTGGGGCTGCAATACCATTTTCCCACTTGCTAATTACTTGATGAGAAACGCATAAAATATCTGCCAATTTTTCTTGTGTCCAGTTAAATGCAAGTCGGTATTTTCTTATATTAGCACCTAAAATTTCATTTACCATTATGAACACTTCCTTTCTTTGATTTTATTATATAACAATCAAGGAGTTCAATCTATACTAAATTTATTGAATCACTTGCAACGCAATATAGAAACATTTTTTGTCCCTATTGTAGCACAAGCATAGCATAAAAGCGGTGGAGGCGCAAGAGATAATGATATATCGCTACCGCGATATGATATACGGCTTTTGCCGTATGATATATTTGCATTGCAAATATGATATAATATCCGTCCCTTCATATGCCGCAGGCATATATCATCCACCGCAGGTAGATATCATACCGAAGGTATATCGCCCGTTCCGTTAGGAACGGATATCATTGAAAAAACTCCTTGAGAAATCTCAAGGAGTTTTTTCTAAGTGTTTTGAACTTAGTGGCACGAATGAAAAGACTCTGAAAACGAAGATTTTTATCCAATTGGTTTAACTTTTATTATTTTTCTACCATTACATAAAACTTCTCTCATAATGGTATCATCAGGCCAAGGAAATTCTGTGCAAAGGTCGAAGTGGTTCTCTGTTTTTACAATTTTACCAAACAATTCATCAATATAGCAACCAAATAAATCAGCCATTGTAGGCAAAAACAATATGTCAGGGGCTGTCTTTGCATTTTCCCATTTTGAAACCGCTTGAAAAGTTACACCCAACTTTTTAGCAAGTTCTTCTTGTGTTAATCCGCACTTTTTACGGTATTTCTGTATATTAGCCGCTAAAACAATGTTTGTGTTATCCATTAAATCGTCTCCTTTTCTGATAAAATTATAACAGATAACATAAAAGCAAACAATAAAAGAAAAGTTGATATTTTTCTACCGTGAGTTGAATTTTATAAATCAACGGCTTGCCGTTGTATATCATCAATTCCGCAGGAATTGCATATCATCAAAACTTTAGTTTTGTATATCATCATTGCGAAAGTATTTTTGATACACGCTAAAGCGTGATGATATGCAGTCCTAACGGACTGATGAGATACAACGATAGCGTTGCTATCGTTGATGATATACCATTGCTTTCGCAATGGATAAAAAAATCTCGTTCCGAAGAACGAGATTTTTTGTCATTCGTGTCCGAAAAAGAACTGGGCGAAAACCGAGGATTTTCTTAATAGATATCAATTTTAGCGCATTTTGTTTTTATAAACTCAAAGAAACTATCATATTGCTCTTTTGACTCAAAAGAAGATAAAGGCAACATATATGACATAACATTGTTAACATGAATATAAATCATTTTATTGTCAACAACACTTATTCTTTCCACTGCAGAATATTTATGCTCGGTTTTATTTTCAGGTGTGGTTTCTACGAAACTATCATCATAAAATTCAATAACAGACTCCGGCGAATACCCCATTTTTCCGCTTTTCTTTAGAGTTTTAATTTGACCTTTTAACGACCACAAAAAGAATCTGGTCAGGAAAATTTGAGCAAGAGATAAAACAATTACCATAGGAATAATACCTAAAATAGATTCAAATGAAAATCCACCGCTAAACAAAGAAATTAAAATAAATATTGCAAACAAAACAGCAATTGTTATTCTGAAAGTTTTAATTTGTTTTTTGCCGTAAGGCGACCTAATCATCCAAAAGGTATTATAATCAAAATAATCTTGGTCGTTAACTTTTACACTAAATTGAAATTTCATATTATCACTCCTCGAGTGTATTATAGCATAAAAGCGGCAAAGCCGCAATAATTATTCATCAGCGAAGCGACTTCATTTTTCATTATTCATTCGAAAATTCGTTCTCCTTTAATGAATAATGAATGATGAATATTGAAGAATGAATAATACAAACGAAAATCCGCCCACTTGCGTGAACGGATTTTCGTTTGTCATTCGTGTCCGAAAAAGAACTAGTCGAAAACCGAGGATTTTTATAAAAATTTAAGAATTTGTTTTAGACTTGATAAGTAAAGTTATAATTGAATAAATTAAAAATGATATATCAAAATAAAAAACATATGAAGTAGCAACAATCAAATCAAACCCTATTCCATAGGTTGACATATTTCCGCTAATCCAAGGCGAAGCGAATCCGATTATCATCGCTTCAATAGAATACGGAAGTGTGGCAATCACAAAAAATGATATAGTACAAGCAACTACAAAAAAAGAAAACAACGGACGATTTATAGAGAAAAAAGCTCCCACGCAAGATAGAAACAATATCGCCATTACAAAATATGGTTGAACAGCACTTAGGGTATTACCGAAAAAACCAATAAAACACTCATAAAAATTTCGTTTTTCACAAAACGGCAAAAAAGCAACAATTATAACAAACACAAAAACGCAAATGTGTAACACCAAACTGCAAATACTTACAATGTGATATATTTTGTCATTTTTAGTCATTAACATCACCGACCTTTAAGTGTATTATAGCATAAAAGCGGTAAAAAATCAATGCAAAGCATTGTATATCATCAATTCCGTAGGAATTGCATATCATCAAAACGAAGTTTTGTATATCATCAAGCCGACAGAAATGCACACTTTGTGTGATGATATACGCCTTCGGCGATGATATACACGACTGCGTCGTGATGATATACCAAGCCTGTCGGCTTGGATAAAAAAAGAACGAAGCAATTGCTTCGTTCTTTTTTGGGAGTTTTGAACTTAATGGCACGAATAAAATGTGCCTGAAAACCAAGATTTATTTATTAATTTTCCACTCACTTCTTAAAATACCGTAGTCTGCTATATCAACGAATTTACCTGTTGAGGTTTTAAAATATTCTCGTTTAGTTCCCTCGTAAGTCATACCACATTTTTGAGCGACCTTACCCGAACCAGGATTTTCAACAGCATGAGATATGCCCACACGATTAACACCTATTTCAGAAAACAGATAATCAATAACTGCTTTTGCTGCCTCTGACATAAATCCTTTATTCCAATAAGAATAACCCAAACAATAACCAAGTTCAGCATATTCGCACTTATCACTAATTCGAACAACACTTATTGAACCAATTGCTTTTTCGTCAAATTGAATAACCCAATTATATGTTTTTATATTGTCATATGCTCCAACCCAACCCTCTAATAATTGCCTTGTCGCATCTGCTGATTCGTGTGGTTGCCAAGTCAAAAAACGAGTTACTTTTTCATCGTTTGCCCAGTTAAAAAACATATCATTAGCATCATCAACCGTAAATCTGCGTAAAACTAATCTATCAGTATATAAATTTTGTGTACCTTTGTGTGTTAGCATTTATCATCACCGCCTTAGATGTATTATAGCATAAAAGCGAAAATAAATCAATGCGGGGGCATTCAATTTATAATCCGTGGCAAAGCCATACATTTTCTTTTATCTCTTCTCTCTTATCTTTTATCTGGAAAAGTCACACGTATTTTAGAGAAGAGTGAAAAGTGAAAAGAGAATAGTGAAAAGTACAAAAAGAAAAGCCACACTATCGTGTGACTTTTCTTTTTGGAGCTGCTAACCGGATTTGAACCGGTGACCTCATCCTTACCAAGGATGCACTCTACCTACTGAGCTATAGCAGCATATTTGCGACTTGATTATTATATTATAAACCCCTTAAATTGTCAAGGTTTATTTTGTAATTTTAAGTCGCATTTTTTAAAATATTATAATTCGAGGGTTATGTTCTTTCCCGTTAGCTTATACTCTCTATATTTTACCCCTGCGCTTTCAAACATTCTCTTAGAAGCTTTAACGCTATCGGTTTCGGCGTATTTATCGCACATATACACAACCTCGGCTACGCCTGACTGAATAATTGCCTTTGCGCACTCATTACAAGGGAAAAGAGTGGTATAAACTGTGCTTCCTTTTACGGTACCGCCATAGCAATTAAGAATAGCATTTAACTCAGCGTGGCAAACATACAAGTATTTTGAATCAATGCCTTCGCCTTTATCCCAAGGGTACTCATCGTCGTGACAACAGTGAGGCATACCGTTATATCCAACCGAAACTATTTTATTATTATTAACAATACAAGCACCAACCTGTGTTGAAGGGTCTTTACTACGCATTGACGAAAGCATCGCAATACTCATAAAATACTCGTCCCAGCTTATGTAATCGTTTCTTTTCATTAAGGCACATCCTTATCTTTTATGTATTCATTCTAATACATAATCCGCAATATTTCAATGTTTTTTATTTACCTATTATCTCTAATAATTCTTGAGGTTTTTCTATAATATATGTAGCGCCGTTTTCTACCAGTTCTTCCCTATCACGAAATCCCCAAAGAACACCTACGGATTTAATACCAGCATTGTTTGCCGTTTGCATATCAACGGCAGAATCACCAACAAATACACACTCATTTGTCGTTACAGATAACTTGTTTAAGGTATCCAATGTAGACTCCGCATTAGGTTTTGCGGGAAATTTATCATTAAGACCTACTACAATATCGAAAATATCGCCGTAAACCGCCTTTACAACGCTTTTAGCCATATTATCCGCCTTGTTCGTTACCACGGCGAGTTTAAGCCCTCTATCCTTTAATTCAGTCACCGTCTCTTTCATACCACTGTAAGCTACAGTTTTATCCGCAAAGTGAACGGAATAATATTTTAAAAATATTTCCTTAACTACTTCTATAATATAGGCATTCCTATTCACTTCAGGTAATGCTCTTTCGATAAGCTTAGGAATTCCGTTGCCGATGAAATATTTATATTCCTCTACCGTATGGGTAGGAAAACCTTTTTGAGATAGAGCATAATCACAAGCGGTGGCAAGATCGAATAAAGAATTTACCAATGTACCATCCAAATCAAAAATAACTGCTTTAATCATATCATCACCATAAAACAAAGGGCCTTGGAAAATTCCAAGGCCTGAATGTTTGATTTCTTAGATTGCTCTGGTAACCTTACCTGAACGCAAGCAACGGGTGCAGGCATTAATACGACGAGGAGAACCGTCCACAATCGCCTTTACCTTCTTAACATTGGGCTTCCAAGTTCTGTTAGAACGTCTGTGTGAATGGGAAACCTTAATACCAAAAGCAATTTCTTTGTTGCAGATATCACATTTTGCCATGGTCTGCACCTCCTTCTTGATTAGCCGACACATATCGGCCACATAACAAATGATATAATAACAGAAAATCACCAATAATGCAAGTGTTTTTTTCAAATTTAAGCAAATTTTACAGTATTTCTGCGTGTTTTGGTCTTGTCATTAGGTTATTAACCACATTGTCCACAGGTTTACCTTCATAAAGTATGCCGTAGCACTCGCTAATTATAGGCAATTCAACACCAGTTTTAAGAGAAAGCTCGTATGCCATCAGGGTGGCATAATAGCCTTCTACTGTGCCCACCTGCTCTAAAGCTTCGGCGCAAGGAACTCCTTTGCCCACAAGATTTCCGAAACGGTTATTACGGCTGTGACGGGAGGTACAGGTAACCACCAAGTCACCGATACCTGCAAGACCTGAAAATGTACGCTCATCGGCACCGAGAGCAACACCAAGGCGTTGCATTTCTGCAAGACCTCTTGTAATAAGTGCAGCTTTCGAATTATCGCCAAGACCTAAGCCATCACAAATTCCTGCGCAGATAGCAATAACATTTTTAAGGGCGCCGCCAAGCTCAACGCCGATAATATCGGTTGAGGTATAAAGACGGAAATACTCATTGGAAAGCATCTCTTGAACCTTGGTATTTACTTCTTCATTTTCACTTGCAACTACCAGTGATGTAGGTATCCTACGGGCAACCTCCTCAGCGTGAGAAGGACCCGAAAGAGCCACCACATTGGCAGAAGGAATTACCTCTTTAATAAGTTCTGAAAGGCGTTTTAAAGTTCCTTTTTCAAGACCTTTTGATGCATCGACAATTATACCGAAATCTTTACAGTCACTCAAAGTTTCGCATACAGATTTAACGGCGATAGAGGGGGCGGCAAGAATGGTTATATCCGAGCCCTCAACCTTAGAGATATCCCCTGTAATTTCAATTTCATCGGGAATAACGATACCGCTTAAAAGTTTTTCATTAGAACGGGTTTTCAAAAGGTGCTCAACCTCGTCCTTAAAAGCAGACCACAAAACAACCTTATGACCGCAACGGTAGGCATTGATAGCAAGGGCTATTCCCCATCCGCCAGGACCTAAAACACTAACTTTAGCCATGACTTATCTCCTGATGGTAAGTTTCTTTTCTTCGCCTTTTATAAGGCGCTTAATATTATCTTTATGCTTTAATATTACCACAATACCCATCAGAATGCAAGGTATTGCCTGAGGTAAGAAAAGGGCATTATTATCATAGAAAATCAATGATAAGACCACTACAACTACGGTAGCGATAATAGAGCTTAAGGAAACTATTTTTGAAATGAGAGTTGATATCGCAAACGCGGCAAGACCTAAAATAATTGCTATTGGACAGCAAACCGCAAAAATACCAACGCTTGTTGCTACCCCTTTTCCGCCTTTAAACTGAAAGAATACGGGAAAAACATGTCCAAGCATACAAAGAATTCCGCAAATATAAGCTCCGTAGATTGCAAATGACCACTCTTGTGGGTTGGTTTTATTTATATAATCAAACACAAGATAACCGATTTCGCAGGCAACGAAGCCCTTAAGAGCATCGCACACGAAGGTTAAAAAACCGGGCCAGAAACCGCCAACGCGCATAACATTAGTAGTTCCCGCGTTACCGCTTCCGAAATCTCTGATATCTCTTTTTATGAAGATTTTAGTGAAGATAACGGCAAAATTTATACTGCCGATAAGATATGCTGCTATAAAAGTAAGAATGGCATAAAAAGCCCAAGGGTTAACCATTTTTATCTCCTCTCTCACGGATAACAAAGCGGACGGGCGTACCTTCAAGGCCAAAGGTTGACCTGATTTGATTTTCAAGATAACGCTGATATGAAAAATGGAAAAGTTCTGCATTGTTGCAGAAGCAAACAAAGGTAGGCGGACAGGTTGATGCCTGAGTCATATAATAAATCTTAAGGCGCTTACCCTTATCTGACGGGGGTTGAACTCTTGCAGTAGCATCTGCGAGAATATCATTAAGCTTGCCTGTAGAAATACGCATAGCGTTTTGCTCATAGGTATACTTTATAAGGTCGAAGAGTCGGTCGATTCTCTGACCTGTTTTAGCCGAAATAAAGATAATGGGCGCAAAGGACATAAAGGAGAAATCCTGCATTAGAGATTTACGATAGGTATCCATAGTATATCCATCTTTTTCCACAATATCCCATTTATTAACGGCAATAATGCATGCCTTACCTTGTTCAAGGGCAAGACCGGCAACCTTCGAATCCTGCTCGGTAAAACCGTCAACGCCATCAAGCATTATAACACATACATTGGCGCGCTCTATTGCCATTTTAGCGCGAAGAACGCTATATTTCTCAATTTTATCTTCAACCTTACTGCTTCTCCTGAGTCCTGCGGTATCAATAAAATTGAAACGGCCGAATTTATTTTCAACAAGTGTATCTATGGCATCACGGGTAGTACCTGCAATATTTGAAACGATGGAACGCTCTTCCCCTGCAATACGGTTAACCAGAGACGATTTACCCGCGTTAGGTTTACCGATGATGGCAACATTGATTATATCTTCGTCCTCATCATCAAACACACTTTCGGGAAGGTACTCAAAAACTGCATCCAAAAGGTCGCCCGTTCCGTGACCGTGTACCGAAGAAACGGGTATGGGGTCACCCAGTCCCAAATTATAAAACTCATAAAACTCGGGCGGAACTTCGCCGACGGTATCACATTTATTGACACAAAGCACCAATGGTTTACCGCTTTTCTGGAGCATAGCGGCAACCTCCATATCGGCGGCGGTTACACCGCTTTTTAGGTCGGTAACAAAAATAATAACACTGGCAGTTTCAATAGCAAGTTTTGCTTGAGAACGCATACTCGCAAGAATAATATCATCGGTTTTCGGCTCAATACCGCCCGTATCAACGAGCATTATTTTATTGCCCTTCCACTCTGCATCGCCATAGATACGGTCACGGGTAACACCGGGGGTATCATCAACGATAGAAAGACGTTTACCGATTAATTTATTAAACAGTGTGGATTTACCAACATTTGGTCTTCCAACTACCGCTACTATCGGTTTTGCCATAGTTTTCACCTCTTTCGCTAAAAAAACAGAGGGGGATACTTCTCCCCCTCTTTCAGTAGTAAATCTTACTCTTCAACCTTTACAACCTCACGGCCATTATACTTACCGCAAGCGGGGCAAAGTCTGTGAGGACGCTTATACTCGCCGCAGCTGGGGCATTTTACTAATGCCGGAGCAGTGAGCTTCCATAAATTATTTCTTCTCTTATCACGTCTTGCTTTTGAAGTTTTTCTCTTTGGTACTGCCATTTTCAGCACCTCCTTAATAAGATTATATTATAAGTTTAATTATTAAGCAATTCTGCTAATTTTGCAAATCTTGGGTCGATTTCCTTCTTTTCACAAGTGCACTGCTCTACATTAAGGTTTTTACCGCACATAGAACATATACCTTTGCAATCCTCTTTGCAAAGATGCTTTGAAGGAACATCTAATATAACTTCGGAATAAACTAACTCGTCCACATCAAGTTTCATATCAGGGACAGTAATGATAGTATCACTATCCTCACCTTCGATGGAAACTGCGAGCATTTTATCCAATTTGACTTTATGACCGCACTCTGCGAACTCACCACACCGGTCGCACGGAGCACTATAGACATACTCGATATTCAGCACCAGAGAAACAACACCGGCACCGTTTGAAACGCCACCCTTTACCGAAACGGGAGTTTTGAGCGGAAACACACCCGAAAATTCGATATCAGACATATCAAACTCGTAATCTATTTGCTTAGCCGAACCCTCGGCAGCAAAGATACTTTTTAAATCAAGTATCATAAATGCACCTCACTGGCAGGTCCAAAATGTCACAAACTACATTATATATATTTATAACCGTTTTGTCAAGTTAAAATTTATAAAAAAGCCATCCAAATTTGGCTTATTTAAACATTTTTGCGATTATTGGAACTATTTCCTTGATTACCGTATCAGTAGTATTGATACAAAGGTCGTAATTACGCTTATCACCCCATTTATTATCAGTATAAAACTCATAATAACGGGCTCTTCGCCTATCAACTTCTTTAATATATTTGATTATCTGCTTTTCATCGACCTTATCATCAGGACCCAGCCGCTCAACACAGCGCTTAATTTTGCTATCTAAATCGGCATAAACGAATATTTTATAGGGGTTATAATCCTTCAAAATATAGTCAGCGCAACGACCAACAATAACACAATTCGATTTTTCCGCAAGTTCTTTTATAATCCCATCTTTGGCGGCATAAACCGTTTGGATTTGTTTTATGGAATAATCATCCGCATAGGTAAAACTGCGCCCTATTGTTATTGGGAAAAGCGCGTGGGGAGCATTTTCAACGACATGTTTCACATATTCTTCAGACAAAGAGGTATGCTTTGAAATCTCGGTAACGATTTCTTTATCGTAATATTCAAATCCGAGTTCCTCTGCAAGACGACGACCAAGTTCTCTGCCCCCGCTTCCAAACTCTCTACCAACAGTTATGATTCTATTCATACCTTTCTCCCCTTTCGTTTACTTATTTTACCATAATCTCTTTTTAAAGTCAATAAACCCAATGGTAAAAAACCATCGGGTTTATAAATAATTTAACCTATTTTTAATTTTAAGCGCAACTTATCGCTAATCATCGCGATAAATTCACTGTTAGTGGGCTTGCCTCTCTCATTTTGGACCGTATAACCAAAGTAAGAATTCAGGACATCGATATCACCTCTATCCCAAGCAACTTCGATAGCGTGGCGTATAGCCCTTTCAACTCGTGATGAGGTGGTATTATGCTTCTTTGCAACAGTTGGATATAAAAGTTTAGTAACGGAATTGATTATATCATCATTCTTAACCGAAAGTTTAATTGCTTCGCGTAAATAGTGATAACCTTTAATATGGGCAGGTACGCCTATTTGATGAATAATTTCGGTTATCATTACCTCAAGCTCTGAATCCGTAATAACATTATCCTTAACAACAACGGGTGACGCTTCATTTCTCCAACCTGATAATTTAATTATTCTTTCGGCCATTGTATTAACATCAAAGGGCTTAAGAAAGTAATAGGTTGCGCCAGACATAAGGGTTTCTCTTTCCAATTTCTGATTATCAAAGCTTGAGATGGCCATTACAAGCGGTTTTTCCTTTTCATTCATCTTACCTATAATTTCAAGAACGCCTAAGATATCACGGTTTGGCATAAACACATCGGCAAGTACAACATCGGGTTTATGAAAATTTATTTTTTCAACTAGAACATTTCCGTCCTTCTCACAAAGGACAACATCCATTCCGTATTCTCTGAGAGCTTTTCCGCAATTTTGACCGAACTCTGCCGAATTATCGGCAATAATAATTTTCAACTTCTTTTCCATTACAAATTTCCTCCTGTTTATTCCTAAAATTTATGACTTCCATATATTAACATACTTTCCAATAAAATGCAACTATTTTTGCTATCTTTTTTAGATAATTTTTCGACAAAAATCAACTATAAGTGCTTTTTACCACTTAAACTATGTTATATTTGTCATTTTTTGTCATTATATTGCAAAAATCGCGTTTTTGCATTTTTACATTTTCTGACATTTAATTAATTTTAATCACAAGGCAGAATAAAAAAATAATTGAAAATTTGTAAAAGTATGATAAAATAAATAAAAAGAGGAGGTAAATAAATGAAAAAGTTTTTTGAAGAATTTAAGGCATTCGCCCTTAAGGGTAATGTTATTGATTTGGCAGTCGGTGTTATTATCGGCGGTGCATTTCAAACTATAGTTAAATCCCTAATTGATGATTTGATTATGCCCTTTGTTGGTCTTGCAACGGGCGGAGTTAATTTTTCAGACCAGTTTGCAATTTTAAAGTTAGCTGAGGGTGTTGAAGCGGGTACTAAATACCCTTCCCTCGCAGCCGCTAAAGAAGCAGGTGCTACTGTTTTCGCATACGGCTCATTTGTAACCAATGTAATTAACTTTGTTATTATGGCCTTAATCATTTTCTTGCTCGTTAAGGGAATAAATACACTCCACGGCATTGGTAAGAAGAACGAAGCTCCCGCAGAAGAAGTTCCTACCGTTAAAACCTGTCCCTTCTGCAAGAGTGAAATTGCTATTAATGCAACTCGTTGCCCCCACTGTACATCCGAACTCAGCGAATAAATTAAAAGCCGTCTTACAATGTAAGGCGGCTATAATTATATATTATTATAGATACAAACAAAAATTCCGCTATGAAATCATAGCGGAATTTTTTTAGTGTTAATTAGTTGATAGCAGTAACAACGCCTGAACCAACGGTACGGCCACCTTCACGGATAGCGAAACGGAGACCTTCTTCAATAGCGATAGGAGTGATAAGCTCAACATCCATATCAACGTTATCGCCAGGCATGCACATTTCAGTACCTGCGGGAAGGGTGATAACACCGGTAACGTCAGTAGTTCTGAAATAGAACTGAGGACGATAGTTGTTCATGAAAGGAGTATGACGTCCACCCTCTTCCTTGGTCAATACGTAAACCTGACCATGGAACTTAGTGTGGGGGTTGATAGAGCCGGGTTTGCAAAGAACCTGACCACGCTCAACTTCGTCACGGCCTACACCGCGGAGAAGAGCACCAACGTTATCGCCTGCCTCACAGTAATCAAGAGTCTTACGGAACATTTCCATAGAAGTAACAACAGTCTTAGCACGTTCTTCGGTAAGACCGATGATTTCTACTTCATCACCAGCATTAAGCTGACCACGCTCAACACGTCCGGTAACAACGGTACCACGACCAGAAATGGTCATAACATCCTCAACGGGCATAAGGAAGGGCATGTCTGCCTTACGGTCAGGAGTGGGAATATAGCTGTCAACAGCATCCATAAGCTCAGCAATAGGAGCATAAACTGCGTCAGCAGGGTCAGTAGAAGCAGAATCGAGTGCCTGGAAAGCAGAACCCTTGATGATAGGAGTATCATCGCCGGGGAACTCATACTTATCAAGAGTCTCACGGATTTCCATTTCAACGAGCTCGAGGAGTTCTTCGTCGTCAACAAGGTCAGTCTTGTTCATAAATACAACGATGTAAGGAACGCCTACCTGACGAGCAAGGAGAAGGTGTTCTTTAGTCTGAGCCATAGGACCATCGGTAGAGGCGATAACGAGGATAGCGCCGTCCATCTGAGCAGCACCGGTAATCATGTTCTTAACATAGTCGGCGTGTCCGGGGCAGTCAACGTGAGCATAGTGACGAGCGTCAGTTTCATACTCAACGTGAGCGGTATTAATTGTAATACCACGCTCTCTCTCTTCGGGAGCCTTATCGATGTTTGCATAATCCTCAAAAGATGCCTGACCCTTAAGGGAGAGGTACTTGGTGATTGCTGCGGTAAGAGTGGTTTTACCATGGTCAACGTGGCCAATGGTACCAATGTTTACGTGGGGCTTATTGCGTTCAAATTTTGCCTTTGCCATTGTAATTTCCTCCTTAGAAATTAAGTTTATATTAGGATATTTATAGTTTATCAAATTTTGCCCGAAATTTCAAGCATTATTTGATTATTTATGCCAATAAAGCATTAGTCGTTTTTAGCGCGGTTAGAAATAATCTTTTCAGCAATGCTCTTGGGAACTTCTTTGTAACCGTCGGGTTCCATTACATACTGACCACGGCCCTGTGTTTTAGAGCGAAGGTCGGTGGCGTAACCGAACATGTCACCAAGAGGAACTCTGGCATTAATCTGCTTGATACCGCCTGAACGGTCCTCAAAGCCCTGGATTTCACCACGGCGCGAGTTAAGGTCGCCGATAACATCGCCCATATATTCTTCAGGAACAATTACGGTAACCTTCATAATGGGCTCTAAGAGTACGGGGTTTGCCTTACGGCAGGCCTCCTTGAAGGCCATGGAACCGGCAATCTTAAATGCCATTTCAGAAGAGTCAACCTCGTGATAAGAACCGTCGTAAAGAGTAACCTTAACGTCAACTACGGGGTAACCTGCAAGTACACCTACGTGTAACGAGCCCTGAATACCCGAGTCAACTGCGGGGATATACTCCTTGGGAATGGAACCGCCTGTTACGGAGTTGATGAATTCGTAACCCTTACCTGTTTCGTTGGGTTCAAGAATAATCTTAACGTGACCGTACTGACCGGAACCACCGGACTGACGCTTATATTTAGTTTCGTGGTCAACCTTTGTCTGAATGCTTTCCTTATATGCAACCTGAGGAGCACCAACGTTTGCCTCTACCTTGAATTCACGAAGGAGACGGTCAACGATGATTTCGAGGTGTAACTCACCCATACCGGCGATAATAGTCTGTCCGGTTTCCTCATCTGTATATGCACGGAAGGTGGGGTCTTCTTCAGCGAGCTTAGCAAGAGAGAGACCCATCTTTTCCTGACCTGCTTTGGTCTTGGGCTCGATGGCTACTCTGATAACGGGCTCGGGGAAGTTCATCGATTCGAGAACAACGGGATGTTTTTCATCGCAAAGAGTATCACCGGTGGTGGTATTCTTAAGACCAACCGCAGCTGCGATATCACCAGCATAGCAGGTTTCGATATCTTCTCTGTGGTTAGCGTGCATCTGAAGAATTCTTCCCATTCTCTCGCGGTTCTGCTTAACCGAGTTATATACGCCTGAACCGGAATCAACGGAGCCGGAATATACACGGAAGAAGCAGATTTTACCAACGAAGGGGTCGGTAGCAATCTTGAACGCAAGGGCTGAAAAGGGTTCATCATCAGATGAATGTCTGATTTCTTCCTCATCGGTATCGGGGTTTACACCCTTAATGCCTTCGATATCGGTAGGAGCAGGCATAAAGTCAACGATTGCATCCAAAAGGGGCTGAACGCCCTTATTTCTATAAGAAGTACCACAGCAGATGGGAACCATTTCATTAGCGATGGTTGCCTTACGGATAATCTTCTTCATTTCTTCAACAGAGGGCTCTTCGCCTTCGAAATATTTTTCCATAAGCTCTTCGTCCTGTTCAACGATGGACTCAATAAGAGCGGTACGGTATTTCTCGGCAAGTTCCTTCATATCATCGGGAATGGGTTCTTTTCTAACATCTTTACCGAGGTCATCATAGTAAACTTCGGCTTCGTTGTTGATAAGGTCAACAATTCCCTTAAAAGTATCCTCGCATCCGATAGGAAGCTGGATAGGCACTGCATTGCAGTTAAATCTTTCTTTAATCATGTCAAGAACATGATAGAAATCGGCGCCCATAATGTCCATTTTATTAACATAAATCATTCTGGGAACACGATATTCGTCAGCCTGACGCCAAACGGTTTCAGACTGGGGTTCAACACCGCCCTTTGCGCACAAAACGGTTACAGAACCGTCAAGTACACGGAGTGAACGCTGAACTTCAACGGTGAAGTCAACGTGTCCGGGAGTGTCGATAATATTGATACGATGGTCCTTCCAGAAACATGTGGTAGCGGCAGAAGTAATGGTAATACCTCTCTCCTGCTCTTGCTCCATCCAGTCCATGGTGGCGCCGCCATCATGAGTTTCACCCATCTTACGGTTAATACCGGTGTAGAAAAGGATACGCTCAGTGGTAGTGGTTTTACCGGCGTCAATGTGGGCCATGATACCAATATTTCTTGTCATATCAAGAGATACCTTTCTTGGCATATAATCCTCCTTGTCCGCTATCTGCGGATAACAAAAAAATCAGTATAATTATCTTAGAATTACCATCTGTAGTGAGCGAATGCTTTGTTAGCTTCTGCAGTTCTGTGCATTTCTTCACGCTTCTTAACAGCATTACCCATGCCGTTAGTTGCATCAAGAATTTCAGCTGCAAGACGCTCTTTCATTGTGCGCTCGGAACGAGCACGGCTGAATGTAGTCAGCCAACGCAGAGCTAAGGTCTGCTTTCTTTCAGGACGAACCTCGAAAGGTACCTGATAAGTGGCGCCGCCCTTACGAACAGCTTTGCACTCTAACTGCGGCATAACATTTTCCATCGCAGTATCAAACACCTCAAGGGGATCCTTTCCGGTTTTTTCAGTGATGATATCGAATGCGCCGTAAACAATCTTTTGGGCAACACCCTTCTTACCGTCAAGCATAATGTTGTTGATAAGACGAGTTACCTTCTTAGAATTGTAAATAGGGTCCGGCAATACATCACGTTTAGCAATAAAGCCTCTTCTTGGCACTTTGCTTCCCTCCTTCATAATAATGATATCATAGGTACTCGAGCGACAAAAGTCTCGTGGGCACCAAGCAAGGCGAATATAATTTATATATAAGCCGCTGCTTGTTCACAGCAGAGATTTCGTCATCTACTTAAAAATTACTTCGCACCTGCTTTTGGACGTTTTGCGCCGTATTTGGAACGGCTCTGCATTCTGTTAGCAACACCCTGGGTATCAAGTGTTCCTCTTACGATGTGGTAACGCACACCGGGAAGGTCCTTAACACGTCCGCCACGAATAAGAACAACTGAGTGCTCCTGCAAATTGTGTCCGATTCCGGGAATATAAGCAGAAACTTCGATTCCGTTAGAAAGACGAACTCTCGCAATTTTACGAAGAGCAGAGTTAGGTTTCTTAGGTGTGGATGTTTTAACTGCAGTACATACGCCACGCTTCTGGGGAGAATCGTTATCGGTGGGCTGACGCTTCATAGAGTTATAACCCTTTAAAAGAGCGGGGGCCTTGGCCTTCTTTTCGATTGTCTCACGGCCGTTGCGAACTAACTGGTTAAAGGTAGGCACTATTACATTACTCCTTTCTTTAATATTTTAGTAGTGCAAAATTGCGCACAATTCCGCATACTACTGTATGATAACATTTAAACCCCGATTTGTCAATGTTTTTTTAACAAATCGGGGTTATTTTTTTGAAACTTAAATTAGGCCTAATAAATTAGTACATTCCACCCTGTGCGGCAGCGGCAGCTGCGGCTGCATTAGCGGCGGCTGCATCTTCGGGCTTATCTGCTACTAAACTTTCTGTGGTAAGCACCATTGAAGCCACACTTGCGGCATTTAAAAGTGCAGAACGGGTAACTTTGGTTGGGTCAACAATTCCTGCCTCAATCATATCGGTATAGGTTTCACTATAGGCATCAAAACCATAGTTTACCTTACCGCTGGCCATTATCTTATCCACGATAACAGAACCCTCAATACCTGCATTGAAAGCAATCTGTCGAACGGGCGCTTCAAGAGATTTAAGAACTATCTTAACGCCTGTCTTTTCATCGCCCTCGCACTTTTCTGCAGCGGCAGCAACTGCGGGTATAGCGTTAAGAAGGGCTACGCCGCCTCCTGCTACTATTCCCTCTTCTACAGCTGCTTTAGTAGCAGAAAGAGCATCTTCAACGCGAAGCTTCTTTTCCTTCATTTCGATTTCGGTAGCAGCGCCAACCTTGATAACTGCAACACCGCCCGAAAGTTTAGCAAGACGCTCCTGCAATTTTTCGCGGTCGAATTCAGAGGTTGTATCAACAATCTGATTTTTAATCTGGTTAATGCGGTCCTTAATTTCTTCTGCATTGCCTGCGCCGTCAACAATAACGGTATTTTCCTTGGTAACCTTAACCTGACGGGCGCTACCCATTTGTGAAAGGTCTGCATCCTTAAGTTCAAGGCCTAATTCTTCGGAAATCACCTGACCGCCTGTAAGGATAGCGATATCGCGAAGCATTTCTTTTCTTCTATCGCCGAAACCGGGGGCTTTAACTGCAACGCAAGTAAATGTACCGCGAAGTTTATTAACGATAAGGGTTGAAAGGGCTTCGCCTTCAATATCTTCTGCGATGATAACAAGCTTCTTACCTGCCCCAACGATTTGTTCAAGAAGGGGAAGAATTTCCTGAATATTGGAAATCTTCTTATCGGTTATAAGAAGTAAAGCATCATCAATAACAGCTTCCATTTTATCAGAATCGGTTACCATATAGGGAGTGATATAACCACGGTCAAACTGCATACCCTCAACAACCTCGGTATAGGTTTCAGCGGTTTTAGATTCCTCAACGGTAATAACACCATCTGCAGAAACCTTCTCCATTGCCTCGGCAATAAGCTTACCGATAACTTCATCACCGGAAGAAACGGTGGCAACTCTTGCAATATCCTCACTACAGGAAACCTTTTTGGAATTTTCAATTATGGTAGCAACTGCAGTATCAACTGCGGTCTTAATACCCTTCTTAACAACCATAGGATTAGCGCCTGCGGCAACATTCTTCATACCCTCGGCGATAAGCGCCTGAGCGAGAACGGTGGCGGTAGTAGTACCGTCACCTGCGGCATCGTTGGTTTTAACGGAAACCTCTTTAACGAGTTGAGCACCCATATTTTCGAAGGGGTCATCAAGTTCGATTTCCTTGGCTATTGTGACGCCATCGTTAGTAATAAGAGGGGCGCCGTATTTCTTATCTAAAACAACATTTCTTCCCTTAGGACCTAGTGTTACTTTAACTGCGTTAGCGAGTTTATCAACGCCCATCTGCAAGGATTTACGAGCGTCCTCACCAAAAACAATATTTTTTGCCATAACAAATTACTCCTTTTAGATTATTCTACAACTGCGAGAATATCGGCAACACGAAGAATGGTATATTCTTCATCGTCAAGTTTAATTTCGGTACCAGAATATTTAGCGGCAATAACCTTATCTCCTACCTTAACATTCATACCGATTTCTTTTCCGTCTACCATACCGCCGGGGCCAACAGCTACAACTTCTGCAATCTGGGGCTTTTCCTTGGAAGCAGAGGTGAGAACTATACCGCTTTTGGTAGTTTCTTCGGACTTAGTTGCTTTAACAACAACGTTATCAGCCAAAGGTTTAATAATCATATTATTTCCTCCAATTTATCAAAAGAATTATACATTTACTAATTATATCCAATTTTCATTTTAAGTCAAGCAAAGTCAAAAAGAATTAAAATTTTGTTAATACTTTCGTGACAATACTCTTTGGTACGACAAATTTAACCGCACTTTTCACAAGTTCAAATTTCATATGTGTAGTTTCATATATCTCACCGTCAAGGTTGACGGGTATGGGTTTTTCGGAAGTGAATTCCATACTTTCGCAGTTTTTAAGTGTGCAGCAATCAAGAGATTCGTGCTCTCCCCTTTTATAAAGTCCTAAAAACTTGAGAATTTTAAGCTTTGAGATTTTATCTACAAGTGTAAAATCAAGCTTATTATCATAGGGCACTGCGTTGGGAGCGCCTTTATATCCTCCGCCATAATAAGGGGCATTGGCAATTACTGCAAAAAGACAGGTTTTACGCTGAGGTGCTTCCCCATCAAGTGAAATTTCGGCGGTTATACCAAGCTTGCCCAAAAAGGTTTTAACTATTGCAAGATTATAGGCAAGCGGTCCTGAAACCAGAGGCCAATTCTTAAAAATGGACATATCACGGGCCACAACCGCATCCATACCAACCGAGCATCCGTTAAGGCAATATTTATCGCCTGCCCTAATCAAGTCCATTTCCACGGTTTCGCCGTCAATCTGCTCGCCGATATCAAGAAAACTATCCCGACCTTCAAAGAACTTTAAAAAGTCGTTTGCAGAACCACAGGGTATTACTCCGAGTTCCACATTATCGAAGCCGACAATACTGTTGAGCACCGCCATAACCGTACCCTCGCCTCCGCAAGCAAACATGCGGATTTTGTCACCTGTTTTAGCTTCCGTGCTAGCAGACCGTATCATACAATCTAAAGAATCTATAAAATGTATCTTATATTCACTGCTTTTGTCGGCAAAATAGCGGTTGATGGCTTCAATTATATCCTTTTGAGCATCTCCCTTACCTGCTACGGGATTGATATAAAAAATATATCTCATTTCAAATTCCTTTTACTTATTTTTAAAATACATAAACAACTGACACTTTATCATTCCGTTATAAAGTTTTCTTCTTTTATCTGCCTCGCTACCGTAAAGTTTCTCGAACTCATCATGGGGGCTGATAATGAAATACTTTTTGCCCTGTTCCTTAACGAAGCGTTCGCCCATTACCTTATAAAGATTTTCTGCTTCTTTAATATCAAGCAATCTTTCACCGTAAGGGGGATTTGTGATAAGTAAACTTCTATCGTGTGATATAGAAAAATTCCTAACATCGCCTATGGCGGCCTTCACATATTTTTCCACGCCCGCTTTTTTAGCGTTAGCAAGGGTAAGCTCCACGCAATCGGGGTTTATATCAAATCCAATACCTTCAAAATCAATATTATGAAGGATATTATCCTGAGCCCTCATTCTCTCCTGTTGCCAGGCGATTTTAGGAATTGAAGCAAACCTTTCCGCCGCAAAGTATCTGCGAAGACCGGGGGCGGTTTTAGTCGCCATCAAGGCGGCCTCGATTAAAATGGTGCCGCTTCCGCAGAAGGGGTCGTAAAGCTTTGTATCAGGATATATTCTCGCAAGGTCGCACATAGCGGCGGCCAAGGTTTCTTTTAAGGGCGCATCGTTGGAATTTCTTCTGTATCCCCTTTTATGAAGCCCGTCACCCGATGTATCTATCATCATGGTAACCAAATCTTTTCTTATGGAAAATCTTACCCTATATTCAGGGCCCGTTTCGTTAAACCAGGTAATTCCGTATTTTTCACCAAGTCTTGAAACAATGGCTTTTTTAATAATTGACTGACAATCAGGTATACTATGAAGCGCCGATTCGTTACTCCAGCCCTTTACGGGGAAGGCATCGTCACGGCCTATAAAATTCTCCCAAGGAATTGCTTTAACATTATCAAAAAGTTCTGTAAAGCTAGTGGCAGTAAACTGCCCCATATTTATTAGAATTCTTTCGGCAAAACGGGAATTTATATTGGCTCTTGCAAGCATATTAAAATCTCCCGACAAAAGAACTCTGCCATTTTCAACCGTAACGTCGGTAAAGCCCATTCTTTTAAATTCATCCGCGGCAACACTTTCTATGCCAAAGATACAAGGGGCAACCAAATTTATTCTTTCACTCATTTTATCACCGTAGATTTATGTCTGGTAACGTGACAACCTATATTTACCGCCACGGGCAAACCTGCTATGTGCGTGGGCGCCGTTTCAATATTTACCGCCAATGCGGTGGTATCACCACCAAAGCCCTGAGGACCTATATCAAGGTCATTTACCAAACACAAAATTTCTTCTTCAAGTTCTTTATAATAAGGGTCGGAATTTCCTTCCGATATATTTCTTAAAAGCGCCTTTTTGGAAAGATAAGCGCACTGTTCAAAATCTCCGCCAATACCTACTCCTATAATCATCGGCGGGCAAGGGTTATCCCCTGCTTTTTTCACCAGCTCAACAACGGCATCTATAACGCCCTGCCTATCATCAAAGGGAGTAAGCATTTTTATACCGCTCATATTTTCGCTACCAAAACCTTTAGGGGCAACCGTTATCCTAACCTCATCACCCGAAACAATTTTAGTATGGATTACAGCGGGGGTATTATCGTTTGTGTTTTCCCTTCTTAGTGGGTCGCTGACCACCGATTTTCTGAGAAGTCCCTCTGTATACCCATTGGCAACACCTTGGTTAACAGCTTCATAAACATCACCGCCCACAAGATGAACATCCTGACCTATTTCGAGAAAAACGACCGCCATACCCGTATCCTGACATATAGGAAGATTGAATTCTTTTGATGCTTCTAGATTCCTCTCCAAATCACCGAGGACAGATTTTGCCAGAGAATTACACTCTTTGCATTTTGCATTGCAAATCCCTTCTTTTATATCCTCCGGTAATTCCTTGTTTGCTTCTATACACAACTGTGCTACTGCGTTTTCTATTAAAGCAACATTTATTTCCTTCATATTATCCCTTCACTAAAAAAACAGGACAGTCTCACAAAGAAAATGTAAAACCGCCCTTTATTTTATCTTACATTAGCGCCACGCTTGGAACGGCGTGTTTCCGGATTTTTGCGTTTCAAATCAGAGAACTTTTCATCACTTGTCTGTTTAAAACGGTTCATCATATCCTCAAAATCTTCTGGTTCGCTTCTTTTGGCAGTCCAAGTATAAGAACTATCGATTACCTGAGGTTGACGGGGCCGCCTTTCGCGAGGTTTACCGTCATTTTCCTTTTTTTCGGGCTCCAACGCCTTTTTAATGCTGAGGGCAATCTTACCGTCCTCACCGATAGAAAGAACCTTTACCTTAACCTCATCACCCATTTTTACATGTTCCTTGATATCGTTAACAAAGGAACGGGCGACCTCCGAAATATGTACCATACCCGAAGTATTATCGCCTAAATCAACGAAAACTCCGAAATTAGTGATGCCAGTGATTTTGCCTTGATAGATTTCCCCAATTTTCAACTCCATAAAAATGCAAGTGCCCCCTGTTATTTGCCAGAAATATCAATAAATATAACTTCATCGGAGTAAACATATCCAAGACGTTCTCTTGCCGCTTTTTCGATTATATCGGCTTGTGACCCGTTTTGAAGAAGTGCGCTGAGTTCGGAAATCTCGGCTTGCTTTTTATTATAGGTTTCTTCAAGCTGAGCCAGAGTATTACGGCTTTCGTTAAGGGTGCTATAGAGGGATAAAACATTAAAAATCATATATCCCGCCACGCCTATGATGAGCAAACGCAAAAGCACGCTTTTACGCTTTTTCTGTTTCGTTGCCATAATTCTCATCTCCGTTCCGTGAAGCTTTTATATTTCTTTTAGTATATAACAGTTTATACCTATTTTTCAAGAGTTTTTTTGACATTTTAGCCCATCTTTTACCTATTTTAATAAATTTTAACAAAAGTTCAGATAAAAGGTAGGCGGTTTTATCCCAAAACCGATAAAACCATACATAAATAAACCTATATGTTTTTAATATTGTTCTGAACAAAAATGTTAAAACAATAATCAGAAATCCGGAAAACAATGACCTAAAAACCAGAAATCCCAATAAAGCTGCCAAAAGAACATACCCTCTTGGCTCACCGTTTGTTCTGCTGAGCAAAAAAAGAAAGGTTATAAACGCAGATACAATCCAAAATAATATGTCCTCAACAAATGTAGCCGCAAAGGAATTTAAGCCGATTTTTCTTAAACTTCTGAAAATATCGTAAAGAGCGCATATAAAAAATCCAAGTACTACTGAAAGCAAAAATGTGATAATTTGATTATTAACACTTATTTCCCACATAAGCTATCTGAAAAGACGGGATAAGAAGCCACCCTCTGATTTCACATCGGACATATAAACCACTGCGTGCACTTTCCCAGATGCCGTAAGGTCGCCTGTGGCAGTATTAAAGCTTTCAATATGCATTCCTTCGCCCTTAACCGTTATTTTCCCCATTACAGAATCAAGAAGCAGTGTTTCTTCATCAAAGGACAGCACATCCTTTACCCCTGAAATTTCAAGGCGTCTTCTACATTCAACGATAATATTCTGAGAAGAATAGTTTTCCTCCAATTAAAACACCCCATAAATATTTTTAGAATAAAAGGGCAAAAACTATCTACCCTATCTAAATATATTTACGGGGCGCAAATCTTATTCTACTATTTTATAAAGAGAAGCGGCATCATCCTTGCGGATAACCTCGTTCACATCGGTAACTTCTATTTTTATATTTCTTGTACCGAAAGAAATATTTATAATATCTCCAACCTTGACATCATAGGATGCTCTAGCCATTTTTCCGTTTACCTCTACTCTGCCCGCGTCACAGGCCTCGTTTGCTATAGTGCGACGCTTGATAATGCGCGACACCTTCAAATACTTATCAAGTCTCATATAAACCTCACAATGTTAAAAAAATAGACGAGCAACACTGCCCGTCTATCATTTTAAGTAGCGCAAAAATTATTTTGCAACAGCATCCTTAAGCGCTTTGCCTGCCTTGAATACGGGATTCTTGGAAGCAGCAATCTTAATGGTCTCTTTTGTGCGAGGATTGATACCGGTTCTTGCAGCGCGGGTGCGAACTTCAAAAGTACCGAAACCTACGAGCTGAACTTTATCGCCTGCTTTAAGAGTATCAACTACAGCGTCGATAACTGCGGCAACTGCCTTTTCTGCATCCTTCTTAGAAATCTCTGCTTTTGCAGCAACTGCTGCTACTAATTCTGTCTTGTTCATTTTAGAACCTCCAAAAAATTTTTGTGAAACGCTGTTGGTAAGGGCATCGCCATTACCGTACTATATATTTTTAACATATTATTTTAAAAAAATCAACCGTATTTTAGTAAATTTTATGTTTTCATCAAAAGAACCACTTGAAAATTAGATATTTTAACAATAAAATACACTAAAAATTGTGTTTTTAATAGTTTTCACACACAAAACATAGATATTTAAGAAATATCTGACCGAGAGTTTCACCCTCATTTTTATTCATTTCGCTATAACTTTTAGCCGCATCATCCCCTGCATCATCGGAAATTCTTCTTATAGACATAAAGGGAATTTCAGCAAAATGGCAAACTGAAGCTATAGCTGCAGTTTCCATATCGCAAGAAACGGCATCAAAGGTTTCTTTCAAAAACGCTCTTTCCGATTCATTGCAAATAAATCTATCGCCGCAAACCGCAGTACCCGTTACACCCGAAAGAATTTCACTAGCCATCATAAGCAGTTTTTCATCAGCAGAGTATATATACTCCTGTTCCGGTTTTTCACAAGGTTTATATCCAATCATTGTAAGGTCGAAATCGTGCTCTAAATATCTATTTGGGAAAGAAATCTCACCCTTCCTCACACCGCTTATACCGCCCGATAAACCGAAATTAAGGATTATATCGCATTCCTTAGATAGCACTGCGGCGGCAGTAGCGGCGTTAACCTTACCGATTCCGCAATGAACGCAGATTACCTGAGCGCCTTTAAGATTAAATTTTACCCCTTCGTTTTTAAAATAAACATATTTTTGGGGCTCATATTTTTCTATTTCCTTTATAAATGGGCGATATTCATCAATATCAGCGACAATTACGCCTATTTTTAAATTCTTATTCATAATAATATTCCTACTTTAACCTTTCACCGCAAACGCTACAGAAAGCAGAACCTTTGGGAATATAGTTTTGACAATGAGGACAGACCATTTTATTCTTGGTCTCCCCTATTTCTTCCTTAAGCTCCTTAATCTTGAGGATTTTTTCGTTAATAGCTCTGATTACAACTTTAGCATCCTCAGGAATATCCTCGTTATCTTTATAGTTCTTATAAAATATTTCACCGAGAGCTTTATAATCTTTATCAATTTTAGAATTTAAAGATGCGATATCAAATCTTTGCTTTTCAGTCAGCACTACTTCTTCAGTTTTCTTATAGGCAATATCCACTACCTCTTTTGCCTTGTTTATAGCATTATCCAAAAAATCCATAGTCACTTTCCTTTCAAATTAGCGGGAGTGTTTTTTATAAAAATCAAACACACCTTTTTTTCTCGCCAGCATATCATCAAAACGGCTGATATACTCATAGGGGTATTTATAATTAAAAATTCTTTCTATATTATCGCCATTGGGCTCACGCAGTTTTGTTACCGCCGATGCTCCGCAAGCAAGTATTGTGTGGGTTTCATCCATAATGTAAACATTATAAAGGCATTCCTTGCCCTCTTTAGCATACCCTACATTTTCAAGATTTCCAACCGTTTTGCTCTGCCGATACATATAATATGGTTTGATATTGTTGTCCTCGAGACGCCTTCTCGCATAATCCACCATTAAAGTGGCTTCGGCGCCCGCTTTTATATCGGGGAGTTCACCCTTTGCGGTAATAGTCGACGCTCTTTTCATAGAAAGAGAATGCACGGTTACGCTTTCAGGGTCAAGTTCCAATATTTCCTCCAGAGTTTTTGAAAAGCTTCCAAAGGTATCACCCGTAAGGCCTGCAATAAGGTCTGTATTGATATTATCAAAGCCCATTTCCCTTGCTAAATTAAAGGCATCCCTCATCTGCTTTGCGGTATGCCTTCTACCAATATTCTTAAGCACATCATCATTCATAGTCTGAGGATTTATGCTTATTCTGGTAGCGCCACAGCCCTTTATAACCTTTAGCTTTTCTTCAGTAACAGTATCGGGTCTTCCCGCCTCAACGGTAAACTCACGAATATGGGATAAATTAAAATTGCTTCTTATGGCATTTAAAACCTTTTTAAGCAAATCTGCGCTGATTGCGGTAGGTGTACCGCCGCCTACATATACAGTTTCGAGCCGTAGCCCTAATTCCTTCACTATATTGGCGGTAACCTCTATTTCTCGACAGAGGTGGTCAACATAATCGGGAATTAACTCCCCCGCCTTTTCTACCGAATGCGAAACGAAGGAACAGTAATTGCATCTCGAAGGGCAAAAAGGAATAGAAATATATAAACTGAACGAATCAGGACGGGATAGCTCCGTTATGGCGTTTTCCCTCCTATACGCCTCTTCGCAAAGCGAAATTTTAGTATCACTTACCTTCAAATCATCTCTAAAACGGCGTAGTGCCCCTTCTCTTCCAAGGGCTTTAACCGTTCTTGAAAAAAGCCGCGCAGGGCGTACGCCCGTCAAAATTCCCCAAGGGGACCTATAACCCGTAATTTCGGCAAAGCATTCAAAAAGGGTGGTAGCAACAACTCTTTCGCAGATTTTATCGAAGTTTTCCATAGCATTTTTGTGTCTTTTTACAATCTCGGAAAACTGTGTGGTTTTACCCGATAAGGTAAGGTTGGAGGTTATCTTTACACCATCATTATATTCCTCTACCTTGCAAACAGCCACCTTGTCGTCCGATTCTACGTTATGTAGCACCTCGATTTTTTCAAAGGGCAGAAAAATTCTTATTAACTTTTCGATTTCATAGTCAAAATTATGACCGATATTACATAGCTTCATTTTTAAAATCCAAACCAAACAAGTTCATCGGCGATAGTGGTTTCAGGTCCGTGACCAGATAAAACCGATGTGTTTTCTGGAAACATACTCATAATTCTTTTAAGAGAACGGAAAAGCTCTGTTCCGTTTCCACCGTGAAAATCACTTCTGCCTATTCCTTGGCAAAAGAGCGTGTCCCCTGTAAAGAGAATTCCATCAACATAAAAGCAGGTGCTTCCCACTGTGTGACCAGGTGTTTCTATAGCGGTAAAATCAATATCGCCTACAGAAAATTTTTGTCCGTCAACAACGGTTTTGTCAGCAGTAAAAGGGTTAATATTCACTCCAAATCTGACCGACTCGTTGACAATAGGGTCAGAAAGAGCAGGATTATCCTTTTCACCGATAAGTATATCTACACCGTATTTTTCGCGCAATTCTTCTGCGCCTCCGATATGGTCGAAATGGGCGTGGGTTATGATAATCAATCGTTCCTTATCTTCATTTTCCTGTAAGAATGCATCGATTCGACCATCCCTCACGCCCGGGTCTATAACCACGGCCGCCCTATCTGTGCTAAGTAAATAACAATTAGTAGGGCTACTGCCTATTGAAAGTCTTGATATTTTCATATATTTTCTTTCCGTTTCCATACATCTGTATCAAGAATAATTGTTACAGGTCCATCGTTAACTAAGGATACCTTCATATCCTCGCCGAATATTCCCTTTTCTACCTTCTCTACCCCATTATTTAAAAGCTCATCACAGAAAATATTATAATACTCACTGGCAGTATCGGGTTTCATTGCCGATATAAAGGAAGGTCTATTGCCCTTTTTAGTATCGGCGGCAAGGGTAAACTGAGAAATACAAAGAATTTCGCCTTTTATATCAAGTATGGATAAATTCATTTTATCCTCACTATCACAGAAAACGCGAAGATTTGCAACCTTGCGGGCAAGTAATGATATGTCTTCTGTTGTATCTCCGTCGACCGCACAGTAAAGAATCATATAACCCTCTTTACAGGAGCCAACGATTTTACCGTTAACCGTAACAGAGGCCTCTTTTACACGCTGAATTACTGCTTTCATCTTCCTAACCTCTCAACATGGAATACGCCCGAAACCTTTTCAAGACGCGCGGTTATGCTACGCAAATGCTCAACGCTTTCGGCACTTATTGAAATAATTATAATGCAGTTGCCTTCCTTTGTTTGTTTAGCGGTTACGGAGTGAGCGGCAACACGCATATTATTAATAGCATTCATAATATCAATAAGTATACCCTCGCGGTCAACACCCGTAATTTGCAGGGTGGAAATAAAGTTTTCTTTCCCGCCGTTTGCCCAGTGAGCAGGAATCCATCTTTCCGGCTCGCTGGCATCGGAAATATCTTTAGGTACATTACTGCAATCTCTTTTATGAATTGAAACACCGTGGCCTCTTGTGATAAAACCGATAATTTCATCGCCTGGAAGAGGCGCGCAACAACGAGAAAGTTTAATAAGGCAATTATCAATACCCTCTACCACAACGCCCTCGGGAGAATGGGAAATTTTTGGTTTTATTTCCGGAGTAGCGGTAGGTTTAGCCGAAGCTGTACGCTTATTATAGTCCTCACGGACTCTGGGCATAATTTTAGACAGCAACAGTCCGCCATAACCAATAGCCGCGAAAAATTCTTCAGAATCGGCAAGGCGAAGGCGTTTGGCAAGGTCGCCTATAAATTCCTCAAATTCACTTTCGGGAAGAATGATACCGTTTCTGCGGAATTCACCTTCAACCATACTCCTGCCCGTTTCGATATTTTCGGCTCTGCGTTCCTTCTTAAACCAGGAACGGATTTTGGCCTTGGCCTGATTGGTAACGGCAATCTTCATCCAATCTCGACTAGGACCATGACCTGCCTGATTGGTAGTAAGAATTTCGATAACCTCACCCGTATTAACGACATGGTTTATAGGCACAATTTTTCCGTTAACCTTTGCGCCAACCATTCTTATACCAACGGCAGAGTGAATAGCAAAGGCGAAATCTATAATGGTTGAACCAACGGGTAGATTTATAACATCACCCTTTGGCGTAACCGCAAATACATCTTCTTGTGAAAGGTCAACCTTGATACTTCTAACAAGTTCGGATACATCTCCCGAAGAATCCTGTTCCTCCAGAATCTGCCTAATCCAAGCAAGGCGTTCTTCCATACGCTCATTATTTTTGGATACGCCCTCTTTATATTTCCAGTGGGCTGCAATTCCGTATTCAGCGGTATGGTGCATATCGAATGTTCTTATTTGAATTTCAAAAGGAATACCTTCACGGCCTAAAACCGTAGTATGCAATGACTGATACATATTAGGTTTAGGTGTAGAAATATAATCCTTAAATCTATTGGGTATTGGACGGAACATATCGTGCATAATACCCAGAATATTATAGCAGTCCGCCACTGTATCGGTGATTATACGGATAGCATAAACATCGTATATTTCATCGAATTCCTTGCCCTGTAAATACATTTTACGATAGATACCGTAAACCGATTTTACACGGGATTGGAAGGACAATTTAACCTCTGGAATTTCCTTTAAAAGACGCTCTTCAATTCTATGGCGTATATCACCGAGAAGGTTTTCCTTATCAGAACTTCTTTCCTCGATTAAACCGACTATTTCATCATACGCTACTACATCCAGATGCTTAATTGCAAGGTCTTCGAGTTCTTCCTTAACAGGTCTGATACCTAGGCGGTGAGCAATGGGGGCATAAATCTCCAAAGTTTCGAGAGATTTTTCCCTCTGCTTGTTTTCGGGCATAGCGTCAATGGTACGCATATTGTGAAGACGGTCGGCGAGTTTAATGATAATAACTCTGATATCCTTACCCATAGCGATAAGCATCTTTCGAAGACTCTCCGCCTGCTGTTGCTCTTTTGATGAGAAGGAAAGGCGTCCGATTTTAGTTACACCGTCAACCAAAAGGGCCACATCAGCACCGAATTCTTTTTTAATGAAATCTAAAGAGGTATCGGTATCTTCAACAACATCATGTAAAAGCGAGGCGGCAACCGATTCACTGTCCATACCAAGTTTTACAATGATTTTAGCCACATTCAGCGGATGAATATAATACTTTTCATTGGTCAAACGCTTTTGGCCTTCATGGGCATTCACACAGAAATCGTACGCCTTTTTTATAAGGTCATAATTATAATTTCCGTTCTGGGATTCCATAAGTTCCACAAGTTCTTTATAGTCCTTATTTTCTATATCGGTCACCTATCTCACCTTCTTTGCTAAAAAATTATAAGTCTGGGAGTTGGTAAGTTCTGTTTTTGTAACACTTTTAATACCAAAAAGAACGCCGTCTTTCTCGTTTATAAGTCCCAACTCTAAAAGGGTTTTTATGGCTACCATAGTTTTAGCATAGCCAAGAGTATTAAGATTTATATGCTTTATTCTTTCAAATTTAACGGGGTTATTCAAAATATTCTTATATAAAACACCTACTTCTTCCCTGCTGGGCAGAGCAGAAACAGGATTACCTTGGCGGGAAGACATAAGATTATCATAGTTTTCAATCTGACTAAATAATACATCCTCATCTACGCCAGAAAGGCGAATTGCCTTTATCATAACGCTTAGGGTATATTCGTCCCTGAACAAATTGGGTTCTAAATTTACCGCAAGGTCCAACATATCGCCCATTTCAAAACAGAACTGCTCGGGTGTAACGCCGAAAAGTAACGCTTGAAAAGCGGTGCCGTTTTTAGAAAATAAAAGCCGTAAGTGTTTTCCGTTACCCATAGGGCTGATTTTTTGGAGAGTAACATCGAAAAGCCCAAAAACGGGGGTTGGATTACCTGCGCCAAAGGGTTCCAAACATTTTATGGCAAAGGCCATATCCACAGTAAGACCTGCGGGATTAAGTTTTAAATCGATATTTACGGTAGCAGGAGTAAAAGGCAAACTCTCAGCATAATCGTTAATTTTAGTTCTGAAATTATCAAGATTTTCTTCGCTAACGCTTACACCCGCCGCCAACTCATGACCGCCGAATTTTAAAAGATATTCTTCACTGGATTTCAAAGCATCATAAAGATGAAATCCCTTGAAACTTCTGCCCGAGCCGTGACAAACTCCATCGCTTTCGGAAAGCACGAAGGTTGGTTTTCCGTATTTCTCCGCAATTTTCGAAGCGGCTATACCAAGAATTCCGCTATGCCAATCCTTACCACAAACCACAATAACTCTATTATACTGATAACCGTTATTTTCAATAATAGTACAGGCCTCGCCTGTTATCTGACGCTCTAAACTTTGCCTTAAAGCGTTATCGTTATCAATTTCGTTTGCCATTGGCAGCGCTTCAAGCATATTATTGCACAGAAGCAGTCGGGCGGCACGGGCGGCATCTCCCATTCTTCCTGCCGCGTTAATTCTCGGCACTATTCCAAAGGAGATTCTACCTGCATTAATTGCAGTACGGTCAAAACCGCCAACGCTTATTATGGCACCTACTCCCACTCTGGCCTTATGCTTTATTGAGTTTATTCCCGCCTTGGCAACAGAGCGGTTTTCATTAACGAGGGGCATAACATCTCCTATGGTTGCAATACTCAACAAATCCGCATATCTTCCTAAAAGTTGCTCGGGCTCTTTATCATCAATAACACATACAAACTTAAAGGCAACCATCGCGCCGCAAATTTCTTTAAAGGTTGATGGGCAATCTATCCTATGAGGGTCAATAACCGCTACTGCATCGGGAAGTTCTTCTGGAGGAAGATGGTGATCGGTAACCACAGTTTCAATACCAAGGGTTTTAGCATACGCTATTTCAGTTCTTGATGCTATTCCGTTATCAACAGTTATGATAACATCTACCCCATCGGCTTTTAATTTATCTATGGCAGAATTATTCATACCGTAACCTTCTTGGATACGGTCAGGGATATAATAAACTGCATTAGCTCCTCGGGAAATTAAGTAATCGTATAAAATTACAGTAGATACAACGCCATCGCAATCATAATCGCCGTAAACTGCTATGCGCTTATTTTCCTCTATGGCTCTATTAATAAATTCTGCGCCTTTTTTAATATCTATAAGTTCATTAGGGTCGCATAAAAGGGGCTCATCAGAAAGCAAAAGTTCAAGTTCGGACGATTCGGTGATACCTCTGCCACAGGCAACGAGAGCGGTAAAGGGGTCTATCTCAAACTCCTCTGCCAATTCCTTTGCGCGTATTTTATCGGTTGCGCCAACTACCCATTTTTTGAAAGCCACTTTTATCACCTGCCAAATAAAAATAATTATTCATATTATTATAACATTTACTTGCATTATTTTCAATAAAAATATATAAAAAAATAGGGTTGACAACCGTCAACCCTATTTAAAAGTTTTAAAAATTATTCCTCATCAACAGAAGGAATCTCGCATTCGAGGTAATCACCTTTTACGCGGTTTCTGTTAAGATAATAATCAACTGCGGCAAGAGCGCCTATAACTGCGGTTACTGCTGTAGCAAAAATAGTAATAAATTTCAAAAATCCCTTCATAATTAATCCACCTTTCGTAAGTTCATTTTATCATATCTTTTCAAAGAAAACAAGAAAAATTACATAAACGGTGAAAAAAGATGTAAAATTGCCATCTTAAGCCGTTTATACCAAGGATTTTTCTTCCATTTCTCAAGTGTTATTTTCTTTGAACATTTTAGCATCTCATTAAAATGAGCTTTGATATCCATAACCGTATCATTATCAGAAAACCATACACCGCATTCAAAGTGAAGTGAAAAACTTCGGTAATCCATATTTACGGTACCCACCGTAGATACTCGGTCATCGGAAACAAATATCTTTGAATGGATAAACCCTGGGGTATATTCGTAAATTTTAACACCAGCTTCTAAAAGCTCCAGATAATTATACTGGGTTACGGGATGAACATACCACTTATCAGGAATATACGGTGTAATGATTTTTACATCAATCCCCGAATTGGCCGCCATTTTAAGCGTATCTATCATAGTATCATCAATTATAAGATAGGGTGTTGTAATATATACATATCTCTGTGCCGTATTTAGCATTTGCAGATAGATACCTTCTGCGGGGGTTGCTTCATCAAGAGGGTCATCACTGTAAGGCAATACAAAAGCATTACTTTTAACGCTGAAATCTACATTATGGGATTCAAAATTTATTTCTTCTTTTGTAGTAAATTTCCATATACTGCAGAACATAGCGAGGAAGCTTTTCACCGCCTCACCCTTGACTATTGCTGCGCAATCCATCCAATAGCCAAAACGCTCATACTCATTTATATATTCATCGGCAAGGTTTATACCTCCCGTTACGGCTACCTTACCGTCAATAACCACTATTTTACGGTGATTACGGTTATTCATAAAAACATCAAAGGATGGCTTGATTTTATTGAATACCGCCACTTTTATACCCTTAGAGCGCAAACGGTGGATAAAGTTTTTATTCTGGCGTTTTATTGAACCAAAATCATCGAAGAGTACCTTAACCTCTACTCCCTGTTTAACCTTTTTCTCCAGAATTTTTGCAACGCTATCCCACATTACTCCTTCGGCGATAATGAAAAATTCAATAAATATGTATTTTTCAGCCGCCTCTAATTCCTCTAAAAAGCGAGGTAAAAACACTTCACCCGGCGAAAGATATTCTACAGTGGTATTTTTATAAAGGGGGTAACCTGATACGGCGGTTAGATAATCCGCCTGTCTCGAATGGGGTAAATCATCATATCTTAAGGTTTCGTGAACTGCGCTATCATCCGGTAACTTCGATAAATAAAAATTTTCACATTTTTTTATTCTGTTTTTAAGATGCGGAAGAACACGCCCACCACCAAAAAGGATGAAAAGAGAAATACCGAAAATGGGGAAAATCAAAATAAATATTATCCATGCAATTTTATAATTTGGGTTGCCCCTACGGTTTATTATCATCGCTACAGTAATAATAGCAATTATTTCAAAAATCCAGAAAACCGCAATTGAATTAGCGGAAAAATTATAGGCAAGACCTATGAGAAATCCTATCTGAATAAGTAGGAACAAGGCAGAAAAAACCACATGGGAAGGAAACGGAATACCACGTTTGTTTTTAACCTTCACATTTTTCATTTACCCCACTCCTCTGCTTATTTATAGGATTATTTTACCACATTTTTAACCCTTTTTCAATATCTTATGCTAAAATTCAAAAACCCTTCACAAATTGTGAAGGGTTTTTAACAAATTATTCTGCAGCTTCTTCTGCAACTGCTTCAACTACCTCTTCGGTAGCAGGTTCTTCTACTACTTCTTCAGTTGCTTCTTCAACAACTTCATCGGGAAGAAGAACGCTTCTTGAAAGACTTACGCGCTTTTTATCTGCATCAACGGCGATAATCTTAACCTCAATTTCATCACCAACGCTAAGCTCATCCTGAGGTTTAGCAATATGCTTTTTGGCAATCTGAGAAATATGGATAAGACCGTCAACACCGGGAACTATACGGGCAAATGCGCCGTAAGAAGTGATGCTTACAACCTTAACGGTAACAACATCATCAACATTATAGTTAGAGGTGAAGATATTCCAAGGATTATCCTCTTCCTTCTTATAGCCAAGAGAAATCTTTTTCTTATCAGCATCAAGGTCTTTAACATATACTTCAACCGTATCGCCAACAGCAAGAATCTCTGCAGGGTTCTTAATTCTCTGCCAAGAGAGTTCAGATATATGTACCATACCGTCAACGCCGCCGATATCAACGAACGCGCCATAGGTAGTAAGGGATTTAACAACGCCTGTGAAACGGTCGCCAACTGCGATAGATTCCCAAATCTTAGCTTCTGCTGCCTTGCGCTCCTCACGGAGAACGCTGCGAACAGAACCTACTGCCTTACGGCCTCTGCCGATTTCAATAATACGGAAGGAAACTTCCTTACCCTTAAGGTCTTCAAGGGCTTCATTTCTGGAAGCGGTTGCCTGAGAAGCAGGGATAAATACGCGGATATTGTTTGAATAAACAACAACGCCACCCTTAACGACATCCTTAACTACGCCTGTTAATACTTCATTAGAATCCTTAGCAGCTACTATCTTATCCCAACCGGCGATAGCATCATAACGGCGCTTTGAAAGCATTGCGGTTCCTTCCTGATCGTTTATCTTCATAATGATAAGATCAAGAGTATCTCCGACCTTAACTTCCTTTACAAGGTCAACATTGGGGTCGAGAGAATATTCGTCCGCAGAAATATAACCTGCAAGACCTCTTCCAATATCAACTTGTATTTCGGTAGCGCTAACTGCGAGAACAGTACCGCTTACCTTCTGATCGCCTGTTAAATTACTGAGCGATGCTTCAAAAGCTTCTTCATCTGTCATTTCCTCGAAGCTCTTCTGAACAGGTTCTTTTACCTCCACCTGTTCTTCAACCGGTTGTAAATTTTCCGACATGGTTCTAATAACCTCCTTAATTATACCTGCGGGCGTAGATGCGCCTGCAACCACTCCGATTTTTTCACATTCGAAAAACCAAGAGAAATCAAGTTCCTTAGCGGTTTCTATGAGATATGTTTTTTCGCAAAGAGAAGCGCACACATCAAAAAGCTTTGAGGTATTGGAGCTATGCCTTCCGCCGATGACAACCATTACATCGTTACTTTCGGCAAGAGCTCTCGCTTCACTTTGACGCATCGAAGTAGCATTACATATTGTATCAAAAATTTTTGGATTTGTATAGAGTTTTTTTAATTTTTTTTGAACTTTTTCCCACTTTTTTGCGTTAAAAGTGGTCTGCGCAACGGCCGAAACCTGTTTTTTTAAAATTTCGGGGCGATTTTCCACCAAATTTTCCAATTCTTCTTCGGAAGAAAATACAATAGTTTCGTCTTGACTGTGACCTACTATTCCTATTACTTCCTGATGATTTTTATCCCCCGCTATGAAAATAAGGTTACCCTTTTTGCTCTCTTCGGCAACTATTTTATGAATTTTAGCAACGAAGGGACAGGTAGCATCGGCAACCGTTACTCCCGATTTTTCGGCCATCTCGTATGTCGCCAAATCAACGCCGTGGGAACGGATTACAAGGATACTATCCATGTCTGCTTCCTCGGGTGAATTGACAATTTTAACTCCTTTAGAGGCCAATTCTTCTACCATCTGACTATTATGGATAATGGGTCCCAAAGAACAAACCTTTTTCCCTTCTTCAACCAAATCATAAACCATCTGCACCGCTCTGTTTACACCAAAGCAGAAGCCGGCAGTTTCGGCAAGAGTTATTTTCACTTATTATCTAACCTTTCATTTATAATAGAAAGAATCAATTCAACCGACTGCTCCAAATTATTTTTTGAAGTATCTGCAAGCACCGAATCCTCGGCGGGTTTCAAGGGAGCTATATCTCTATGAGAATCGTTATAATCCCTTTTCTTGATATCAGCAAGAACATCGGCATAGTTTACTTCCATACCTTTTTCTATAAGTTCTTTATATCTGCGATTTGCTCTTTCTTCGGCAGAGGCGGTAAGGAAAATTTTTACGGTGGCATCAGGTAAAACTACAGTACCGATATCTCTACCATCCATAATAACATTATTTTCTCTTGCAAGACGGCGTTGCATTTCAAGTAAAAACGCTCTCACTTCGGGTTTTGCAGAAACGGCGGAAGCCATTAAAGAGGCCTTGGGCGTACGGATAAGTTCAGATACATCCTCTCCGTTCAAAAACACTCTTTGCTCACCATCGATGAATTTAATATCCACCTTGGTGCCATCAAGAATTTTATTTATATCGCAATTTAAATCCTCATCATAACCTTCATTCATAAATTTAAGACCGATGGTTCTATAAAGAGCGCCCGTATCAACATAAATAAAGCCGAGTTTTTTTGAAACGGTTTTAGCGATTGTGCTTTTACCTGCGCCTGCAGGTCCGTCAATAGCAACAGAAATCATATATTTTCTCCTTTTAAAACTGAATTTTTTCCGGCAAGATATCCCGTAGAAAAGGCAATCTGCAGATTAAATCCGCCCGTATAGGCATCAACATCTATAATTTCACCTGCAAAATAAAGCCCACTTATAAGTTTTGATTCCATAGTGGATGAATTTATTTCCTTAACAGGAATTCCGCCCCTTGTTATTATGGCCTCTTCAATAGGTCTTGTCCCTGTTATTCTAAGGGTTAATCCTTTAATCAATTCAGCAAGTCTAAGTCGCTCTTCACGGCTTATTTGATTAACCTTTGTATAGGTAGGAATGCCCGAAAGAGAAACTATTACGGGAATTAAACTTTTAGGTAGCAAAGCATCCAGAGAATTTGAAAAATCTTTATTGAGTTCCTCAGAAAAGTCGCGAAGAATTCGTTTATCCAGTTGCTCAGCTGTTAAGGCGGGTTTTAAATCTATAACCGCTTTATACGATTTACTTTCAAAATTTTTAATATGAGCCGAAGCACTCAAAACCAAGGGCCCCGATATACCGAAATGGGTAAAAAGCATTTCACCGAGTTCGCTGAAGACGGGCTTTTTTCTTCCCTCTTCATAAACCGACAAGGTTACATTTTTTAGGGTTAAGCCCGATAATCTTGAACAAAAGCCCTCGTGACACTCAAGAGGAATCAAAGAGGGTTTTATATCGGTTACGGTATGGCCGATATTTTCGGCGATTTTATATCCGTCACCGCTTGAACCTGTAAAAGAATAGGACATACCGCCCGTTGCTAAAATTACGCTATCCGCGCTGAAAAACTCACCGTTTTCTAAGCGGACACCGCAAACTTTTCCATCCGCAATTTCTATGCTTTTTGCTCTGCCCTCAATTATTTTGCTTTTTCTTTTAGCGTTGTTTACAAGGGCGTCAACTATATCCACGGCTTTATCTGAAACGGGAAAAACTCTGTTACCCCTTTCGGTTTTAAGGGGTACTCCCCATCCTTCGAACATACTATAGGTATCTTTTGCAGAAAGGCAGTTAAAGGCGGAATATAAAAACTTCCCGTTATGAGAAACATTGGCAATGAGGGTATCAATATCGCAATTATTAGTGACATTACATCTGCCCTTACCCGTTATCATAACTTTTCTTGCGGGGCGGGAATTCCTTTCTATAATAGTTATTTGAGCGCTACTATCCGCATTAGCGGCGCTTATAGCCGCCATAAGACCTGCGGCGCCGCCGCCTATAATAACTACTCTGCTCATTTCCCCACCACCTTTACATATTAAATCTATTTTACTACAAACTAAATGAAAAGTAAACAAAAAAACCGAGCAAAACTCGGTTTAAAATTTGAAAATTTTTGAAACTTTTGAATGTAATCTTGCGATATAAAACATAGCCATACGGGAAACGGCGATATCATATAGAATAAATACTATATTTGCCGCCGCCCAAAAGGCGTATGTACTCCATTTGCCTACTGCGCCAAAGTCATCAAAAGGAATACCTAAAACCGATACGGTAATTTTATAATATGCTACTATGCAAACATTGAAAACTGCAAATTTAATAAGCCATTCTATAGGCGCTTTGCCCATCTTCTCCAATAAAGCTTTCACTATTGGATAAAATCCCAAAAGCAAAACATATAAAATCTTGGTTTCGGGCTCGGCGGTTAAAAGCACTAAAAAAGCGCTTGCAAAATATGTTCCCACCGCGTATTTAACACCTATTTCTATGCAAACCACCATTACAAGCAGACCTGCAACGGCAGGTATAGCATAAGTAAGATACGGAAAATATCCCGTTAACATTATAACAGTGGCCAAAGCGGCACAGATGGCGGAAAAGGTTAATTTAGCCGTATTTTTCATATTAGCAACAACGAATCAAGTCGCCGCCCATACACTCACAGCAACAGTCAGCGCAGATAAGTCCCTGACAAACATCACAACCTGAACAGGTGCTTGCGCTACCGTATGAACGGTAAGGGTTATTATACTGCCCTGCGCTCTGTCTTTGAGCATTACGAACAGCATTCTGATATTCCATATTATTAGGGTCCATACGGGAAGCAGTTACAAAGCTTGTATATGCTTGGTCGAACCAACCTCTTCTGTAAAGAACGGTGCCATTTAGGAAATACCACTCCGCATTTCTTGATTGAGGTGGAACACCGTCAAGCACCTCTTGGGCTTGTTCGAGTCGACCCTGATTAATAAGTGAACGAACCTCGGGAAAGGAGGATGCGCCTGATGACTGATAACCGCCGCTCTTTTTATTTGATGAGCCGTTTCTGCGCTCGTTCATAATAGCATCGTATGCCTCGTTGATTTCCTTCATTTTTTCCTGCGCTAAGTCAGAAAGAGGATTGTCGCCATAGTTATCGGGATGATATTTTCTGGCGAGATTTCTATAGGCATCCTTCACCTGTTCATCGGTAGCATTTCTGCCGATGCCTAAAATTTCATAAGGGTCTTTCATTTTTCAGTTCCTCCAAATTTCTTTCCAAGCCTAAATAAATTATATTACCGAGAATTGTTTCATATTTTTTAATTTCAAGAAGCTCAAAGGCCTTGGCGGCTTCGCTTATACAAAAATAAAGCTGGGCTTTGGCTTTATCAAACGCCTCTTTTTCATCTGAATTTTTAAAGACATTATAAGAGCCCGATTTTATATCTTTAGAAAGGTCATTTACGGCATCAAGAATATAAATATATCTGCCCATACAGTAACCGAGCCGTTCGAGAACTCTTTTTTGTTTTTCATCATCACTGCAAAGGGTAAAAAGCTTTGAAAGCATTAAAGCTGATGGGTCTGCGGCTACATCCAAGCTACCGCAATTTTCTTTTTCAAGACGGGCTTGAGTATTAACATATTCCCTCACCCATTCCTCAATTTGAGGATATGCTCTTGCCGCCTTTTTATGCGCCCCTGAAAATATTGGCTTTAAAAATAAATGTCCAAGTTTCTTAACGCCTTTTTCATCGGATATATTATCAAGTATCTTATAGTACAGAAGTATCATTGCCGCCGCACTTGGCATTTTAAAATCTTCGGTTTCCTTACAGTAATTGCACTTTTTAAGGGGATTAAAGGCGCAAATTTTTCGCTCATAGGTGGGACAACCGTCTTTAAGCGCCATATTAAGCATAGCAAGGAAGGTAAAATCGTAACTTAAGGTAAAACGGGAAAGAATTCCGTAACTCTTACCGAGTTTTTTACAAAGGGTACAATAAACCGCTTTATACGCTTCGAACTCTTTAATTTTAAGTTCCGGCTTAGCCGCCTTAATATAACCAAACACGCTGAACCCTCCCCTTTTTACCATATTATAACATAATTTTTGTTCTTTGGTGAATAATGTGTAAATTTAAAGAAGTTTTTTAAGGAATTTACCTGTATATGATTCCTTACACTCTGCCACCTCTTCGGGTGTTCCTTCACAGACAATAAAACCGCCTTTATCTCCACCCTCGGGACCTAAATCGATTATATGGTCGGCAGTTTTAATTATATCAAGATTATGCTCGATTACAAGTACTGTATTACCGTTATCCACAAGTCTCTGCAAAACCTCGGTAAGACGGTGAACATCGGCTGTGTGAAGTCCCGTTGTGGGCTCATCAAGAATATAAATAGTTCTGCCCGTTGGTTTTTTAGAAAGCTCGGTTGCAAGCTTAACTCTCTGCGCCTCACCGCCCGAAAGGGTTGTAGCGCTCTGACCGATTTTGATATAACCAAGACCAACATCAAAAAGGGTTTTTAATTTTCTATGAATTTTAGGTATACTTTCAAAGAAATGCATACCCTCTTCTACGGTCATTTCGAGAACATCATAAATATTTTTGCCCTTGTATCTGATATTTAAGGTTTCGCGGTTATATCTTGTGCCGCCGCAAACCTCACAAGGAACATAAATATCGGGCAAAAAGTGCATTTCTATCTTTAAAATGCCGTCGCCCTGACAGGCCTCGCACCTTCCCCCCTTAACATTAAAGGAAAATCTTCCCGCGCCGTAGCCGTGGGCCTTAGCATCCTTTGTGTTGGCGAAAAGGTCGCGAATATCAGTAAATACACCCGTATAGGTAGCGGGATTGCTTCGAGGTGTTCTTCCTATAGGAGACTGGTCGATATTGATAACCTTGTCAAGATTTTCTATACCCTCAATAGATTTATACTCACCTGGGAAGGTTTTGGCGCGGTTTAGTTTATTTGCAAGAACCTTATATATAATATCATTAACCAGGGATGATTTACCGCTTCCCGAAACTCCCGTTACGCAAACAAACTCGCCGAGAGGTATTTTAACATTGATTTTTTTAAGGTTATTTTCCATAGCACCTTTTACGGTAAGGAAGTTGCCGTTTCCTTTGCGGCGCTTTTCGGGTACGGGAATTTTCTTTCTGCCCGAAAGATAATCGGCAGTTATGGAATCCTTGCATTTTTCTAATTCTTCGGGGGCACCTGTAAACACCACATTTCCTCCGTGTATACCCGCACCCTTACCTATATCAACGATATAATCCGCTTCACGCATAGTATCTTCATCGTGTTCAACAACAATAAGAGTATTACCTAAATCGCGAAGGCGTTTTAGGGTAGCAAGTAATCTCTCGTTATCCCTTTGATGAAGACCGATACTTGGCTCATCAAGGATATAAAGCACTCCCATAAGGGATGAACCGATTTGAGTGGCAAGGCGAATTCTTTGACTTTCGCCACCCGAAAGGGTTGCGGATGAACGGGAAAGGCACAAATAATCAAGACCAACGCTTACAAGGAAGTTAAGTCGCTCTTTTATTTCCTTTATGATTGGCTCTGCTATCATTCTATCCATTTCGGAAAATTCGAGTCCCTCAATGAACTTTAATTCATCAACTACCGACATATCGCAGAATTCTTTAATATTTTTATCGCCTACGGTAACTGCAAGATATTCAGGTTTAAGACGGGCGCCTTTACAGTCGGGACATACACTTTCGTGCATATAGCTCTCGTATTCTGCTCTGGCATATTCGCTACTTGTGTTTTTATAACGGCGCTCAATATTATTTATAACGCCTTCAAAGGTGGCATAATATTCGCCTTTGCCGTAGTCACCGATTCTTCTGAACTTGATTTTTTCATCACCGAGACCGTAGAGAATAGCGTTTTTGCCTTCCTCGGATATATCCTTCCAAGGCAGATTTATATCGAAGCCAATCTTTTCGGCAACTCCGCGGTAATACATTTCCGCAAGGGTACTCGCATCGGGGTTAAACCAAGAGTTTACGCCCCAACCTGCCGCTTTTATACAACCTTCCAGCAGAGATTTTTCTTCGTCACTGACAATGAGTCGGCTATCTATTTTCATAAAACTTCCGATACCCGTACAGGTAGGACAGGCGCCTAAGGGGTTATTAAAGGAAAACATTGTAGGGGTAAGCTCGGGGATACTTATGCCGTGTTCCTCACAAGCATAGCTTTGAGAAAACTGCATTTCTTCCCCGCCGATAACATCAACGGCAACAAGACCTCCCGAAAGGGTTACGGCGGTTTCTATACTATCGGTAAGGCGGGAAACAATAGAATCCTTTATAACAAGGCGGTCAACAACCACCTCTATCATATGCTTTTTATTTTTTTCAAGTTTAATTTCTTCTGAAAGGTCGTAAATATTACCGTCTATTCTAACCCTGGAATAGCCTGATTTACGGGCGTTTTCAAGCTCTTTTGTGTGTTCGCCCTTTCTGCCCTTAACTATGGGAGAAAGCACCTGAATTTTAGTGCCTTCCGAGAGCTTCATAACCTCATCGACAATGCGGTCGGTGGTTTGTTGGGAAATTTCCTTGCCGCAAATGGGACAGTGCGGCACACCTACTCTTGCATATAAAAGGCGGAGATAATCATAAATTTCCGTAACCGTACCAACTGTTGAACGGGGGTTTTTTGAGGTGGTTTTCTGGTCAATGGATATGGCGGGAGAAAGCCCTTCGATGCTCTCAACATCGGGCTTTTCCATCTGCCCTAAAAACTGACGGGCATAACTTGAAAGGGATTCAACATATCTTCGTTGTCCCTCTGCATAAATGGTATCAAAAGCAAGGGATGATTTTCCGCTTCCCGAAAGTCCCGTGAAAACCACTAATTTATCCCTTGGTATCTCAACATTAACATTTTTAAGGTTATGCTCATTTGCGCCCTTAATAATTATTTTATCGTTGGCCATTTTTACCTACCTTTATTTACGAAGTTTTTCTATGCGGTCGCGAAGATACGCCGCGTGTTCAAATTCAAGCATTTTAGCCGCCTGCCGCATTTCTGCGGTGAGCCGTTTAATAAGCATTTCTTTTTCTGCTTTTGACAGTTTCGAATCGGGCTTATCCTTTTCGACCTTTTCACCGATTTCAATTATATCGCGTACATCCTTAACTATGGTTTTAGGAATAATTCCGTGTTCCTCATTATATTTCTGCTGAATCGCGCGGCGGCGCTCGGTCTCGGTTATGGCTCTTTCCATTGAAGGCGTAACACTATCTGCATACATAATAACCTGACCGTTAGCGTTACGGGCGGCGCGGCCTATGGTCTGCACCAAAGAGGTTTCACTACGAAGGAAGCCTTCCTTATCGGCATCAAGTATAGCCACTAAAGAAACCTCGGGAATATCAAGCCCCTCACGAAGAAGGTTAATTCCTACAAGCACATCAAATTCGCCAAGTCGCAAATCACGGATAATTTGCATTCTTTCAATGGTATCAATATCATAGTGCATATATCTTACCTTGATGCCTAAATTTTCAAGATATTCGGTGAGGTCTTCCGCCATCTTTTTGGTAAGAGTGGTAATTAGCACCCTTTCCCCCTTTTCTGAGCGGATATTGATTTCGGATACTATATCATCAATCTGCCCTTCGCTTGGTTTAACGGTTACAAGGGGGTCTAAAAGTCCTGTAGGACGTATTACCTGCTCAACTATCTGCGAGGCGTGGTCCTTTTCAAACTGAGCGGGTGTTGCCGAAACGAAAACGGCTTGATTTATATGGGAATAAAATTCCTCGAAATTAAGCGGGCGGTTATCGTATGCCGAAGGCAGACGGAAACCGTATTCAATAAGGTTATCCTTTCTTCCCCTATCCCCGCCGAACATACCCCTTACCTGCGGTAAGGTTACATGGGATTCATCAACAAACAAAAGAAAATCATCGGGGAAATAATCGAGAAGGGTTGTAGGAACGCTACCCGGTTTTCTGCCCGAAAGCACTCGGGAATAGTTTTCTATACCCTTGCAAACCCCGATTTCACGGAGCATTTCTATATCATATTCAGTTCTCTGTCTGATTCTCTGAGCTTCAATATACCTTTCGTTTTCGGTGAAGAAATCTACTCTTTCTTCCATTTCTCTTTTGATTTCCTCAAGGGCGGATTCCATCTTATCCTGCGGAACAATATAGTGCGAAGCGGGATAAATTGCGGTGTGATTTAAAAACTGCTTAACCTCACCCGTTAAGGTATTTATTTCGCTTATTCTCTCGATTTCATCGCCAAAAAACTCGATTCGCAGAGCATCACCGTAGGAATATGCGGGATAAACCTCAACCGTATCACCGCGGACTCTGAATTTATTGCGGACAAAGTTGATATCATTTCGTTCATACTGCAAATCAACAAGTTTTGCAATTAGTTCATCTCTTCCCTTTTCCATACCCGTTCTGAGAGAAATTACCATATTTCTATAATCAATAGGGTCACCGAGAGAATAGATGCACGAAACCGATGCCACTATTATAACATCTCGTCGCTCTGAAAGGGCGCAGGTTGCCGAATGGCGCAACTTATCAATTTCATCGTTTATGGAAGAATCTTTTTCTATATAGGTATCAGTACCTGGTATATAGGCCTCGGGTTGATAATAATCGTAATAGGATACAAAATATTCAACCGCATTCTCAGGGAAGAATTCTTTAAATTCCGAACAAAGCTGTGCGGCAAGGGTTTTATTATGAGCGAGAACAAGCGTTGGTCTGTTTACCTGAGCGATTATATTAGCCATTGTAAAGGTTTTGCCGGAACCCGTAACACCTAGTAAAACCTGCTCTTTTAAGCCATTTTTGATACCTTCAGTCAATTTTTCAATGGCTTCGGGTTGGTCGCCGGTTGGCTTATAGTTGCTGCTTAAAACAAACTTGTCCACTATGTTCTCACTCCTTTTCCTGATATTTACGGATTTATATAGTTATTATACCAAATAAACGATTATTTTCTTAAACCTTTCGGGTAGTGGTTTTTTGCGGTCCCGTTTACTACTTTTGCTCCACCTACGGCACATCCGTCAACGATGACAACTGCCCATCCGTTATTGCAATCTGCCGAAATTTCTTCGCCATGCAGATATTTTTTAATTTCATCACTTTCTGCCGAAAGTTTTATTACCCTTTTGAAGTTTTTAGCCATTCCCATAAAGAACTGATGATGGGGCTGAATATAGTTTTTTCGCAATTCACCAATTCTTATTCCGCAAGAAAAAGCAACGCCGTCACTGATAGGAAAATCAGGCGTAAAATAAACGGGATTACCGTTATAAATTCTAACATTATCCTTTTTATAATCAATTAAAACATCATCCAAAAACTCAAAGATTGCCTTATCTATTTTAGCAGTTGGGGCGGTTGTTTTGTTTTTAGTTTGGACACACTCATCTTTGTTATGCAAAACCGCCATAAACTGCCCTTCGCCAGATGCTTTGTGGGGATAGAAACGCCTTGTAAGGTTTATACTTTCACATTTGCATCCTTCAAAGAAAACACCATCAGATGTATGTTCTTTAACTGCATCTTTTACAGGCACTAGTTCAAATTCGGGATGCTTTTGCAAAAAGGAATCAATGGTTTTTTCGTTTTCCTCGACCGAGAAGGTGCAGGTGGCATATATTATATATCCGCCTTCTTTAAGGGCGCGAGCCGCATTTTCTAAAATCTCCGCCTGTCTTTCCGCACACATACTGACATTTTGTGTGCTCCACTCGCTAATGGCTATCTCTTCCTTGCGGAACATACCCTCCCCCGAACAAGGAGCATCCACCATAATTAAATCAAAGGTGCTCGGGAAAATTTTTGCTATTTTTTCACTGTCAAGACAAGTGGTAACAGTGTTTTTGAGTCCTAATCTTTCGATATTTCCCGTTAAAATTTTGCAACGGGATGATATGATTTCGTTGGAAACTAAAACGCCGTTTTCACCAAGTTTATTTTTTAACTGAGTGCTTTTTCCGCCCGGTGCGGCGCACATATCAAGCACCTTCCAATCGGGGTGAATTTCTATGCATTCCGCAGGTGCCATAGCGGCAGGTTCTTGCACATAAATCATACCCGCATGATGATACGGATGGTTTCCCACCTTTTCGTAATTTAAATAAAATCCGTTTTCAACATAGGGTATTTTTTCAGACCCGAATATATTTAGTTTCTGGAAATCATCCAAAGAAATTTTATCGGTATTAACGCGAAATGCTTTTACGGGCGGTTTTTCAAGTTCTTCTAGATAACTACTATAATCGTCACCTAAAAGCATCTGCATCCGTTCTTTATACGCATTGGGGAGTTGTTTCATTTATGATTCCTTGCCTTACATTTCTATATTTAACATACACATTGCCACACTTGTAATAGCGGCGGTTTCGGTTCGTAAAATTCTTTTGCCGAGAGAAATCACTTTTCCGCCGTTTTGCAATACCAAATCAATTTCATTTTCAGCAAAGCCGCCTTCGGGTCCTATGATTATGCCAACAGATTTAACATTTTTAAGGTTCTCAAGGGCGTCTTTTGTTGCCGCCATACCGTCTTTATTTTCATAAGGAACAAGCAATAAATCAAGCGCGCTTGCCATCTGGAGCGCTTTTTTATAGGGTACCACTTCTGCGATTGTGGGAATGATATTGCGTTTACTCTGTTTTGCGGCGCTTTCAGCTATTGTCTGCCAACGGGTTTGTTTTGATATCTTTTTCTTATCATCAAGTTTTACAACGCAATATTTCATTTCAACAGGCACAATAGTATCTATACCGAGTTCAACAGTTTTTTGAATAATAAGTTCCATTTTATCGCTTTTGGGGAGACCTTGAAACAGAAATATTTTAACGGGGAGCTCGGTATTTTGATAATTTTCTTCTAAAACATAAGCGCAAACGGTTTGATTTTCAAAAGCTTTAATTATACACAAATCACTTTTGCCGTTACAACTTACAAGGATAGTATCACCAATATTCATTCGCAAAACATTAGCTATATGATTGTAATCGCTACCCGAAATTATATAACAGTTATTCACCTTTTCGGTATCAACAAAAAAATTGTACATTGCGGCACACCTCGTTTTTATATTATACCACAAGTTTTTTCATAAGTAAACAAAACAAGGTATAAAAAAATCCCTAACTTTCACAGTTAGGGATTTTTGTTTTTAAGTATTAGTTCTTATTGAATAAACTCATAACGTCGCCGAAAGCTTCGTCGTTATCTTCGCCTGAATCACTCATAAGAGCTGCAAGGTCATCATTCTTGCCCTTTCTCTTATCATCGCCAAGACCTGTTGCAACAACGGTAACACGGATGGTATCTTCAAGACTTTCATCAAGCTGAGCACCCCAGATGATAGTTGCATCAACGTGAGCCATTTCAGAAATAATAGAAGAAGCAAGTTCAACCTCTTCAAGACCGATATCATCGGAACCTGTGATGCTGATGATAACGCCGCGAGCATTATCCATAGAGGTTTCGATAAGAGGACTTGTGATAGCCATACGAGCGGCCTGCTCTGCCTTATCGCGACCTGTAGCAACACCAACACCCATATGAGCATAACCTGCATCAGCCATAATAGACCTTACGTCTGCAAAGTCAAGGTTAACAAGAGCGGTAACATTGATAAGCTCAGAAATGCTCTGAACGCCCTGACGGAGAACGTCATCGGCAATGATAAATGCGTTTTTGAAGGTAATCTTTTCTTCGGAAACGAATTTAAGACGCTCGTTAGGAATAACAACCAAGCTATCAACCTGCTCGCCTAATGCAGCGATACCTGCTTCTGCCTGAGTCATACGCTTTTTGCCTTCGAAAGCAAAGGGCTTGGTAACGATACCAACAGTAAGGATGCCGAGTTCCTTAGCAATAGCGGCAACTACGGGAGCAGCACCAGTACCTGTGCCGCCGCCCATACCAGCGGTAATGAAAATCATATCTGCATCGCGAAGAACTGCTGCGATTTCATCCTTGGATTCTTCAGCTGCGGCACGGCCGTTATCAGGATTTCCGCCTGCGCCCATACCTGCAGTAGTTTTATCGCCAATCTGCACCTTCTTATCAGCGCGAGAAAGGAAAAGAGCTGCTTTATCGGTATTAATTGCGATAAATTCAACGCCCTTAACGCCTGCGGCTACCATACGGTTAACAGCGTTTCCGCCGCCGCCGCCGACACCTACAACTTTTATTTGAACTACATTTTCCATCTCTTCGGTAACTTCGAATGACATTTTAAAATTCCTCCATATTCTTAACATAAAAGGTCGCTATTAAATACACATATAAATAATAACACACATATTTTCAAATTGCAACACTTTTTATTACAAAATTGTAATATTTTTTATTCTATATCCCCCGCTACGAAACTGCCTTTACGGTTTTCTTCTGTCCAGATACTTAAATCTATCTTTCCCGTAGCGTTTTTATCCATATTTTCTATCATTGAGCCAAGCTGTGCAATCTTCTTTTCCGCGTTGGTTTCACTGCCCAAAATAACATTAAATCTACCTTCAACGGTAAGTAAAATATTATATTTATCTGAAATATTTATCTTGTTTATAAAAACATTTTCTTTTTCAAGTTCTCTTGCTAAATCGAAGATAATTTTTTTATTATTTTCGTCATCAAACTGAGCTATCTGCCCCACTTTACATTTAGTGCTGCAACCCTCAATTAAAAAGGTGTTTTCAGGTTGCTCTGTATAAGCATTTATGACCCTTCCGCCGCGACTGATTACATAGTAAACGTCGTCAACAAAAATACATGCATATTCGGTAGCATCCTTAACTATTATGGTAATAGTATCAGGCAACTCTCTTTTAAGCTCTACGCTATCCACATACGGAAGATTACGGACTAAATTTTCCGTAACCGCCTCTGATGACAGGGTAAATAAATTATTTTCCTCAGTTATACCGCTTGATTTAATTATCTGCTTTTCAGAATATAATTTGCTTCCCTTTGCCTTAACGATTTTTACAGGAAAAAGGATGGTTATTGACAAGACCGCCGCCACACTAATTGCCGTAAACATAAACACAAGAAAGCCCACGAGAAGCCGCCTTTTTCTGCGTTTTTTTCTGCGCATTTCCTTGGTTTCATTATTTTCGCGGTTTGCCATATTTTCACATCCTTTCTATTCTTCATAAGCGACTGCGCCTAATTTTCTTAAGTTTTCGCTTATATTCTCATATCCTCTTTTAATATGCTCTATTTTATCGATAACTGTAGTACCCGAAGCGGATAAGGCAGCAATAACTAAAGCAGCGCCGCCTCGAAGGTCGGTACACTGACACCGAGCTGCAGAAAGATTTTCGACTCCTTCAACTACCGCTACTCTACCCTCGGTCTTAATTCGGGTACCAAGTCGGTTAAGTTCATCTACATACCTATATCTATTTTCAAAAATATTTTCAACAAACACCGATGTTCCTTTGGCCTTTGCAAGTGTAGCTATAAGTATAGGACCTGCATCGGTAGGAAAACCGGGATAAACCAAAGTTCTCACTGTAGGCACCCTTTTCAGCCGTTTTGGCGCCCATAATTTTAGGGATTTACCTATTGGCTCTATTTTGCATCCCGCTTCTTCAAAAACCGAAGAAATAGATACAAAATGAGAAGGCATAACATTTCTAAGGGTTATTTCGCCTTCGGTAACTGCAGCCGCCGCCATATATGTTACTGCTGCAATTCTATCCGGAATAACGGTATGTTCTGTACCGTATAAATTTTTAACTCCGTAAATAATTACTGTGTCCGAGCCACCACCGTAAATTCTTGCACCTGCGCTATTTAAGAAATCGGCAAGGTCACTGATTTCGGGCTCTTTTGCGGCATTTCTTATAACCGTTGTTCCATTGGCGGTTGCCGCCGAAAGAATTATATTTTCAGTAGCGCCAACGCTTGGGAAACTTAAGGTAATTTCCCTACCCTCAAGTCCACCTTCAGCGTTAAATTCGAGAAAACCGTGGCCTTCACTAACACTAGCGCCCAACTGTTTCAGGGCGGATATGTGAAGGTCTATAGGGCGAGGGCCCAATTCGCAACCACCGGGGCTACAGATAACCGCCTTCCTCATTCTACCTAAAATTGCCCCGAGAAACATAACCGAAGACCGCATTTCCCGCATAAGTTCTTCGGGAATATCAAAATTCTCTACATTATCTGCATTAACAGTTACTGTATTACCTTCAAACTCACAAAAACATCCTAAATGGCAAAGTATTTTAAGGGCGGCATCTACATCAGAAAGCTCGGGACAGTTTTTTATAACCGATGTACCACGGCACAAAACAGTAGCCGAAAGTATAGGCAAAACACTGTTTTTCGCGCCTTGGACATCAATTTCTCCATTAATACGATGATTTCCTTCTATGTAAAGTTTGGGCATTAACCTCTCTCCTCAAGTATAAAAAAGTTTTTCATTTTATACTATGAGGAATTTAAGTTTTTGCTAATAAAAGTTTAAGCGTTAGTGTAGAGTTGCATTATAACATCATAAATGCGCTGATTTGCATCGGATATTGCAATTTTTTGAGCCGACTCACGCATTTTTTGAAGTTTTGGTTTATGGCCAATAAGACCGCTGACAACTTTAATTAACGACTCACCAGAAAGGTCTTTTTCCTCGATAAGTTCTGCGGCGCCTGCGGTTTCGAGTGTCTTGGCATTATGATACTGATGATTTTCAGCAACATAAGGCGAAGGAATAAGTACAGACGGTTTACCGCAAACACAAAGCTCGCTCAAAGTTATAGCTCCTGCACGGCAAATAACCAAATCTGCCGCAGCCATACAAACATCCATATCGTCAATATATTCTCTTACTCTAACCTCATCAGATAGGGTTATTCCCTTTTCTTTGAGACGAGAGTTAAATGCATTGTAACCAACCTTACCCGTAGCGTGAATATGATAATACTCCTTGCCGCCATTATGCCAAGCAATAAGCTCCTCTACCGCCTCGTTAATAGGACGGGCGCCAAGCGAGCCGCCAAAGGAAAGAATAAGCGGTCTTTCATCAAGCCCTAATTTCTTTCGGGCTTCCTCACGGGATATTTTCATAAGCTCAGTTCTTACGGGATTACCCGTAATTGTAGGTTCTTTAGTTAGTTTAAGATGCTTTCTTGCCTCAGGCATAGCGAGCATTACTCTATCCACATTTTTAGATAGCATTTTTGTGGTAACACCAGGGAAAGCATTTTGCTCGTGAATAGCGGTTTTAAATCCAAGTTTTGCCGCCTCACGAAGAACAGGACCACTAACATAGCCACCTGTTCCCACAACAACATCGGGATTTAATTCTTTTAAAATTTTTGCCGATTTAATTGATGAAGTGAACATCTTTTTAACGGCAAAAATATTTTTTATTAGATTTTTAGGGGTTGGTTTTCTTTGAAAACCCGCCACCTCGATTGTTCTGAATTCATAACCCTTTTCTGGCACAAGACGCGCCTCAAGTTTATCGGCAGTGCCGATATAACTGATTTTGGCATCGGGATGCTTTTCTTTAATATAACCTGCAACGGCTAAAGCGGGATTTATATGTCCTGCCGTACCGCCACCCGCAAAAAGTATATGCATATATAATCCCTCCAAATATTATTTCTGTAAACTAGCCGCACGGGAAATTGAAAGTATTATTCCCATTTCAGCAAGTAGAATCACAAGGGAACTTCCGCCGTAACTAAAGAACGGAAGACTGATACCCGTATTTGGCATAGTGTTTGTTACAACAAAGATATTAAGCATTGCCTGAAGGCCCACCTGAAATGTAAGTCCTACCGCAAGAAGCGAGCCGAATTTATCAGGAGCTCTCATAGCGATTGTAAAGCCGCGCCACATAAGAAGCGCAAATAAAATAATGATAACAAAGGCGCCCACAAGACCTAATTCCTCGCAAACAATAGCGAAGATAAAGTCGTTATGGGGCTCGGGCACCCATAAATATTTCTGTCGCGACTGGCCGATTCCTCTGCCAAGTATTCCGCCTGAGCCGATTGCCAAGAGTGACTGAATTGTTTGATAACCTTTACCCGAAGGGTCAAGCCACGGGTCAAACCAATATTTAATACGGTCGGAGCCGTAACTGATAAGTCCGCTGAAAATCGCCGCTGCGCCCAATCCTACACCGCCAAGAGTACCTCCGATTATCCATTTTTTAGGTATACCGCCTACTATCATCAACACAATTCCTATAAGGAAGATTAGAAGCGTTGCAGAAAGGTGCGGTTCAAGAATAACCAGACCGCAGGTAAGACCTAAAACGCCTATTAAAAAGATTATAAAACGCCAATTTTTCATCATTTCGTGATTAGCTGAAATGAGGGATGAAAACAAGAGTATAATAGAAAACTTAGCAATTTCTGAAGGTTGGAAGTTAATGGGTCCTACAACAAACCATCTTTTAACATCCATACCGCTTACCATAGGAGGTACTATAAGCAAAAATATAAGCAACCCCATGGAAACCGCAAAAACAAACCAACTGAATTTTCTTAAATGGTGGTAGTTAATTTTAGATACGCCAAACATAATTATTACACCGACCACCGCAAATAACAACTGTTTAGAAATGAATTTATAACTGTTACCGTAATACTCATAGGAATAGGCGTAGCTTGCCGAAAATAGCATTACAAGTCCAATAGTTAATATTACAAGAACAAAAGAAAGAAAGGTTATATCAAGTTTGCCTTCCTGCCAAAAGCTGTGTTTCTTGCGGCGGACTGCCTTCTTAGCCATATAACCTCTCTCCTTCTATTTAGATATTTTATTTCATTTATACATTTAACATAATTGCGGCAAAAACAATGGCTGATGCCACAAGGGTTACACCTGAAAACACATAAACGATTTTCTGTTCTGACCAACCGCACATTTCAAAGTGATGATGGATGGGAGACATCTTGAAAATGCGCTTACCGGTACGCTTAAAGTATGCAACCTGAATTATAACAGAAAACGCCTCAATAAGATAAACAATGCCTACCAAAAGCAGATACACTGGGCGCTCGGTCATAAACGCAAAGTTTACTACCATACCCCCCAAAAACAGCGAACCCGTATCGCCCATAAATACCCTTGCGGGTTTGGCATTCCAGAGAATAAATCCTGCGCAAGCGCCTGCCAAAGCGGCGGAAAGGACACTGAGCGCCTCGGTCTGCAACGCTCCGGAAATTAACATAAAGAAGCAGGAAACCACAAGAGTTACGCCTGAAGCCAGACCGTCAATACCATCGGTAAGATTTACTGCATTAACGAAACCGTAAACGAAGAACAAGGCGATGGGCCAGAACAAAAGACCAAAACCGCTTGTAACATTTACAAAACCAACGAAGGGCAGGTATGTATCCTTAACTCCAGAAAAGAAAACTGCAACAAGATACGCGGCAGAAATCAGAAGCTGTAAAAGAGTTTTCTGCTTTGCCGTAAGACCCAAATTGCGCTTATTTGCAATCTTTATATAATCGTCAATAAAGCCCACAGCCGCCATTAAAAGCGACATTACTAAGCCTGCGACCAGCATAATAAGGTATCTTTTAAATCGCACATGGGAAATGATTTCCACATCGAAAATCAAGGCGAGAACAACGCATACGATAACCGAGAACAAAACGCCCGCAACTATCATTATGCCACCCATCGTGGGTGTACCCTGTTTACCTTCGTGCCAAGTAGGGCCATCCTCTAAAATAGTTTGACCGAATTTAAGTTTTTTCAAAAGCGGAATAACAAATAAACCGCTTACTGCTGTTACCAAAAATGCGGCAACGGCGGCAATAACAGAAATAAAATCAGACATAAAATTTAACTCCTTATTTATTTAATTCCGCAAGGGCTTCATCAACTACTTCCCTTTCATCAAGGTGGATGGTACCATCCTTGAGAATTTGATAGGTTTCGTGGCCCTTGCCTGCTAAAACTATTATATCATCTTTTTCTGCAATTGAAATAGCAAATTTTATAGCTTCTATTCTATTTTCCAAAACTTTTATAGGTTTATTAGAACCTTTTGTTCCTTCAAGAATATCGTTGATAATATCCATTGGCTCTTCCGAACGAGGATTATCGCTCGTTACAATGACATAATCCGAATATCTTGCTGCAACGCTACCCATAATGGGGCGTTTGGTTTTATCGCGGTCACCGCCGCAACCAAATAGAGAAATAAGGCGGTTTTTAGGGCAATCCCTGAAGGTTGAAAGAATATTCTTAAGACCGTCGGGCGTATGAGCATAATCAATAATAACGGTAAAATCCTTATCGTTCGGTACCACCTCGGCTCTACCCTTAACGCCCTTTAAATTTTTAAGAGCTTCTGCCGATTTATCAATAGTAATTCCAAGAGTCAAAGCGGTAACCACCGCAAACATTGAATTATAAACCGAAAACTTGCCGCCTGTATTAACGGTTATATGATTAAGACCTTCATCGCTTACAAGCTGGTAATCAACACTTGCCGGTTTATAGTTTATTCCCTTTGCGCTAAAGGTAGAATTATCAGAAACCGAGCAGGTTATAACATGGCATTCAAGTCCTTTAATAAGTTCCTCGGCATATTCATCATCGGAATTAATAACTGCGGTTTTGCACATTGTGAAAAGACGCTTTTTAGCCGCAAGATAATTTTCCATTGTGATATGGTAATCAAGATGGTCTTGGGTTAAATTGGTGAAAATCGCGGTTTCAAACTGAAGGTCGCAAACTCTTTTCTGGTCAAGCGCGTGGGATGAAACCTCCATAATCACATAACTGCAACCCTCTTTTTTCATTAATGAAAAGAGAGAATTAAGTTCATAAGCATCTGGAGTTGTATTTTTAGCGACGATTGTTTTATCGCCTATCATATTCTGAATTGTACCGATAAGACCAACCTTATGACCTTCATTTTCAAGAATTGATTTTATCATATAGGTTACGGAGGTTTTACCGTTGGTACCCGTAACGCCTATAAGCTTAAGCGACTCGGCGGGGTTATTAAACCATGCGGCGCACATTTTGGCATACGCCTTATGGGTATCTTCAACGATTATCTGATTAGGAAGTCCGATATCCTCCTCGGCAACCAAAACTGCGGCTCCGTTTTCTAAAGCGGATTTTGCAAACTTATGACCGTCAGTCTTTGCGCCTTTTATGCAAACAAAGATAAAGCCATCCTTTACCTCTTTTGAATTACAGGTAATGCCCTTAATATTAACTTGTTCGAGTTTTCCCTTTGCCTCGGGCAGAATGTCTTTTAAAAGCATTGTTTTCTCCTTTTTTATTGAGTTATTGCTATATCCGCTATTGCTTCTTCACGGAAACTTACAGTAACAACCGTACCTTTTTTAACTACCTCGCCTGCCGCGATACTCTGACTATACGCCTTGAGTCCCGATGAGGTAGTATTGCCTGAAAATTCAATATTTATTCCTGCCGAAGCTGCCGAAATATTTGCCTCAGCAGCGGTTAATCCAACTAAATTAGGCACTATGGTCGTTTCTTCGCTTGTGCCCTCTGTATAGAGGATTACAGTGCCGTTTTTATAAACTGCAGTTGCGGCGGAAGGTGTTTGAGCGGTTACCTTATCACCTACTCCCACAACTCTGCTATTCAAACCTGCGGCAGTTATTCTTTCTTTTGCCTCGGCTGTGCCCATTCCTACTACATCAGGAACGGTAACCGAAAGACGTTTAAGTTCTTCTTCTGTATACTTCGGCTCGTAGCCAAGGTATGGAAGTATTTCTGCCATAACCTTTGAGCCGACGGGGGCCGCTACGGCGCCGCCGTAATAACTATCGCCCATAGTTTCATCAAGCATCACAAAAACTGCAATTTCCGGATTATCAATAGGCGCTATACCTACATAAGAACCAATGTAAAGTCCTCTTATATTCAGTTCAAGCATTTTGGCAACCTTTTCGGATGTTCCAGTTTTTCCGCCAACGCGGTAACCTGCTACTTTACCGTTTTTAGCGCCGTTTTCAACAACGAATTCTAAAAGCTCTCTCATGGTAGCAGAGGTGCTTTTTGAAATTACCTGACGCTCATAAGAAACATCCTTTGCTTCCACCACATTATTTTCGGAATCAATGATTTTTTCTACAATGTGGGGCTTAACAAGATATCCGCCGTTTACAGAGGCGGCGGCAAGAGCCAAGGTCTGCATAGGTGTAATATTGAAGGTCTGACCGAATGAAGAAGATGCGAGTTCGGTAGTGCCCATTTTTTCTTGTTTATGATAATTGGAGGTGGCTTCACCGGGAAGGTCAATTCCCGTTTTTTGTGTTAAACCAAAGGCCTCAAAATACTTACTGAAGGTGTTTGCGCCAATAAGCTGACCTATCATAATAAACGCAGGGTTACAGGAATTAGCAATTGTGTTGCGCAGTTGCTGTGTTCCGTGACCGCCCGCCTTATGACAGTGATAGATATTACCCGAAACGGAATATGTGTAATTACAGGTAAAGGAACTATTCATATTGACGAGATTTTCCTCAAGGGCTACGGATGCAGTGAAGATTTTAAAAACAGAACCCGGCTCATAGGTATCTGAAACGGCTTTATTACGCCATTGGCGGTTAAGCAGTTCCGTTCTTTTAGCCGCTTTTTTCTCTTTGTCTTCAATAGCATCAACAGTCGCTTGGTCCTCTTTTGAAAGCGTAAAGGGTGAATTTGGATTAAAATCATTACTTACGGCCATACCGTAAATTGCGCCTGTATTTACATTCATAACCACAACGGCGCCGCGTTCCTGTACCTTTTCTGCTTCTACTGCGTCATCGAGATGTTTTTCGCAGACATACTGAACATAAGAATCGATAGAAGTAACTAAAGAATGACCTTTGATTGCCTCCTCCACCTTCTGATAGGTAAAGGGCATATCGGTACCTGAAGCATTTTTTGCGGCTACTACCCTTCCCGCTACTCCCGTAAGGGAATTATCATAATAGCTTTCGAGACCCGCAAGGCCTTGGTTATCGTCTCCAACAAATCCCAAAACGGTGGAAGCAAGGGAATCATTAGGATAATAACGCTTGGTGGTTTCATCCACGCCCACATACTGTGTCATTTTCATATCGCTATTATCGGAAATAAATTTTCGCACCTTGTCTGCGGCGGGTTTTTCTATTTTCTTCTTTACGGTTACGTAATATGATTTTTGCTTGGTTTTTTCATAAATATCATCGCGGTCGAGCTCTAAAATTTCAGAAAGGTTATCGGCGATAAGTTTTCGTATCTTATCGGCCTCTTCATCTTTAAGTTTATTTATTCCGTTTGGGGTTATATAAACGGTCCAAGCGGTAGAGCTTGTAGCTAAAACATTCATATTCCTATCGTAAATATCGCCTCTGGGAGCGGTTACGATGCTATCGTAAAGCTGCTGCTCCGAAGCCATATTTTGATATTCTTCACCGCGGAAAATCATTATATTGACAAGACTTGAACCGGAAATAATCGTGATGCAAAGTATCATACAAACCATCACAATCACTGTTCTTATAAGCATCTGCTTATTAGGTCTATTTGACACGGTTCAAACCTCCTTTTAATCTATTTAAAATGCTTGAAAACGAGAGTCAAGATTTTACTTAACTCCCGTATACTTTTGGAAAGGCAGCGTTTATTCTATATGAATTGCTACCCTATATTATATTTATCTTGTGTTTTTAGTTATACCCAAAAACTCTTTATTTTTCATTCTTAACCTCGCCGTTTTCAAGAACTGCGGAGTTCTTATCGTTTACTCTTATATAAACAACCTGGTCCTTGTCCATCTTCGACATACCGAGTTTAGCGGCTTCAAGTTCCACATTTGAATAGGAAATGCGGCGTTCATACTCAACCTCTAAGCTGGTAAGCTCACTGTCAAGGGCATTTATTTCGGTCTTCATATCGTTGATTTTGGAATTTGTTTCATTAATCATAATACGAAGTGAAATATTTCCGCAAAGCGCCGCCAGAATAAATACAGTAGTCATAACTGCGAATGCCGTAGCCGACATTCTCCTTTTAGCCGCTTTTTTTCTTGCCTTTATTCTAGGGGAGGGCAATTTAACTATGTTATCATTTTTCTTTACTTGAGTTTCGGGTTTTGCCTTTGGCATAAACATCTCAAAATCATAAGCCAAACTATCGTTATAGTACTTAAGATTATTCATAATTGCCCTCCTTATTTAAAAATTTACAATTTAATTACCGAGCGAAGCTTTGCGCTTCGGCTACGGGGATTGAGTTCAAGTTCTTCCTCGGTTGAAATAACAGGTTTTCTTGTAAGCAACTGTCCTCTCGGTGTTTTTCCGCAAACACAAACGGGTATATCGGGCGGACAGGTACAACCCGTACAAAACTCTTTGAATTTTTGCTTTACCATTCTATCTTCAAGGGAATGGAAGGTTATAATTGATAAGACACCGCCTTTATTTAATAGGTCAAAGGCCTTATCTAAAACCTCTCTTAAACTTTCAAGCTCAGAATTCACACAAATTCTCAGCGCCTGAAAACATTTTCTTGCGGGATGTCCGTCTCTTCTTGCGGCGGCAGGAACGCTGTTTGCGATTATATCCGCAAGTTGTAGTGTTGTAAGTATGGGGGCTTGTTCCCTGACTCTTACTATATTTGACGCAATCTTTGCGGCAAATCGTTCTTCGCCGTAATCTCTGAATATTCTTGTGAGTTCCCCGTAGGACATTGTATTTACAAGGTCGGCGGCAGTCGCACCGCTTTTGCTCATTCTCATATCAAGAGGCGCATCTTTATGATAGGAAAATCCGCGCTCACCGTTATCGAGCTGATATGAGGAAACCCCCAAGTCAAGAAGAATTCCGTCAACACCCGTTACACCGTATTTTTTAAGGGCTATATCCATATCCTTAAAATTTGTATTTATAACGGTTGCAGGATAGTTTTTTAATCTATCTGTCGCTACGGCTACAGCATCAGGGTCTTGGTCAAGGGCGTAAAGCATACCGCCCTTTAGCCGTTTGGCTATTTCGGTAGAGTGCCCTGCCCCGCCTGCTGTTCCGTCAACATAAATTCCATCGGGTTTAATATTTAATGAATCAACTGTTTCCGTAAGAAGTACGGATATATGATTGAATTCCATGTTTTAAAATTCCAACTCCTCAACGATAGAGGCAATAGATTCGGGTGAATATTGCTCGTTCTCGGTGTTCCAGAGTTCTGTGTTCCAGATTTCAAGGTTTGTATCCATACCTGTTATATGCGCTTCGTTTTCAAGAAGGGCATATTCTCTTAAAGCGGCAGGAATCAATATCCTTCCCTGAGTATCAAATTCTACATTAAAAGCGCCATCATAAAGAAATCTTTTAACAACACTTGACTTGGCACTAGGAAGCTGGCCGATTTTCTCTACCAGCTTGTCCCACTCCCTAAGCGAATAAACGCATATACAACGCTTACCGTATATTCCGCGGCAAATCATAAAGCTTTCGCCGAGTTCATCACGAAGCTTGGCAGGGATGGCGATTCTGCCTTTTTTATCTATAGTATGCTGATAGCCACCGTAAAGCATAAATCGTCACCTCCACTTTCACCACTTTTATACACTTTTATGGGTTTTGACTACACTTTTCACCACATAACTGTATTATAATGCCACTAAACTCAAAAATCAAGTGTTTTTTTAAAATTTTTTCAATTTTATCTGGCTTTTAAAAATCACCTTCATAATTGACATAAAATTCTTATTGTGGTATTATATTCGAGGTGAGTATTTTGGTAAAAAAAGAGTATTTTTCAAACAGTCCGCAGGATACGGAAAAAATCGCCGAAGATTTTTCGAAAGAACTTTCTGGCGGCGAGGTAATTGCCTTTACGGGAAATTTAGGAATGGGCAAAACCTGTTTCACAAGAGGTCTCGCAAAAGGGCTTGGGTTTAACGGTGAGGTCACCTCCCCTACCTTTGCGCTTGTAAATGAATACAGGGGCGGTCGATTACCTATTTTCCACTTTGATATGTATCGGGTTGAAGGTTGGGAAGACCTTTATTCTACGGGCTATTTTGATTATCTCGATGAAGGCGGAGTTACCGTTATTGAATGGAGTGAAAATATCAGCTCCGCTCTCGATTCTGACACTATATATATAAATATTGTGTCAACAGGCGAAAACTCAAGGAAGATAATTATTGGGAAGGGTGAAGTTCTTGAAGATACTTGCAGTTGAATGTTCGGCAGGTCCTGCTTCGGTTGCCATAGTAGAAGACGGCAAGATACTAGGAAGCAGTTTTATAAATGTTAAGCTCACCCATTCTCAGACTCTTATGCCTATGATAGAAAATCTTCTCGCCTCCTGCCTTCTTACTGTTAATGATATTGCGGGTTATGCGGTGGCCGCAGGTCCCGGTTCTTTTACGGGTATCAGAATAGGGATAAGCGCAGTCAAAGGACTTAGTATTGCTAAAAAGCTTCCCTGTGTCCCCGTTTCAACCTTAGAAGCAATGGCCGAGCCCTTCAGAAACACAGATGCTTTAATTTGCGCGGTTATGGATGCCCGTTGCAATCAGGTATATAATGCTTTATTTAAAATTAAAGACGGTGAAATCACCCGCCTTTGCGATGATAGAGCCCTTATGTGCCAAGAGCTTAAAAACGAGCTTATAGAAAAGTATAGTGAAGCAAATATTATCGTATGCGGTGATGGAAGCGACCTTTTCTATCCTTATATAAAGGATTTTAAAAACTCTCAAATGGCAAATGAACAAAACAAATTTCAAAACGCCTGCGGTGTAGCCCTCCTTGCTGAAAAAGAATTTATAAATGGCAACACCGTTTCTTCCAACCAACTTCTGCCCGTTTATTTACGGCTTCCTCAAGCCGAACGAGAGCTTAGAGCAAAGCAAAATAACGCATAATCCCGTAGGGTAAAATATAAAGTCAAAAATCAGGGGGAATTTTAATATGAACAAAAATGTATTTATTATGGACCATCCGCTTATTCAGCACAAGCTTTCCATCCTTCGCGATGAAAGAACGGGCTCCAAGCAGTTCCGCGAGCTTATAAGCGAAATTGCTATGCTTATGTGCTATGAATCAACAAGGGATTTGCCTCTTAAGAGTGTTAAGACCAAAACTCCTATGATGACTGCAGATACTAAGGTTCTCGCAGGTAGAAAAATGGCATTTGTGCCTATTTTACGCGCAGGTCTCGGTATGGTTGACGGTGTTTTAAGTTTAATTCCCGCCGCTAAGGTTGGTCATATCGGTATGTACCGCGACCCCGAAACCCATAAACCCGTTGATTACTATTGCAAACTGCCTTCTGATTTAGAAGAGCGTGATGTTTTCGTGCTTGACCCTATGCTTGCTACAGGCGGAAGCGCTATTGATGCAGTAGCAAGAATTAAGGAATTTAATCCTAAGAGAATTAAATTTATGTGCATTATTGCCGCTCCCGAAGGCATCAAGGCATTTACAGAAGCTCATCCTGATGTTCCTGTTTACTGTGCCGGTCTTGATGACTGTCTTAATGACCACTGCTATATTCTCCCCGGTCTTGGCGATGCAGGCGACCGTATTTTCGGTACAAAATAATTAAATTTTAAAAAACAAAATCTCCCGTAAATTACGGGAGATTTTTTATTGCTTTAAATTATCATTTATGATAAAATTTAATAGAAGGCGGTGGTGAATTGAAGTATAATAATATTGTTAAAGGAAAATTTATTAGCCGCCCTAATCGATTCATTGCAAGAGTTGATATAAACGGTCAAACCGAAACTGTTCATGTTAAAAATACGGGTAGATGCAAAGAATTACTCATAGAGGGTGCTACTGTTTATCTAGAAAAGAGTGTAAATCCAGACCGCAAAACTCCCTACGACTTGGTCGCAGTAGAAAAAAGAACAGAATACGATACTTTGCTTATAAATATGGATTCGCAGATTGTAAACGACGTGGCAGAAGAGTGGCTTAAAAGCGGTGTTTTATTTTCCGAAAACGCCAAAATTCGCCGAGAGGTTACTTATAAAAAATCCCGTTTTGATTTTTATATTGAAGACGGTGAGGACAAAATATTTTTAGAGGTTAAAGGTGTTACCCTTGAAAACGGCGGTATTGCCTCCTTCCCCGATGCGCCTACGGAGCGTGGTGTTAAACATCTAAATGAACTTAAATATGCTTTAGACGAAGGTTATAAGTGTTATGTATTATTTGTTGTTGCTATGAAGGGTGTGACCCAATTTAAACCAAATGACGAAAGGCACAAAGAATTTGGCCATACACTACGAGAGGTTTGTAAAAGCGGGGTAAAAGTTTTAGCTGTTGATTGTGTTATACAAAGTGATTCTATCGTGATAGATAAATTTATTGATATAGATTTGAGGTAATAATATGGAAATGGTTTTAATTACCGCTCTTGGAGTGGGCTGCGCCACCATAATCGGCGCGGTTATAGGTATGTTTTTTAAGAACTTATCCCATAAATTCAGTGATATTATTCTTTCCTTTGCCGCAGGTGTTATGTTATCCGCCGCTGTTTTGGGTCTTATAATTCCTTCAGTTGAGCTTGGCGGAAAATATAGTCTACTAATAACCGTTGCGGGAATTTTCACGGGTGCTGCGGTTATTAATGTTCTCGATAAATTAGTTCCCCATCTTCACTCTCTTGCAGGTGTTGAATCTGAAGAACATAAATCTAATGAAAATATAAATAAAATACTATTATTCGTAACAGCCATTGCTATTCATAATCTGCCTGAAGGAATTGCAGCAGGTGTTGGCTTTGGCTCAGGAAATGTATCACAAGCGCTGTTGATTGCAGGTGGTATTGCTTTGCAGAATATCCCTGAGGGTATGGTAATTATAGCGCCGATGTTAGCGGCGGGAATTTCACCCAAGCGCACATTTGTAATTGCGGCGCTCACAGGTTTTGTTGAGATAATCGGCACTCTTATAGGATACCTTGCCGTAAGTATAAGCACGGCCATTCTCCCCTTCGCCCTTGCCTTTGCGGGTGGCACTATGCTTTATGTGGTAAGTGATGAAATGATACCCGAAACCCACGCCCACGGGGCGCAAAGGGGCGCAACCTACGCGCTACTTGCCGGTTTCTCTTTAATGCTAATTTCGGATATACTTTTAGGATAACAAAAAAACTGAGTCCCGAGGGACTCAGTTTTTTTGTTTTGTAACCCTATTGAATTCTTTGAATATTTTATTTGCCATGCTTTGCATACGGCGTCTATCCACCTTAACCACTTCCCTATCATAACTGATAAGTCCGTTAGTTTCATCCTCAACATCGGCAAGCTGTGTATAAACCGTGGCGCAAAGTCCCGTTCTTATGGTAGGAATAATCTCTTTTTCATAAAGTTTTAAAAGCGCATTTTCAAATTCCTTGCGGTTTTCAAAAAGTTTATAACCATAGGTTTTTTCGGTGTTGAAAACGTGGCCCTCTGGCTTATATGAATATCCGCCAAACTCCGAAAGATATATTGGCTTGCTCTGAGGTTTTATTCTGATTTTTTTAAAGTATACATGCAAACTCTCAAAATCATTATGGTCGGTTCTAAACCAACCCGAAGCCGTATCAATAAGTCGGCCCGTTTTCATAAGTTTAATGCGAAGATACATATCATCCTCGTCAAACTGTCCCCAACCCTCATTGAAGATAGTGTAACAACAAATTGAAGGATAATTATTAAGATGCTCTACCGTTCCCTTTAAAGAATTATAAAATTCTTCTTTTTGCGCTCTTGTACGCCTATTCATAAATGCAGGTATTTTCTTAACTCCAACAGTAGGCAAAGCGGTATCACGGAAAAATGAATATTTTCCGTTGTTAACCATATCCTGAAAAACAACCATACCCAGTCGGTCGCAGTCATAATAAAACTGGGGCGGCTCTATTTTTATATGTTTTCGGAGCATGTTAAACCCAAGTTCTTTTGCGGTCTTTATATCCTGCTCAAAAACTTCTAAAGAAGCGGGGGTATAAATACCGTCGCTAAAATATCCTTGGTCTAAAAGCCCATGAAAGAAATACGGCTTACCGTTAAGACAAGTTCTAATAACGCCGTTTATTTCCTTTATTTCTACACTCCTAAAGGCAAAGTAGGTTTCCACCTTATCTTCACCCGAAATCACCGTGCAATTATATAGATATGGATTTTCAGGCGACCAATTAACAGGTTCTTCGGGCGTGTATCGCGCTCTACCGTTTTTAAATGGCAAAGCCGCCCTGCCCTCATTAGTTTTTATAATAATTTCACCGCTATCTGCGCCCTCTATTTCAAAAAGGGCGTTTTCCATATTAGCGGTGATTTTTATATTTTTAATATAATTTTCGGGCACACTTTCGCACCAAACGGTCTGCCAGATGCCCGAACACGCAGTATACCACATACCGCCTCTTTTTCGGCACTGTTTACCGTAAGGCAAAACGAAATCATCAAAATCGTTTTTAGCCCTTACCTCTAAAATATTATTTTTAGAAAGATTTTCGGTAATATCAAAGGAAAAAGGCATATATCCGCCTTTGTGTTCCCCTAAAAGAACGCCGTTAAGATACACCTCTGCCTTCTGATTTACAGCACCAAAATGTAAAATTACTCTATCCTTTTTAAATCCGCGAGGCAAAGAAAACTCTTTCTTGTAGCAGAATATTGTTCCATATGAGAATGTGCGATTTATACCAGAAAGCAAACTTTCGGGAACAAAAGGAACTATTATCTTTTCGTTAAATTCTGCCGTTTCGCCTTTTTTAATGGCGCAAAAATCCCACTGCCCGTTAAGGCAGAAAAATGATTTTCTTTTTAAATTGGGGCGAGGATAAACATTATGAGGAACCTCGGGCAGATTTTCACCTTGCTTTGTATATAAATGATTTAACATTTTCTACCTCACAATAGATATTGCTTCGCTTAAATTGCTAACTCCGATAACCGAAATGCCTTCGGGTATATTGGTAAGCTGTTTAAGGCAGGATTTGGGTACAATGCATTTCTCAAAACCAAGTCTAGCCGCCTCAACAACCCTTGCGGCCGCTCTCGGTACGCTCCGAATTTCACCCGAAAGACCAACCTCACCAAAAGCAATCATCTTTTCATCTATGGGCACATCGCGAAGTCCCGATACAAGCGCCATACAAACCGCCAAATCGGCGGCGGGCTCGTCCACCCTCATACCGCCTACAATATTTAGATAAGTATCAAGATTTGAAAAATAAAGACCAAGCCGTTTTTCAAGCACTGCCAAAAGAAGATTAAGGCGGTTAAAATCGAAGCCCGTTGACATTCTTCGCGGGTTACCAAAGCCCGTCGCAGTAACAAGGCCTTGCACCTCGGCAAGAATAGGTCTTGTTCCTTCGATTACACAGGTAATGCAGTCGCCCGAAACATTTTTCATTCTGCCCGAAAGCATCATAGCGGAAGGATTTTCCACCTCTAAAAGCCCCTTATCCGCCATTTCAAAAACGCCGATTTCATTGGTAGAGCCAAATCGGTTTTTAATGGCGCGAAGAACTCTATATGATTGATTTCTCTCCCCTTCAAAATAAAGAACGGTATCAACAATATGTTCGAGTACCTTCGGCCCCGCAATATCTCCGCCTTTATTAACATGTCCAACGATAATTATGGGAATATCCAAGCTTTTGCCCGTTCTCAAAAGCATATTGGTGGATTCCCTGACCTGAACTATGCTACCCGCAGAGGATGAAAGCTCATCAATCTGCAAGGTCTGAATAGAATCTATCATAACCAAATCGGGTTTAGAGGCGGTTATATATTCGCAAATTGCCTGAGTATCGGTTTCGGTAACAACGGTTATATTATCGCCCTTAACCCCAAGCCGCGCGGCGCGGAGCTTTATTTGAGTTGCAGATTCTTCACCCGAAACATATAAGACATTAAGTTCCTTCTTTACGGCTTCGCAAATCTGCAAAAGAATGGTAGATTTGCCAATACCCGGGTCACCGCTTAAAAGCACCACCGAGCCCTTAACAATGCCGCCTCCTAAAACCCTGTCGAGTTCCTTTATACCAGTGACAAATCTATGCTCATCCATAGGTTTGATATCATAAAGATTTTTAGCCGTTGCTGTTTTTATCCCTGCAGTAGAAACGACAGAAGCGTTTTTTTGAGCGGACACCAACTGCTCTGTCATAGTATTCCATTCTCCGCAACCTGCGCACTGCCCCGTCCATTTGGGGCTTTCGTATCCACAAGAGGTGCAAACATACGCTTTTTTAGTTTTAGGCGCCATTTCTTTTATCCTTCGCTTTCTAAAAAATTCCTGATTCCTTCGGTTATCGAGAATGCCATCTGTGACTGATATTTATCGGTTTTCAGATTGGCAAGGTCTATACTGTTGCTTAAAAATCCGCACTCAACTATAACGGCGGGTACAGTAGCATTTTTAAGAAGATATGTACTGCTCGTTCCCCGTTTTATAACGCGGGTATTTTCGGGCTGTAAAAGGGAAATTATGGAGGACTGTATGCTCTCACCGAGACCTTCTGCCGCGTCGAAATTAGGTGTGTAAAAAACCTGCGCTCCGCGGGCCGCAGAGGTTGTAAACTTATTAAGATGAACGCTTACAAATATTGCATCCCCGTTTTCCTTCATCATATTAAGACGGTTTTGCATATCGTTTTTTTTGCGCTTTGCGATACTGCCATCAATATTTTCGGTACCCGTATCTTCGTCGCGCGTCATAATAACCTCGTACCCGTTAAACTCAAGATGGGATTTTAATTTTTTGCAAATCGCAAGATTTATATCCTTCTCCACCGTTCCGTCTCCCGCTACCGCTCCCCCATCAAACCCGCCGTGGCCTGAGTTAGTTAATACTATACTTTTTTAGTAATTCTGTATATTTTGTCGATTTTTGACTGTGGAAAACGCCTAAATTTTCCACTCAATTTTAATTTCTCTTTTTCCACCCTTTTGGAGCTTTCCAATGAATATTTTGCTTATAAATTCATCGGCAATCTCAAATGTCAGAGTGTCAATTTTTCGGTACTTTTCTAGTATAGATTTCGTATCCATTTTTGTTTCGCCGCCCGTAAGTGTTGCGAGCTTTGATTTCAAAATTTCGATGCGTTTTTCTGTTTCTTGAGTTTCCTTTTGATAGCTTTCTCGGTATTTAGTAAACTCCTCTAATGATATGACACCATCTAATTTATCAGTGTACATCTGAGCCATTCGGTTATCGTTCCGCTTTACCTTTTCTTCCAGCTCAGCAATTTGCGACTGCAAGGTTTTAGCACCATTCTTTCTTCTTTTAGGTGCATCTAACTTGCCAATCTGCTTTTTATCATAGTACTTATCAAGTAACTTGTTGATTTCATCTACTACGATTTTCTCCAACTCGTCAAGGCGAATACTGTGCTCGTTATCACAAACTCCGTTAGTGGTTTTACGAGTTCTGCAAGAAAGGTAGTTATATCTTCCGTCACGCAGCTTATAGCTCATTTTCCACATTGTGTTGCCGCACTCAGCACAAAACACCTTTTTAGCAAGTGAATAACAACTGCCGCTTGGAATTTTTTGACCTCTGCCTCGCGAAAGCCGAATCTCCTGTGCCTTGTAAAAGGTTTCTTTAGAAATAATCGGCTCGTGGGTATCCTCAACGATATCCCATTCACTTTGCGGCTTTTTGCGACGTTTGCCTGTTTTGTAGTTTACAACCTCTTGTCTGCCTTGCACCAAAGCACCTGTGTATTCGAATCGGCGAAGAATTGCATAAACAGCTGAATCGGACCAGGTTGTCCTAGGCGCATTGTTCTTCTCATAGTTGCCGTTATAATACTTAGAGCCAAGCTCCTTTTTGTGAACACAAGGTGGTGGAATCATTTCATCATTTAATATTTTTGCTATCGCTATGTACCCAAATCCACCGATATATAAATCAAATATCCTCTGAACTGTAGGAGCCGCAACCTCATCAATAATTAAATGATTTTTGTTGTCAGGGTCAATTAAATAGCCGTAAGGTGCAAAAGAGCCGACAAACTCGCCGTTTTTCCGTTTAACACTTAAAGTTGCTTTAACATTTTCCGATAACTCTTCCAAATACCACTCATTTACAAGCCCGTTAATCTGACGGGCTTTTTTGTTGCCTTTAACATTGGTATCAATGTTATCAACAACCGCAACAAACCGCACACCCCATTCGGGGAACTTTCCGTGAATGAAGTGTTCAATCATCTCCATATCACGCGAAAAACGGGATTGTGTTTTGCAAACAACTATCGTGCATCTGCCTTCTTCGCAGTCTTTTAGCACCTGATTCCAAGCAGGTCTTGAAGCGTCGGCACCACTATAATCCTCATCACAGTAAATGCCGTTGATTTGCCATCCTTTCTCGATACAGTAGTTTATTAGCATCGTCTTTTGATTTTGGATACTTTCGCTCTCGTCAGTCTTGTTTTTCTTATCCCTATCCTCTGAAGAAAGGCGAACATAAATATCCGCAATTTCAGTTAGCATTTTTCAAGCACTCCTTCCCACTTAGGTCCTGAGTGCTGCCGTGAAATGCAACACTATTATTATAATCTAATTCATATAATTTTTCAATATCCATAACGCAAAGAGTTCGGATTGAATTATTAATTTTTTCCTTGCGCTCTGCCTCACTAATTTCGGAGAACGCATTAACTACTACATATTCAGTTTTATTTTTCTTCATTTAACACGCCCTCCTTACCTACATAATGTTTATGCTGATTTAAATACTTTAATGTTTTCAGCATTACTAAAATCCTTTCCGACAACCAGAATTTGAGCATTCGCTCGATTGTCGGGAAAGTATTACGGAAGGTAAATTTCTCATTTCAAGAAAACTTAAACAGCACCCATCCGAAGATAAGTGCTGTTAAACTCAAAATATTAATATAAAAATGCGATGTCCCCTTAAAATTTAATCTGTAATGCAACAATTAGATGGTACTGATATTTTTAGTGAACATCTATGCAACTAACAAATGACACTATGAGAAAGGACTTAATATAGCAAATGGATGATACAATCTCCAACTACCAAATATAACAACTAAATGTACCCTTACAGGAATCTCTAATGCAATATCAGAATGATACCAATATCATAGCCTGATATAACAACTCAATGTTCCCTGTCAATACGAGTCAAATATAAAAAGCCAATGTTACCAATCCTTGCTCAAAAATTTCAATAGGCTTAACTTAAAAAGCAACTAATAAACGTCAAACCCATTTTTTATAAATATGTTCTCCCTTATAGGGTAAGTTTTGATTTAGAATACTTATCGTTCAAAAACGTATACTGCAACGCTGTTATCTCTATAAAAAATACTTTTAATCCTATTAAATCATTTAAAAGCTTTAATTTTCATATTTTTATGACCAAAAGAATAAAAACTATAAAAATGATTCTCCGTTCGTGATGCTTAGAGTTTGAGAGTTTTTTGCGTCTTTCGTTTTTGGTGTTTTAAACATTTTGAGAGAGCAAAAATGATGCTCTGTTTTTTATAGATTCACTTTCTTTTTAGTTTTAAGAGCATCATGCTTTCAGTTACAGATGACAAATAAATTATTTTCATTTTGAGGTTGACAAGAGGGTCAGCAATCTAAGCATCCCAAAGGGACAGTCATCTTTTATAATCTCTAAATGTAGATCATCGTAAATCGAATCGCCCGAAATGATAGTCATTTATTCTCTCGAAATGTAAGTGAACGACTCATTAGAAAACGACAGTTTTCCCTAAAATTAATCTTCTATTAATCTAAAAATAATCTATGAGTGTCATCGGCAAATGAGTATCATCTTATCATTGCAAAACGTAAATCATCATCATAAAAAAGAGACAATCAACCAAAAATACATTCCCATAAAAGAACGGCCTGTGCCCAAACGGGTGCAGGCCGTTAATGTTTTCTTGAACCGAACATATTAACTTTTTAACATTCTCTATAGAAATTTTATAAATAAAATTTCTTATTACGGCATTAGATCACGAGAAAAAATAAAAAATTTTTAACTTTTTCGCCTTAAAATCAAGAAGTTTCTATCAAAAATTCTTAAAATTTGCAAAAATTAATGTTTTCTTGAAAGTCGAATAAAAGGTTATCTAAGCTTTAATATGCTAAAAAAATTTATTTGAGACGGCAAATAAACACCTTTAGCGCAAAAAAACTATAAAAAAGAAAGGATGCTACAACGATGAAAAAGAAATATCATGTTGTGCTAACACCAAATGAACCCGAAATAATCGCGTTCAAAAAGTCCCTACCCCAAGGCAACTTTAGCAAATCGGTTATGACAATAATGACCGAGTCGCTAAAAGATGAGGTTGCTGAAATCCCTATGAATTTTAAAATCGAGCCAGTCATTAAAGACGTGCATACTAAAATCTCTTTGAATGATGATTTGATTCAAAAATTTTGCAAGAAGTTCGGATGTCAAAAAGGCAACTTCACCTCCTGTATAAAAAGAGAGCTTAAAAAATGCATTCAAAAGAACCTGAATTTTAAACCGGCAGATAGGCTTGAAGCCGAGTTTGTCAAAAGTGCATATAACAATGTTTTTAACCGCGCATATCAAAACTTCAATAGTTTACCTGAAGGCAGCGAAAAAAATAAAGCGTTAGAACAAGAACTTATCAAATCTTTTTATCAAATGCTAAGCAAAATTAAACCGGAGGAAAATTAAAATGGAAAGAATTTTATTTATCAAGCTCGACCCCAAAACTGAAGCAGACATTATCTGTTGGATGAACTCATTGCCCCCTCGCACAATTAATAAAACTGTGAACGAAATTGTGATTGCCGAAATCGGCGGGCAAATTGCACGTGTACCTTATGAATTTTTGTACACAAACGAAGTAGACCCGTTAAGATGCCGACTCATCTTCAGAAGCAGTTCTGCTTTGGACTTCTTAGCGAAAATCCCCAAAGGCGAATACAAATCAACCCTTGTAAAAACAATTCGACGTCATATACAAAATAACAAAGAATTGCAGCCTGACCTTTTTACAATCAACAGAGAGTATCTCTATATCGTAGCGAAAAATTTCATAAAAGAGGTCGAAAAGAAAAAATTTGATAGCAAAGGCATTCCCGATAGAACAAACAAACTTATTAAGTTTTATACTAAAGCTTTTAATGTCTTTTTTCATCTGTCGTATTTTGGTTATAAATCTGTGGACGAAAATATGGGAGATTACAAGCTTTATCATCTGAATTACAGAGTAATAGTAAACAAGACTTTCTCGGAAATATTTGAGGAACTGCCCAAATCTGCTGACGAAAAATCCATCAACTAAAAGAGAGGTACAAACAATGTATAATGAAAAATCAACTAACAACGAAGATATAGTTTTTGTGACAGACTTTTTGGAAAATATCAAGGAACGCGATAAAGATGCTTTTCGAATTATTGTCTCGTCAGGCGTTTCTGAAGAAAAAGATGCAAAAGAACTCATTATTGATACGCTAATTGATGAGGAGAAACCTGCTATCAGTTTGCAAACCGCATATCTTCACATAAAAACCCTTTGCGATATGAGGCTTTTGAAGAAAACAAGAATGTCTACAGGGTATCGTCCGTTTAATATTTTGCAGCTCACCTTTTTAGGGCAACAAGTGTATCGAAAGTTATTCCGAAAAGAGCCTCCTATTCAGGAGCATCACAAACTTTTAAAGGAACATTCAAGTATTCTCCACGCCTATATGATTAAAGATGTCAAAACAATATTAGAAAAAACAGGAAGGTTTAACAAGGTCACTATGGGACGAAAGGAAAACAGAATCGAACTTTATGGCGGCAGAGCAATAATTCCAGATATTATTGCTTATATAAACAATATACCCGCCTATTATATTGAAGTGGAATGCGGCAACCACAACCAAGAAGAATTTAATGCAAAATGCAATAAACTGGTTGCTTTAACCCGAAATGTAATTATCGTAGGAAAAAGTCGCGATGAAATAACAAGATTATTAAAACCGCAGGTTGATAGATTTATAAGGTTCAAGCATCGAGAATCGCTTCAAATATCTGAAACTCATATATACTTATATAGCATCACGGATCTATCAAATGGCAAATTTACTTACCACTACGATATGAGTTCTGATGAACCGATTTATGGCTTTGGAAGAAAGGCAAAGGAGGTGTAAGACAATGAATAATAGTTTTGTTAATATAGGTAATAAAGCATTTGTGAGAGTAGGAGGAATTATATGTATTGAGGCTGCCGATTCGGATAAAGTACGACGAATTTTAGCACGCGCAAATCTCAAAAGAACAAACCCCGAAGTAATCGACACAACTTCGGATAAAGAGACTCGTTCAATAATTTTTCTTAAGGATAATAAATACTGTATTTCAAGCGTTAATGCTTCCGTCTTAGTAAAAAGAGCACAACGCGATGCTTCCGAGCTTTTAGACGAAAAATAAACAGATAAACGCAAAACAGGTGCCGCATCACTGCGACACCTGTTTTCGTTAATAAATATTAAACTCTTGGTTCTCCGTATTCTCTGCGCATAGCATTCATAGAACAACCCACTGCTTGTCATGCTTACACACATCAACACCTTCAACTAATTTATCATAATTTAAAATCTGTTTTTCCAGATCGCATGGAAAGCGACAAAATCAATTTGCGATATCTTGTTTCAATCGCCTATCATGATACTCTTTAACCTTTTTTAAAGCAAATTCAAAAGTTTCTTCCTGTGTGCAAAAACCTTGTTTTTGTGTGCCAATAAAGAACCAAAAATTATCTGTTTTTCCTATCACACCAACAATATTCTTGTCTTCATCATGTACAACAGAAACTGTGTCTACTTTGGTGTAAGTATATGCATGATAAGGTTTCTGCTGTTTTAATGAAACCAAGCCTTCCCGAAACTCTTTTATTGTAATACCTGTTCCCAAAGAACATTGAGGCGCCGTTCCTCTTATTTTAATGAAATGACTTACGCCTTCTTCATTTACTTCTTTAATGATGCGTTCCCAAAGTTCGACATCATCAATCGGACTCTCACCATCGCAAATAGTTCCAGTATCCAAATACTCTTCATGATAACGTTCCTCAATAAAAGCATTTGAACTCAAGTCAAAGTAAATTTTTGACCATGTCCAGCCATCGCCCAACTTAAATAGATATTTCATTCTTTTTTATCACTCCAATGTAATTTTATGCAATCTCCCACACAAATGTCGCTGTATCGCTGACATTGATATCATTCGGCTGAATGTCCACGGGAGGTAAAACCGCTGTTGGCAATGCAATACCGCAAGTGTTTTCCATTTTTAAATTAGCTTTGTAGAATATATGAATGTCGCTCCAATTATAATCAATGGTAACCAATTTGCCAAGGCATGCGCCTGATGCAGTACAAAGTGTTTCCGCTTTTTTTCGTGCATTCTTCGCTGCATGGCTCAACAGTTCTTCATTCACAGCATCCTTGTCTTTGACGGTAAAGGATACATCCAATTGTGGATCAGAAAGGCTGGTCGAGATTAAAGACAACGCTTTTCCCAATAATTCTTTGTCGTAATCGAATTCGATTTTTAATCTATGAATACAAAGATAGCCATCGAATTGTCGCTGAACCTGATTCTTACAATCTTTTGAGAAATTGTAGTTTGCACGAACATTGTAGTTTGCCGTCTTTGCACTGCCGGATTCGAAGCCGCAATCTTCTAATGCATCGTTAAGACGATTAATCTTCTTTGCTGCACTTTCTACAGCACGTGCGTATTTTTTCTCTTTTGATTCGATGGTCAACGACAGCACAACATAATCGGGTTTGATTGTTGTTCTTCCAACGCCTTTAATAGTGATAGTTCTTTCCATAATGATATCTCCAATCATAATTATTGCTCTTAACGAGCTTGCGTTTTTATTATAATTGGAGAAATACTCTTGTTGGTCGCATAAAAAGCGACAAAACACAAACCTATTAACCGCCGTTATTTTTGTCTAAGTGTTGCTTTGTTTTCTTATACTTAATTGCCAAGACTATGTATTTAGATAAGTTCGTTGCTTCGAAAAATATTACCACTCCAGAAACACAAGTCAAAATAATTGCTATTGACTCGTCTTCGATATAATTTGGCAAAATTCCAAAAGCTATACCTATCACAATGACTGCACACAGAAGAATCAGTGAATCACGTTTTATGTTCTGAACAAACGGGTTTTTCTCGCTGCTCCTGATATCAGCTTCTGACATTTCAAGTTGTTCTAAATTATATGCAAATTTTATATTTTCCTTAACATATCCTTTGCCATGCTTTTCCTCAGCCATATCGTATAAAACATTGCTTGCAAAGGTACATTCCCCTTGAGTAAATTCTTTCACATACTCATTGAGTTCGGGCGATTCAGACATTGTTCTCATAACATATTCAATGGCCTTACCAATATTTCCTTCAAATTGTTCGGTTGCAAGTTTATCAATCTTTCTTAATTCTTGTCCCGGTTTGAGTTTGCTAATATCAACAATGTTGGATTTAGATTCAATCTTAAAAAGTTTAGCTATAACCATCCAAGCTCCTACCCCAAGATTTGCAATTATCAAACCGGCAATAGGCAATGCGCATACAATAATCAACATAGGGATACCCCAAGGATGTTTTATAATAATTCCTGTGGCCGCTATTAGTACCAAAGCAGACATCAAACATAAAAATATTTTTCCCCAATTTATCTTCTTCATTTTTCTTTTCTCCTATCGAACGCCCAACAAATTTTTATCAAAAGCAAATAACGCTTCATTAATTTCAAACACATTGTAGTTCTCATTCATAATAAAATATTCAATGATAACATCGAATTTATTGCTTCTTGAAAGCGCAAATCCAGCCTTCATGAGCATTTCTTTTGTTTCTGTGAGTGTTAACTCTAACGAAATACAAAATGCAATGGCAGTCGTTTTGCTCGGCTTGTAATTAATATCGCTTCGAATCTTTGAAAAGAGTTTGCGATCAATGTTTGCTTTTTTATAGCACTCAGAGCCAGTCGTGCCTTTTACATCAATTTTCCTTAAAAGCATCTGTGAGAAACTTTCATCAAGTTGATTCATTAAATCATCAAGACTAAAACTACACGTATCAGAGAGTGATGCTGTTGTTAATGGTGATATAGGACGAGCTGCTTTAGTAGACAGAATCACTGTTTCTGCAAGTAAGGTTTCATCTCCTAATGTTGACGATTCATAGTTTCCAAGCGGAAGGCTTTCTTGCGCGTTAGGATTCATTCTTTTGTGGAATGCAAATCGTGCATCAACGTATTTATCGTCAATAAATGATGTGATATCTGCAAACAGCTTTTCTCCAATTTGAAAAGATTCTTTATCATAAATCACGATATAAACCAACATATCGTTTTCAAGCAGAAAGCCACTAATAATATCAATAGCAACTTTAAGTGTTTGATCCTTAGGATAGCCATATATTCCTGATGCTATCAAAGGGAATGCTACTGATTCGCAATGTAATTCCCTTGCCAATTTCAAGGATTCGTGATAACAGGATCGGAGAGTTGTTTCCTCACCTTTACTACCATCTTTCCATTTGGGGCCAACTGTATGAATGACGTGTTTGCATGGCAAATTATATCCTTTGGTTGCCTTCGCTTGTCCGGGTTTACAACCTCCGAGTTTCGCACATTCAAGCACCAATCTCTTTCTGGCCGCCTTATGTATCGCACCATCAACACCTCCACCTCCAAGAAAAGTGGAGTTGGCAGCATTGACAATGGCATCACATTGTATTTTTGTTATGTCGTTTCTTACTATTTGAAGAGGCATAGCAACACCTTTCTTATGTTATGGCCTTGTAGAACTAATTCTTTATTAACGGGCATGCCGGATCTGCTCGATAAAGAGAGTCATAATTAGCATAACTCTGGCATTTGGCACCACCTTTACAATAATAAGAATATTTGCAGAGTGAACATTCTTTGGGAATAATATTTTGGCGTAACAAACGAAATGTGTCGTTATTATAATATACATCTGTCATCGTTGTTTCAAATACATTACCGCAGATTATAGGTAGACGTCTGCATGGCATGATATTACCAAATTCATCAACGGTTATCAAACTATTGCCAGCACTACAAGAATACATTTCTCCTTTTGAACCCTGAAATTGCAAAGCGCGATTCATGGTCACCTGTGTTTTTGGAAAAATTTTTTGTATCAAAATATTTCCTTGGGCTTTTTTAAGTTGTTTGATGTATTTCGGCAAATCTTCACTCAATATTGCAAGTTGTTGCATTTCTTGTCCGTTACCTATCGGCACAAGACGATCTGACCAAAGTTTTGATATTTTTCTTTTTCTGCATTCTTTTGCAACATAAGGAAGTAGCTTATAATTATCCCTGTTTGCAGTAAAACTAATATAAGTTCTTACTCCGCTTTTTTCCAAATATTCTGCAGTTTTCAAAACTCTGTCATAATCGCCAATCGCTCGAAGTGAATCATGCATCTCTTTATTACCGTCAATACTTAATTGAACAAATGAGACTTCGGTTTGAATCAAAACCCTAATCATTTCATCATCTATAAAAGATCCATTTGATAATATACCATATGTAAAAGACTCTTTGTTACTTCCAAGGTACAAAAGGATTTCTTTTATATCATCTCTGAAAAATGGTTCACCACCGGTAATATTAATATGTGCTTTGCGTTTAATGTTATGCTGTAGGTTGTACTTTGTTCGTAAATCCTTGAACTGTTCTACAACTGAAATAACATCATCATACGAAAGTGTTTCCACATTTCCTTCTGTGCGATAACAGTGCTTGCACTGCAGGTTGCATCTACCCGTTATATGAAATTGAAGCTGTAAGCGAGATTGAATATTACAATACATATTAATCTCCACAACCGCCACAGCCACCACAACCGCCACAGCCACCGCCACAGCCACCACAGCTACTACATCCACTACTGGAAGAAACTGCACGAGCTGCCGCTGCCGCTGCTGCCTGAGCTGTAACTACCGCAGAAAAAATTGCTGTAGAATATTGCGGTATTTCTTCGTAAACAGAAGCGTATTCCGAAGGTTTATACTCATAAATTGCATAAGCACGCAATAGACGAGTAACATCCTCAGTCGACATACTTGCATTGCTAAATTCAGTATTTTTGAATAAGTGGTTAATACTCTTAAAGTTGGCCGATTTGAATTTTATGATATCTTTTATAAATACATGCTTTATTAACCATTCTCTAATACTAACACTGAGGAAATATAAAGCAACAACGGCCATCCCACCAAGGATATATGTTGCTATTAGATTGCCGGTTTCTTTATCATTATACATACCCATCATTAGTTTGGTAGTATTAAGATAATAAATTATTCCGACTCCTATCCAATAAATAATTTTCGCAATTTTCCTTAATTCCTCTATGCAATTAGAAGCAAATTTGCCACCATCACTTTGAATTGTAGGTTCGGGAATTACATTATAAACCACATCTGCAACCCTTATTTGAACTTCTTCCTCCTGTTTGGATGCCTTAACCACAGGTTTCTTTGACTCAATAAAAGAAACTATTTTATTAACCTGTGGATTGGCTGCACAATAGTTTTTCATTTCCAGCTTTGGTATATCAGCATTGACATCGACTAATATCATGCTATCAATATCTTCCGTAGCTTCAGTAACAGTATATTTAATAATATTGTGCAACTTCGCTTTAAGCATATAGTAGCCGATAAGTTTAAATCGGTCAAACCCTTGAATTAACATTAAATCGCTATCAGAATATATCTTCTCTTTTGCAGTTTTGACTTTGCTTTTAGAATAGACGATAATAACAATGCTTTCCACAACAAATGTTATCGCCAACACAATCAAAGCATATATGAACCATATCCCAATGAAATCTTCGCCTTGTATGTGTCTTATTACATACGGTTCATCATTAAGAACACCTATATACATTAAACCATAAATAGCAGAAATGATGGACGGAATAATGATGAATGCTTTTTTCTTTTTGACAACGCCGAAAACAATAAGAATAGCAGAAATAGCGACAACTTCAATTGTTAACAACGTGAGGCCACCTTCTCCTCCAATTAGAGGAGCGCATAACATAAGAGAAAAGAAAACAATGGCAGCAAGACCACACAAAATAATGCCAATCGTTTTAAACGTACCTTTTATCGATCCGACCATTTTTCCAAAGCCAAATGCTGCACCAACAAATATACCAAATAATATAGCCGAAGCGATAAGCATTGTAGGTTCGCTTTCGCTAATGCTCACTGCTACAACCAAACTGCCAAATGAGAACGTTCCAATCATCATCAATACTAATACTATTCCCGCGATAACTTTAAGCGCAGTTATAAAAGGATTCTTCTTTAGTTTTGTTTCATAGGCTGTTTGATCTTTGCCACAATGCGGACAATATCGTATTGGTTCGGAAGGTAGTTCTCTTCCACAATTTTTACAATTCATTTTATCTTCTCCTATCGCTATTAAAATCCTTTTTTATTCTTTCGGCCTCTTCTAACTCTTTAGCCAATTTAAGCAATTCGTGATAGCACGATTTGAGGATTATTTTTTCACCCTAATTTCCATTTAGAGCCAAATGTATGGATGACTTACTTACAAGGCAGATTATAATCATTGGTCGCTTTTGCTTAACCTGGTTTACAGTCTATTTTCTAACCGTTGCATCATATATCAGCAAATCGTGAGTTGCCCAACTGAATCCGCCGTTTTCATTACCGATGCTTTCAACACAAATTATAATGCGGTCACTTCCAGAAATATTCTTTGCGATTTTTAATTCCACTGTTTGAATTGTTATTTTTTCAGACTCAAATATCAACTCATCATCGGCATATATAGATATTTTGGCAACTGCCCGATATTTTTCCCCAAATCCGTCTTTGGGAACAATTTTCATCTCCAAAATATTATATTTTCCGTCTGTTATTAAGGTGATATCCCTATAGCTATTAACCACCATGGCATTAGCGTGCGTTTTCCCGTGAACATCATTTGCTGTTTCTTTCAGTTCATAACTAAAAGATTTTTCTGTTTCTAATTCATACAAATTTACAGGAATGTATTCTTCGTATTCACTCTTTTTAGAAAGCAGCTCATAATCATTCGGTAAAACTGTCAATCCTTCTTCAATAATAGAGATTGCATCCTTATAATTTTTCTCAGGAAAAGCTGTTGCGGCCAAGTTAATTATTTTATCTCTATATGTATTCTTTCTTTCAGTTAGTTCTTTTTGGAGCTCAACATCAAAATCCTCATTTGTCGTTTTACTATTCAAGAAGTTTATAGAGTTTGCTAATTCATCACGAGAATCATACAAATTAAGTTCAATGATTAGCATTTCTTTAAACGCTTTTTTTCTTAATTCCACAATTTTTGCATCGCTACTATCAGAACTATTTAGCAAATCATAGGCTTTGGAATATTCTTTGTCATCCAAATAAGTGATTGCACGCGAAATTGTATTCTCGATTATGAAGGTGTCGGCATTCTTAAATGAACCGATTTGCTTGAGTATAGAATATGCATAATCAAAATTGCCTTTTTCAATTCCCTTCATTGCACGATCATATTTATCTTGAAGAATTCTTTCATCCGCATTTTTGAATTCTCCCAAGTCTTCTAATATGATATATGCTTCTCCGTAATTACCTTCTTTTAGCAATTTTTCTGCTTTGTTATATTGAGACATGGGAACGATTAGTTTATTGATGATAAGAATTATAGCAATAAACACTATTAACGCAGCAGAGAAAATTATTGCATATTTCTTTATTTTTTTTGCTTGTAACTCATCTTGGATTCGCTTTTCTTCGGCTCTCTTTTCCGCTTCAATTCTTAGGCGTTCAATTCCTTGATTGCAAATCTCAATTTTTTCAGCACTGTCTTGCCAATAACCAAGTTCTTCAAACAATACCACCGCATCAGTAAAACGCTCATTTTCGAGAGCTGCACAAGCATCATTATACTTGCGTTCTTTTTCGGTCAACATTGCTCTTTCAGCGGCTTTTCTTTGATAAGCAGATAAGCGCATTTTCAGATCGCTATCAGCAAAAACCAATAAACTTCTATAGTTAATATTTTCACCGAAATCGACAGAGCAATTTTCCAAATTGCTCTCGTTGTGTAACCTCAAATCACACAAGAGTTTCCCAAGCATTGCTTGAGCATTTTTAGCGTCTTTTCTTGTTGCACTATCAAATAGTTCTTTTGCTTCATCAAAAGAACCGGAAGATAGAAGCGTAAATCCATGAACAATTATATTATCAATAGAATCATCTGTTATCGAATGCTTTGCCAGAGAAATATCTGAACCACAGTGACCACAGAATTTAGCACCGTCTTTGATAACTTTATTACAGTTAGGACAAATCATTCTTTTTTACCTCCGCATGTTGTTTTACAGTTGGTACAAAAGATATAATCAGCTTCATTTTCCGTGCCACAGTTTGAGCAAATCCAGGGAGTGGATGCATTTGCTTCTAAACGAGGCTTGCCACATTCTGAACAAAACGCCATATCATCCTCATTTGTTGTTCCGCAAGAACACACCCATGAAGATTGCGTTTGATGAACCACAATTCTCTTTTTCCCACATTCAGAGCAAAAAATGGTGTCCGGAGTGTTAGCGTTTCCGCATTCGCAGATCCAATCTGATGCGGTTGCTGTGCGTACCTGAACCATTTTTTTCTTTCCGCAAGATTCACAAAACTGATAATCGTTTGAATTTTTCGAACCACATTCACAAATCCAATTTGAGTTATCTGATTTGGCAACTTTTTCTTCTTTAATCGCAATAAATCTACGCCACTGAACGCAAAAGCCTATAATTCCTAATATTAACGTTCCAAAGAACAGATATACCGCTATCTCATCATCCCTTAATGCTCCAAAGATAAGATCTCCGAGATCATATGCACTTTCCGACAAACCATATATTCCAAGTGAGGCAATAAATGCTCCGGTAAATGCAGTTTCAAGCATAAACGAAATAACATAGAACGCGCATGCAATCCATCCGGCAATTACTGCCACCATCAAAGCCACAAAGAAAATAGCAGACATTTCTACGCCATCTTCGAACAGTGCATTAAATATCATAAAAACACTTACGAAAAAGAAAACCGGCATAGCAGAATTCAGAAAAGCACAGACTTTTTCTTGAACAGCAGAGATAATGGCAAAGGTTATCGCGCCCAAAAAAATCCATACTAATGATTCCTCGGAATCAACTTGCCAAATAGATTCTGTTGTTAAAACAATCAAAATAGCTGCTATGATTGCGCCCCAAATCAATCCCATTACGGACGAACAAAACTTTTTAATATAAATACCGCCAAAGCATATAATCAAACCAAAGACGGTGAGCATTAAGCAAAAAAATTCCATAGTTTTCTCCTTACACCGATTGTCTTAATTTAGCCATAGGAACCGCGATCAAGGAACATGCCATTCCTAACAACCAATATAAAAGCGAACCGAGAGTAAAATACTCTGCCAAAAGCACGGTGAACAACAAATTGTACACCAATCTAAAACCGAGATAGCATGCTGCACTGGTACTGATCACAGCAACCGTCAACATCTTTTTAGTTATCAGACAGCCTTGCCATTTTTTCTTAAAGGCGTTGGCAACAATGATTGCCAAAAATATTTCAAGCACTCCAATAGAGCGAAGTATATTCGAATTTACAATATTACTTATTAATCCTAATCCTTGCATTGCAAAAATTGGAATTAAGTATAACCATTTTGTTTTCTTATGACTTTTTATAGTGAAAACCGTTAAGCCGCCGAAGGCAACTCCATAAATAACCGCAAATAATATATTTGTTACACTATAGTATGCAATGAGAGCATCTATACCTCTCGCTGCAACTATAGGATTTATAATAAAGAGGCTTAAAAGTTCTAATACTAAATACACATATGGAACCAAGAATAGCGCGATATGCCGCTTGATTTCGTCTTTAACGCTAACAGATTTAGCATCTATACTTTCACTGGAAACGACCTCAGAACCGCAAAAACCGCAAAATTTCGCATTGTCTTTTATCGTCTTTCCACAATTATTACAAATCATAATTTCTCTCCTATAAAAATGACCTCCATGAATTGAATCCGCGGAGGTCATCAATCTTGAAACTGCAACTTATGAAATTACCTGGTCTAACAAATATTCAACCGCCGCATAGTAGTTCTGTTCTTCTTCTAATTTCTGCTTGCTTTTTCCTATGTTACGAAGACCAGAACCTATCAAAGAACCAATTTGATATGACAAGTCCTTGCCTTGTCTATCAAGACGTGCATTTTCGGCACGTGCAAACTTATCCATTTGTTTGCTTGAGCCAAAGTCGTTTACAGCAATGAGAGTTAAGGGGCCTTCTCTTTGGACACGAATACAGAAGGTAAAGTAATCGTAACGATGTTCCGGGTGATACATTACCAAACAATCTTCAATAACTCTACTGAATATACCACCTGATTTAACCTGATCCTCATAGAATGCGATCGCTATACCGTTTTCTTCTGCCGTTTCTGTTAAAGCTGCCTTTACTGCTTCGAGATTAATGTTCTCGCCATTCTCATACTGATATGTAGGGCGGAATTCTCTCAATTCATCAATTTTAATCATTTTCATCGACCTTTCATTTTATTTTTATAAACTCAGAATCAACACCACTATAAGGGAAAGAAACATACAAACAATCATCGAATACACAAATCAAATTTAGTGTTGTATTTACTTCGTTGTTTTGAATGCTTGTTACATATTCCATGTTTGTGCCATCTAATTCTGCTTTATATATGGAACAGATCGGAGAGTTGTTTTCAACATTAACAAATGTGCAATACAATTTATTGTCCTTGAAGTTGACATTTGTCATCTCTCCAAAAGTATTTTGGTTGTTAATTGGTTCGAAACTTCCACTTGTAATATCTATGGTTACAAATGTCCATGTTTCGTTGTCGTCATCAGATATTTTGGCATACAGTTTTTCGTTTAGCTCAAAATAAACAACAACATTATATTTTAGCAATTGGTTATATGACATTATTTCTCTGTTATCAAAAGAAACTATTCTTAGTCCTGATTCGGAGTACTGGGCAGTAAATATACCGCTTTCTGTAACTTTCCTAACATTCCTTATTCCAGTATCGGTCACCTTTCCATCTGAATCACATATAAACAATGCGTTTTCGGTCAATGAAAAATAAACCTTATCGTCTATAACATTGCTTACCATTAAGTAGTCCTCGCCAGTCGGCGTGATAAATGCAATAGTCTTTTCTTTTGTTCGAATATCAAAAAGCACTAAACGACCATACTGAGAAGAACTGGTTTCGGTTTCTTGAACATCATAATATTCAATACATACCAACTTATCATCTACAAAGCACAAGTCGCTATAAATGCCAGATATGAACTGGGTGTGGTCGTTATTGATATAAATTCCCGTTTTCATATCAGAATAATAAATATCATCGCGCACAATACAGGCCATTCCCCAACTACTTAAATTAGCTTGAAGACGGCTGTTTTCTATTGAATAACCCGATGGGACTTCATCTTGAGAAGATTGTGTAGTCTTGTCACCAGAAGTAGTGTTATTGCTTGAAGGTGTGCTATTAGAATCGGGAGTTGTGTTGCCCTTATCCGGCATAACAACAATCAAAACAATTGCTAACACAATTACCATGAACCCACAGAGAACTCCTAAAAATATTTTTTTAATCTTAGAATCCATGTGGTTGTGCTTTTCAAGGTTAATGGGATTGTTATCCTTTTCTGTTGTTTCTTCTATAGGATTATCAATGCGATTTTGACACTGAGCAACCTTTTCTTTTGAATCAAGCCAACTACCCAGTTCTTCAAATTTTTTTAATGCAGATTCATAATCCTTTGCATTCATCAATGCACAAGCTTCAAGATATAGTGCATTTTTTCTATCGAGTTCATTCATTAGTTTTTATTCACCGTCCAAATGGTTTTATAGAGGGGGATATGATTTTTGCTTCCCCCCTCTATAAAAATCATATTTTATTCAGTTCGTCACAGATTCTCTCATAATAAGAATCATATTCATCCAATTCTTTCTGATATTGTTTGAAGTCAACGAACAACTTCTGCATTATATCGCTGGTAGATTTAATGCTTTCGGCACATTTTTGTTCAAGCTGCTTTCTCTGACCCTTATTTGACAAAAGAGTGAACAGGCCGTAACCAGCACCGCCAAGAGTTAAAATCAACAGCCAGAAGCCAGCAAAGAAACATCCAACAAGTGCGGCAACGCCAACACCAAAACCGATGTATGCAGGCCAATCCTTGATCGTTGCAAGAGAAGCATTTTTCTTTTCGGTAAAGAAGTCGGTAATCTTTTTGTATTCCTCGTCCTCACGCTTGAAGTTTGCTGTTGTAGCATACTCACCGATAGTGACAGGATAGTTTACCTTTCTTCTTGCTCTGTAGCTTTCAACATGTTTCTCTACAGCTTTTTCTTGAAGCATTTTGGTAAGAGTGAACATACTGAGTCTAATCTGGCCATTTACGTCCTGAGCATCTCTTTCATAAATCCAATCAACCATTTCGGCAATAAGATTTAGATCGTTTGCCTTTTTAATCTGTGCTGCCTCAAATTGTTCCTTCGCTGTTTCAACGTCACCTTCAAGACGGATAACCAATTCATTGTAAGCAATCTCGTCATAAACATCTTTTTCAGCTTGGTTCGGGGAAGCAATCAATTCATCGATATAGTTTTTGAGGAATGTATTCTTTTCTTCTGCCGGAACATTTGCGGTTTTAAGAATGAATTCAAGAATGCTGATATTGTTCTTCGCTTGCATCATAACAGAAGTCAGTTCATCAAACTCAGAGCAATACTTTCTCAGCATTGAATACTGCAATTGATCAGACGGTTGCATTCTATTAAAGTAAGATCTAATCTGAGCAATAATTTCGTCCTCACTATAACCGGATGCCGCCATGTTCATCTCGATTACCTTTTTAATAAATGCAAAAATTTCATTCTTGGTATTCTCATCTACATTATCTGCAAGTGTCTTGCTTACAAGCGAGAAGAGCATTAAGAATGTCCTTTGATCGCTGCCTTTAAGTTCGCATTCCTGATATGTATAGAACCATTTAAGAGCAGCACCATCTCTACCCATTCTCAAATTAAACAGCATATAGAAGATAGCACTATTCTTTTTATCAAGCTTGATTGCACGTGCCATTGCACGATCTGCAAGTTCTTTATCATCGTTTCGCCAAGCCATAACACTGATCAGAACGCAGGTCAGCCAATAATCCGGGGTTTGTAAATGCTGAACTTCTACTGATTTGGTAATAGTTTGGTCACTAACCATCTGCACATCCAGGTTGTCCATTATACCTTGGACAATTTTTCTTACAGTGCGATAGTTAGAAAAATCATAATATTTTTTGTTGTTGCAGGATCTGATTTTCTTGTTTGCGAGTTCTACATTTTTAAACTTCACATACAAACGTTCAATCTCACCTTGCAACTCCATAGCATCAATTACACGCTGATGCGAAGAATGCATCGAGCCATTACAATTGTCCAGCGTGTTGCGAATCTTACCATTGTAATCTTCGAGATCTCTGTTCGCACGGCTTACACCATTAGCAACTGTACTTAATTCTCCGCGTAATTGACGATTTATCTCTTGAGCCCTTCTTAATTCTGCTTCAAGAGAACTAAGTTGGCTCTGTAATGCGTAATTACTCATTCTACGATACCTCCTGATTTACTTGATGCTGCAACAGCTCTTTCAGAACCCCATTTTCTTATTTGAGCTACCTTATCGGGATTAGTTTTCGATATTGGAATAATCTCTTTGAATTTTTCCAGCAACAAATCTTTATTAATAATGGTTTGTCCTTTTAGTAACGCCAACTGAGCAGTATCTTTAATTACATACTCTATATCCGAGTATGAGAACCCATCGGACGCTGCTATAAGTTCTGACATGCCAGATTCATTAAAGCGTATATGGAGAGCCTTTCGGGAATACTGTTCAATTATCGCTTTTCGCTCTGCGGCATTAGGCAAATCAATAAAAAATATTTCTGAGAATCTACCTTTTCTGAACAATTCATATGGCAACAAAGAAATGTCGTTTGCTGTTGCTACTAAAAATACACGACTTTTTGATTCTTGAAGCCAAAACAGGAACTGTCCAAGAACGCGCTTGCCGGTATCATTACCAGTATCTGAAACCGATAGCGCCTTTTCGATCTCGTCAACCCATACAACACAGGGTGAAACATTGTCAATAAACTGGAGAGCTTCCTTCATCTTTTTTTCACTCTCGCCAACCCATTTATCGTAGATGGTTCCAAGATCAAATCTAAACAACGGCAATTCCCATTCTTTTGCAATCATCTTGGCTGATAATGATTTACCACAACCGGGAACACCTGCAAGCAAAATTCCTTTTGGTGTAGTTAAATCTCTATCTTCTAATGCATCATCAGAAGCAAAGAAGATTGTTTTCTTTTCACCCAACCAAGTTTTTAGATTATCAAGACCGGAAACTTCCAAATTTCGATTGACACGAACCATTTGTATACTTGGGACTGCGGAGTAAAGTTTGCTCTTTTGATCTGTTAATTCAAATAAATGTTCTTTGCTCAGTTTTTGTTTGCTGACCAATGTCGTGGATAAGATATTGTCGATTTGAATTTCGGAAAAGCCTCGCAACAAAGTTGCTGCCATTCTAATATCTTGTGAATCCCATTCTATTGTGTATCGGCCATTAAACTGTCTTATAAAGTTCTTTACTTGACTAATTCGCTCATCCATATCCGGATACTCCAATGTGGTAAGCATTCCAAATTGGGATAAACGAGACCAAACGGTATCTGCAGTGATTAAGATCAACGTGCAATTAGTTTCTTTCGCTAAATACAGAAGATTGAGAACTTCTCGGCTGAAAACATTATCTTCGCCAATACGCTTAATATCACCAATCGCAAATGTCGAATTGCGGTGCTTTCTAAAAGCAGTAGCAATATAGTGCAACGGATCACCGTCTACATCTTGTCTGGCATTGCCATTAAAAGAACACACTTGCTTTTCGTCCGTGTAATAGTTAATACTTACATCCAGTTCTTTGGATATTTCTTTCAGCATTCTCTCAACACGCTCGCGCTCTGACGAATCAACCACGATCAGCGGAGTTCTTGCACATATATAATTCTTTATTTCAGCTTTAGTAGAAACATAATTGCCCATTTTATCACCTACGACTTAAAAAGATGAATACGGTTTATCAAAAACAACACATCTTCAAGTTCGGAATTGGAAAACTCCATCGATTGATCGTATAGAAATTTCACCGTGTCATCCCAAAACTTTTGCATTTGTGTTTTAACTGATTCAGACAATTCCTTACGGAAGGTCTTTGGTAGAAAGAACAGATTTTCAAAAAACAACGACTTTTCAATGTCACGTTTCAAACGTCTGAATAAGACATCTAACTGTGACAAGTCATTAAATGATATACTTTCATTTAGCTCTTTGATAAACCGCTTTGCGCTCTTGTCTAAAATAGCATTAACTGTTTCAACAATTTGTTTTTGCATAGCACCTTTTGTAACCTCTGTTCCGGTAAAAGAGCCTGAAGCTACTGCTTCAAAAACTCCATTACCGCTAACAGGGTTATGCTTCATTATTTCAAAACAGTCAAGCCATTCTTGATATGTAGTTGGAGCTTTTAATTCTGTTCGTTCTGCTACAATACTCATTTCAAGAAGCTATAAGGAGGTTCGAGACTCCAATCGGGGAGTTTTTTGCTCATTTCCTTTAAGCGTTCATCAGAAATCTCCATGCCACCATTGTTGGGAGCAGCAAAGTTTTCTCTAATGCGCTGTTCCATCATTTGCTCAAATTCTACATCCTGATTTTGGTTTTTAATTTCGTTACTCATGATAATTCTCCTTTATCGATTATTAAAGATTAAAGAAACTCAACGGTGCTAAGAAGTTCATCTTTCTTTGCACGCTTTTCGTCATAATAGCGTTTAAATTCTGCAATTTCACCCATCACAGCATTGAGGTTGTCAGTAGCTGCTTTGATGCGAAGAGGATACTTCTTGATTGCTTGCAATACTCTGAATACCAAGAAACCTGCAGACAGTGCGGTTACAATCAACGCATACAGGGTTGCGAATGCGAGACCGGCAGAAACAACAAACAAGATAGCTGCAAGAATGTTTGGAGTATTAACAAACATGTTTTGGAACTTGTTGTTGTCAAAATGGTTCTTCAGACTCTGAATCTGTTCAGCCTGATCATTTCCGTTGCTAACACCTTCCCAAGTATCAATGTGCAGTTTGTACTCGGTGGGATATGCTTCTTGCACTTTGCCATCAAAGTTATCTACTGCGCTCTTGAACCAGGACTTCGTGTTTTGGAAACCGAACTTTCTTACTTGTACGTCGGTCTGATCGCTATCGTCATAAATAGCCCATTTAATCATTTGCTTACCGATATTAAAGGAAGTGTTTTGCAATTCTTCCATTGCCTGATACTGAGCCTCTGCTTGCTCAACCACACCATTGTTTTCTACAATACAACGATAATACTCTTGCTGTTTCTTCAGTTCGAGTTCTTCTGCATCGTAGTTGGAGATGAGATTGATTAAGATAGCATCAATACGGCTCTTATAGTTTTCATCATCCTGAGGTTCGGCCTCAACATCAAGAGACTTTACAAATTCCAAAAGCATTTCGAACTTGGAAACATCCTTATAGGTCTTTTCCAACTGTCCGGAATTTGTGCAGTACTGAAGGATGGACTGATAACTAAACTGAACAGGAGCATTTAAATTTGCTATGTAGGTTTCGTAGCCGTTAAGCAATTCGTTGGAGATTTCTTCGTTATCATTGATGATTGTAATCCACTCATCAATCAGTTCGATAACTTCATGCTCCAGTTCTTTATCCTTACCAAAGATACCGTTCAAGAAAGACTGCAACAAAATAGCGGTTTCTTGCTGAAGCATGGTAGGATCCAAGGTTTTGAAATACTCGTAGAACCACTTTTTAGCAGCATCCATACGACCAAATCTTAAATTCATCAAACAGAAGAAGAGAGTGGTTTTAATGGCATCTTTTCTTCCGCTTTCTGCGAGGGCATTTTTTGCTACATCGGGATAATTGTTTACCCATGCAGTAATAGCAATCAATGCGTAAGAAAGCCAATAACGAGAACTTGTAATCCACAGTTCCTCAGACAGTTCCTGAATGGTGCTGTTACGAACGAGGTTGATATCAAAGTCACGAACCACACCCATCACTGTACGGCGGATTGCGATATGATTACTGAACTGTTCTTTAATGATTTGGTCAATTCTAAGGATATTTTCATGGGCGATTTGCTTTTCTTCACCATGGAGCATATCCGTTTTGAATTTCTCAATGTTTTCGTAAATCTTGTTAGTGGTTGCTTGAATGCTTGCAGTCGATGTATTTACATCGTTGACCTTTACATCTACTCTTGACTTAAAGGAGTTAATAGTTTGGTCAAGACTATTAATTGCTTGTGAAGCATTAGACATAACTTACTACCTCCGTTTTTAA
>JAZNWP010000093.1:0-1833 GCA_045593385.1 Acutalibacteraceae bacterium
TCTTTGAACGTCCTCTCCGCCAAATGCAAACCCCGGAGCAACCCTGCCCTCACGATTCACCACTCTGTGACAGGGAATAATCCCCGGATAAGGGTTTACATGCAAAGCGTAGCCTACAACTCTTGCCCAGCGAGGATTGCCCGCTAAAAGCGCCACCTGACCGTAGGTTGCAACCTTGCCTTTGGGAATGCTTTTCACAACCTCATATATCTTTTCAAATGTGTTCATAGATTTCACCTTTCAATTCTCGGTTGAAACAATCCAATTCTTTGACCATAAAAATAAAACTTCGGACATTTTGTCAAACTCAACCGCTCCACTATTTTTTAGACTCAAAAAAGTTTCAACAATAGCTCGTTCATCGGCAGAAACAATTTCCAGTAAATCTTTTTGATGGCTGATATACTTTCCTATTTGCTGAAAAGCTATCGCCTGTACAAGAAAAGACGCAGATTTATATAATCCCCTTAAAATTTCTTCGCTCTTTTCATACAGCATATTATGCACACAGCCGTGATAGATATTGCATGCACCGATTCTTATTGCTCTGTTAACAGCAGTTTCGGTAATCTTAGGCAGTAATTCATCAAGGCTTCCTTTTATCGGCTTTGTATCATAATAAAACTGAAAAAGGTCTGAAGACTCCCAGTTTAAGATTTCACTTTTTCCTGAAAGGAATCCGCAAATCAATTCCCTGTTCGGCAAGGTATCAAGCATCGTATTATAGGTCTTTATATCCGCAGGGGACAATTCATCGAGTATTACAACAATATCAATATCACTTTTTTCTGTTGCCTCGCCACGACCATAGCTACCCTGCAGACCGACAAACCACACACGGTCTCCAAAAGTGTCATTTATGGTTTTCAAAAAATTATCCATCCAAGTTTTAATTTCTATCATTTGGGTTACCTCGTCAAATTTAAACTTATTTCTTCGGCTGATAAAGCCCTACAGTTTCTCTGTTCCTGTACTCGTGCTTTTCGTAATAGCCAATTAAGTTTTTGTCATCATCACGAAGAGCGACCATATACACATCCTTGTTTTCCTCGTCATTGCGATAGGTGTATATGATGTTATTATCCTTGCTTTCGCGAAACCACGCAACCACTTTATCAATCTGCTCATTAGCCTTTGGCGGATGGCAGTCTTTAATGCTATTGCCCGTCAAATTCTTGTGATACCGAGTAATCGCAGATGGATTCATATATACAATTATATCATCTATATTGCAAACAACGACAGGGGCTATGTCCTGGTCTAATACACTTTTTAATAATTTATTTAACATTCTATTTCTCCATTCCGCAGTCATATGCATTTTTTGATACAACCTCATCATAGTACATCGTGCCATAAAGTCTGTATCCGCCTGCAAAATTGTAAGCATCAAAACCGTTTTGCATAAGTATTCTTGTCGCAAGATAGCTCCTTAAACCGCTCTGGCACATCACATATATAGGTTTTGATTTATCGAGTTCTGTAAGTCTTTCACGCAGTTCATCAACTGGGATATTGATAATGCCCACTGCGTGACCATGCATATTTTCATAGACGGTTCTTGTATCTAAAAGCGTGACATCATCTCTTTTTTGAAGTGATGGAATATCCTCATAATAGAACTGCCAAGTCGGAGGCCAAGCGGTCTTAGGAAGACAAGGCATATTATCAACCCCTTGGCTCACAGAACGACATGGCTACGATCCGACTTAGAATACTTATGCAAAACGGTTTTGATGCCTACAATTTTGCAGGCGGATACAGACTTTATGGCACGATGTACTATGATGAGGTTGTATCAAAAAATGCATATGACTGCGGAATGGAGAAATA
>JAZNWP010000094.1:0-13682 GCA_045593385.1 Acutalibacteraceae bacterium
CCAATTTCTGACAAGGGTTCTACGAGTAATTGTCAATAAATTGACAATTAAAGACCACCCTATATTATAATTAAAAAAGAGCATTTATTTTGTCAATTATTGACAAATAAACGCTCTTCTAATTATAATATTTTATTTACCATACATTGGTATATATCTCTGAAATGCTTTTAATTTCAAACCACCAATCGTTCCAGTTATTGGGGCGTGGAAAGCAACATTACAAGTTCCGTCGCACATCATACTGCACGCAGCTGATACAAAATGCAATTCACTAGTACCAGCATAGACCAAATCTATAGGTAAATCGAAAGTGTCTTGTGCCTTAAAACCTGATGCGTTACTGCCAATCATTAATGATGTTAAATGTGTAAAGAATCCGGTTAATGTAACAAAATCGCCTGCATTAACTGAAATATTATTAATAATGTCAACATTAGTAGCTCGTCCATATAAGTTAACACCGTATCCATCGGCTGTTGAATAAATTGCATGTTCAGCACTAGGTGTATAATCTACAGTATTAAAAGTCGAACCGTCGCCGGTAGATAAAACAGTAGTTTTGTGATAACCGCCACCTAACCATGCCTGTATAATGGCTAATGCTATTTGACGTTCGCCGTTACTATTTGGATGTGTATTCTCTCCTGAATCGAACAATCTCGCGTCATGCACCGCAGCTTCAACACCTGTAAGATAAGTAGCGCCCCACGTTTCAACTTCATGGTATGCAGGCAAACCATATTCGCCTATATTATTTCGTATTTCGCCACCGGTACTGTTTAATGCACGAACCCAACCAATAAAACCAACATAAATACGTGCATGATTGAAATTATTTCGGCAATATTGAATTAAATGCCATAAAGCATTACGAATCTTTGCTATTGTGGGTGCATCTTCACTTCTCATGTCATTAATGCCGCCGCATATAATTATGTCGGTAATTTCGTCGCGAGGGATTGCACCATTATAACGTGTAACCATAGCAAGCCATGTATCAACGTTAGTATCTAATAATCCACTACCCGACACACATACATTTTGGTAGTTCGCAGCATCAATTCCAAGTAAACTAACTATTTGACTAGGCCAGTTGTCAGTAATAACTCCGTAAGAGTCACCAACAAATAAAATTTTTTTATTGTAAATATAATCACTGCCGTTGCTTGTATTATCCTCTAAAATTTTAATAGATGCTTGTAAACTTTCTAATGCTGCATTATAATTCCCTGTTTTCACCCAATATGCAGGATTACTAGATGGATTGCCAACATTGGACGGAACAGTCTTTTTTGATGTGTACGTATCATTATTATAAGTTACTACTGTTAATGGCTCATAACCTACTCCAGATTTCCAATTATTATCTCCCGTATCTGGATTGTCATAGAATTTAGGAACATATCTTGCTCCAATATACTGTAAATCAGCCATTTTATTCTCCTTTCTTAATATGATATTGTTAAATGTCCATATTCCTGTTCTAATGGTGTTGAAATATCAAGTTGCGTTGTATTAAATTTTATTACATTCCATTGTTCGGGATATTGGAAATATATATAACCATTATCATTTATTCCAACAGTTATAAATTTCACCATATTTCCAACTAAACTAAATGCATTATCAGTAAACCATCTTCTAAGTTCGCCATACATTTTATTCGGAAAGATACCATTTACAATATTATCAACTATTTCTTTTAATTCTTCATATTCTTTTTCATGTGCGCTTTTCCAGCTTTCTAATGCATCTGTTCTTTCTAGCAAGCTTTTTATATCTTTTAACATTTCCCGTAGGTCGCTTTCATAAAATCGAGTGCTGGGAAAGTCATGGTCTAAATAGCTCATATTTATATCCCCCTTTCGTTAATATATCATTAGCATCATTTCTTTAGCATATTTCTTGCTAATCCATTCATACACATTAAATTCCGCAATTTTTCTTTCTTTCTCAATCAAGTCTTGATAGTCACTATTCACGTTACCGCTTTCTGTATGTGTATCAATTTCTTCCCATGTTAATTCATCACTTTTTTCTCTCGAATTGTTCCTCTCTTCTACTTCTTTTAAATTATCTGTTCTTGTACTATTAAGATTATCTGTTCTTGTACTGTTGAGATTATCTGTTCTTGTGTTATCACCGTTACTTTCTTTTTTATTATCCGGCTCATAATCTGAACTATTCATGGCACTAATAGTATTTTCTTCTTCATTATTATATTCATTTCTCTGTGTTCCTGTGTCTTCTGTCGTCTGTGTTCCTGTGTCCGCTGTCGTCTGTGTTCCTGTGTCTGTTGTTGACTGCGTCCCTGTGTTCTGCGTTGTTCTACTATCTTCAATTCCCTCAGTTGTATCTAAGTTCTGGTGAATATCACTTGTTTCTGTCCAATTCTTTTTATAGTTCGTCAGTGGATTATACTCAAAATCTAATGTGTCTAGCATCTTCCCTATATTCCACTTATACTTTTTAAAGAAATTGTCACTGAAATATTTAAATGTTGCTGTAGTTTCGTAAATGCATCTCATTGCACCGCATCTATCTAGTATTACTCCACACATGACACTTTTATCAATTCTACTATCAATATCAATATCTGCAAATATAGATTCAATATTATCTAATTCATTGCCTTTTCTTATATTGTACAGTTCAATCATATCTAAAAATGTCATTTCTCGTCACCACCTTTTTCTTCATTACTTTCATCTTCATTTTCCCTGCTTTTGTCGGCTTGGTCAGCTTTCGATGGTGAATTGTCAATTATTGACAAATCGCGGATTGACAAGGAGAATGATGACGAGAGGGTTGGAAACATGTCATGTGCTTTCGCCACCGTTTCTTTCAAGTTGCGTCGCCATACGGCGGTTGCTACATAACATTCATCATTATTAGAGTTAACTTCATCAGAATTAAGACGTTCTCTTTTTGAAGTATTAGCATTATTTATTCCGATGGCTGTGAGAAATTCTTCGATAATACAGCGCTTTTCGATTTGTATTTTATCGCATACATAATTGTCTTTTGCTGGTGTGTATTGGAGAGTGCGGTTGGAACCGCTTGACAAGCCTAGAGCTTCGTCAACAAATACTGCAGGTTTTCCTTGTGAAATATCATCATACATTGCTCTAAATGATTCAGCTGTTTTTTTATCTGGTGCAGAAAAAATTGCTGCAACTCCAGAGTTCATAAGTGATTGGTCTATGCATTTGTCACAAGCAGCGAGCTGATAAGAGTATTTAGTAAGTAGTGGGCGAATTGTACGGAATGAAGCGTTCATTGTTGGTTCTTCTTCAAGGTATATAATAGTGCCATCAACTCCAATAGTTTTATCAAATGTGCCGAGTACTGGGTTAGCTATATTAAATGAAGTTGGTTTGTAATATACATTTACACCATATGGCTGACAGTTCAAAGCTATTGGTTCTGAATTGTTTTCAAAGATAGCAAATACTCCATTTAGTAAGAGAGTATTGAGAATAAAATCTGTGTCCCAATAGTCCGGTGTTTTTATTTCAAATATACCTTTTACAAGTCGTAAGAGGTATTGGAAGTAATATGCTGATGCGATATTTTCAATACCTGATACTTCTGTAGGTTTTGTAGCGAATGCAGATTGTATTGCTACTGCAAAATCTTTTAAAAAACTTTTATTTGATTTATCCGACATATTAACTCCTTATTTGTCAATAATTGACAATTTATTCGATAAAGAAACCGCTGTTGAGGTAATTGTTTATTTGATTGCGTTCTGTTGACGTCATTGCTCCCTCAACTGATGCTGATGAGGTTTGCACAAAGCCTGTTAATAAAGCGAGTTGTTTCGGGCACATAGATGGTGAACCTATTGTATTTATTTCTGAATTTGGTGGAACTATAGTATCATGAAATACTGTATAGCAAGTTACGCTTTGATTGGCTGCTGTTGCTGCTATACCATCAATTCCACCTATACATGAAAAGTTTGGCGTTACTGAATCTCCAAAATTTATAGATGCCAATCCTAAACCTAGTGGATTATTTGATGCTATTGCGGTTGCTCCTTGTAGAATAGATTGAGCTGCTCTAGGTATATTTATATTTGAAACTCCGACTGGTACGGATGCTGATACATTCGTGCTATATTGTCCTAATACTTCATTACCACTTGTTACTGTTACAACGATTGAACCGTCACGAACTGATAAAGCATATTGAACTGTTACTGAAGATTGATTAACTAAATTTTCGCTTGAAAGTTTTGTCATACCTATATATGGTATATATAAGTAAATTTCAGTAAATGGTGAACGTCTACGATAATCAGATGCTTGCCATGGAATGGATACTGATGCTGAATCTACTATAGTGTCTGTATTTAATTTAGATAGCCATGTTTGTGTTTCATAAGTTCCAAGGTAAATTTTGTTTTGCCCTAATGTTGTACCTCTATTGAATGGTATATATCGACATTCCCTAATGTTTTCTGGAATGGAACCACTACCAAAAAAATTTGAAATTGCTGTTTTTACTCTATCTATTATAAATTGAAGCGTATCTCCAACATATTCAATCATATCTTGAATCGTGGAACCACTAGGAGATGGGGGTGTTGTTTGCGGAAAGAAATCGTCCATAATATTTGAAACGTCATCTATCAATCCTGCTAATTCACTGCTTGAAACTTTATATATGCCTGTTGTGTCGTGTGAACCCGTCAAAGATAGTATATAACAACCGCCATCAACTTGTAAAGGACATGGTGCTGATGATGCTGACACTGCCTTAGTAGTTTTCATTGGTAAACGATTATCAATAAGTTCAGTATTATTAACTCCATCATAAAGAACATATGCTGTAGTGCTTAGTATTTCTGATTTATAGGTTGCAAGCACATCAATCTCACCATCAATTTCAAATTGGTTATTACGTACTGAGCGAATGTCTGTAATTTTATAATATCTGTTTTCAATCTTAAATGCTGTATATACTGGAAATGTACTTGTTTCTAGTTCAAGTAAAAGAGTAGGTTTGAGCATTGAACATCCGTTTTTAAAAACGCAATCATGGGAACTTGATATTGGCAGTTGCTTTGTTGAATTTTCTCTTTTGCTATCTGTACTGAATCCAATCGTTATACTCATATACTACTCCTTTACTGAACTATTCTTATGAGGTGTTTATAGTAAATGTCAATAATTGACAATTTGAGGGCTTCCACATGGGAAGTGCGGAATGTCAATTATTGACATTACTAACGAATTAAATTAGTTGAGGGTGAAAACAATTCCGTTTTCTGTTATGTCATTGAAGTATAAATCATTCATGTGCCAGAATTGGTTTGTATAAAGTCCACGTGCATTAAGTGGAGTTGTTGCAACTTCAACTTCTTTACGATATGTTCCGAGTGAATCACGGTCGTGGATAAATGCAACAATATTTGTAAGAGTTGTTGATTCTTCCTGTTCTTCATCATCACCCTCAATAATAAGATTAATATCAAGCGGTGATTTTGCAGCCTGCCAATAAGGTACTTCAATACCGTTCTGTTTTTTAACGTATTGCTCGTGGAAAGCAGCCCACTGCACCTGTGTTTCAAGTGCTGTCTGGAAATCAACAAGAGATACGAATCTCTGTGTGTTAATAGGTGAGTGACGTGTTTCTGTACCATCATTATATAATGTTGACATGGTTTTCATTTTCTTTGAAATGTTGTTCATTCTTCCAAGAGCATAGCGAAGAAAAGCTTCATCGAGCATAGCGCTTTCTCCCTGAGGTACTGTACGTCCAGAAGCCGCATTGTAATTTGTAACAAGAGGTACAACTCTGCTAGTAGTTGTTGAAATTGTAGCTAAAAAGTTTGCCATACATAGTCTGGCGAGGTTTTCCTGCGAAAGCTCAAGGGCATTTTCAACTTCGCCGTATATTGCTGAAATAAAAGAACCCATGGCGACTTCACTTGCAAATGCTTCACGTATCCACTTTTTCTGAATTGTGATATAAAATGTATATGGCGTTCTTTTAACGAACAATTTCTGTGTGGCTCTTGGTTTTGAAATAATATACTGGTCTATTGACTGACCATCAATTAACTGCGTTGTGACATCTTCAACCGCTGTTGGCATTTTAACCTTGATTTTCTGCATAATTGCGCCCATAGTCATATCTGATACAGCGAGTAAACCTAACTGCGATTTATAAGGACGGTATGAAATCATTGTTTTTCCAATTCTCTGAACGAGTGTATCAATGAAACATTCTGTATTTGTAGATGATGAAAGAATTGCATTCCCCATTGCTACAAGAGAAGCTGTGTCAGTAGCCATAATTGCTGATTCTCCCATTGTCTGCTGGGCGGCATCATTAACAATATCGTAAATCTGATTTGTATCCATATTTTCTCCTTATAATGTCAATTATTGACAAATTTTAACGAGAAACCATTGCATCTATGAATTTCTCGTATGGGTTTTTAGTTGGGGCTCCCGAAGAAGCTGATGCATTCACTTTAAGTAAAAGTTCAGTATTGGATTTCTTTAGATTTGCGACTTCCTCTTTTAAGTTTTTGATTGTTGTATCACGTTCTGTTAGCATGTCGTACATTTGTGCAAAATTATCTACCTGTTCTGTGTTCGTTTTCCCAGATATGCTCCCGTTTTCTTCAGATTGAATCTGTTCTGATTCGATGCTTTGAGACCCTTGCGCGTCGGTTTCTTCACTGACAATAGATGTTTTGGTACTAAGTGTTTGCTCATTTGGCATATTAACTCCTTTCTAAAATGTCAATAATTGACATTTATTAACGGTTGCGTTGTTTGCGATTGTGACTACATTGGTTATTGTAGTGAAATTTATTGGAAAGGTAGAGGCTATCGGGAACCACCCGTGGACACTCCTTCTGGGAGTTGGTTTTGCTATCAGCTTGCTAGTCACTTCCCCTCTACCCAACCTAACTAAGTAATGTTGAATTGAAACAAACTATCGAAAAATACTTGTGTTGTGTATGATTCAAATGTAATCGTTCCATATGAACGTGCTACACGATATGTCGGTGCAAAGAACGTGCGCACTTTAATTCCAGCCGACTCAGGAAATACTTTGGCTACTGTTATATCTGACCTTTGTACATGGAAATTCTTTGAGCTTTTAAATATAACGTATTGACCAAAACGAAATAATGGCTTATATTCTTTAAGATTAACATTTTTACGGATGGTCGTCAAATCTGCCGATAAAAATTCCGCATTTAAAGTATCGTTTGTAAAATCAGCATTAGCTAGACGATACAGAGCAGTATTACGTTTTGCACTGGTTACTCCAACTTTGCCTACTCGCTCAATATATAATCCACGTTGAGGTATAGTACGTCTATGCTCGCCATGTGTAATCATATTTTCTAGTTCTCCAATTATACCTAAAGTTTCAAGTATTGGATTGGAAAGGTCGATAGCATTTGCAAGTAATATTAAGCGCATTGGTTGTCTGCCTTGTAGCTCTCTATTACGGTTTACTGTTTCATAGAAATTAAGAAGAGCAACTCCTTCTGCTTTTATTCGTTTTATTTGTGCTTCAGGTATAAACTCATCAAAAACAGTAACAGTTACGTCTGATAAGTCCATTGAACGTAAACCAGCAAATGTTGATAACGCTACACCATAACCTAATAGTTTTGGATTATCTTCATCTTTTTCGTCATAAAAAAATTCTGCCGTACCTTTTCCGCCAGACTCTGGGACTACATTAGTCCCAAAGTCGTGATTGATTGTTTTGAATGGATTCCCAAATTCAGTAGAACACGCTTCAATTTCTTTACCTGTTCTACGCATGTAAATCCACTTTTCATCTTGCGGAAAATTAACTGCTAAATCTCTGAGAGCTGAGTAGGACTTTCCTATTCCTCGACCGCCAATATAAACTTGGAAAGGCATATCTGAGCGATTTCTTATGTCAAAGAAAAAATTAGATTGTTCCTTGCTCATGTTTTCCCCTTTACGCTAAATGCATTACAAGAAATGAATGTCCTTTTGTTCCTTCACGCTCCTCGATTTCTACATTTACAGGTGACGATTCTGCGAGAAGCTCGGGTAGAGCGATTGCAGCACGAATAATTGTTTCGGAAATTGTTCCATAAATTGTACCATCTTCTGCTTTGAGGCTAGCTACTATCTGAACTACTCCGTCAGCGTCGGGGCGCTCTGTAATCCAAAGTGCTGTGATTGGGATTGTCTTGCCAATCATTGTTTTGAGAGGTGTAGCTGTCGCTGCATTAAAAATGTCCTTTGCTGTAAAATTGCTTGTTCTGATTTCTTCCATTGTTTTTCTCCTTTTCTTTTGAATTGTTAATAGTTGATTGTATATTCCTACAAATTGTCAATTATTGACAATTTGATGTAGGCTCTAATTTTACATTACAATATAATTTTGTATCAAATTCTATATAGTGCGTCTTTAGCATATTGATACCATCAATACTTATGTTTAACGGCCTTTTTTCTGTGGTTCTTGGGTCATATTCGCCTGATAAATAGTAAATATCATGAGTTATACTTTCGCTTATTGTGACAATATCTGAGATTGTTATAATTTCACCTGTTGGTATACGTTTAGCTGATAATTTCATTGTTACTCTCCCTTTTTTTTTGAATTGTTAATAGTTGATTAAAAGTCTATATCGAGTTTACGTATAGTACGTGTATCGAAAGATGGCATTTCTGAATACATAAGTATTGTACCATCTAATGAAATGGGAACTGTTCCTGAATTTGGTAGCAAAATAAGCATACCATCTTTTGTATGTGACATTTCTCTTATATTTCCTATTGTAATAGTTGAACCAAATTTTGTTGTAATGCGTGCTCTCATTTTTTCATTCTCCTTTTCCTGAATATACTCGAAATTTCTGACATTGCTGTAAGTAAATAACTGTACTATTATATTCCTACCCCTTCTAAATCTGATAATAGTTCTGAATATTCATCTGATATTCCGAACTGATATGTAGTTTCATAAATGGCGATTGCTGAAGCTGTAAGTATTTTTTCTCCATGTATATGAAGAATGTAAGGTTCACGGCAATCTATATATTGAGAAACGGTTCTGCCGGAGTGCTGAGGTGGTATTTTAGTTTTGGTACAAAATGCTGACATTCCGCCGTGAGCTGAAAGCCATGCTCCACCTTTAGACTTTGATAAGCCTGCGACCGTAATGCAGAGAGTTTCGGGGGAATCGTAGTACGTATAAGCATATTTTTTAGCGCCGAGTGATTTAAATTTGGCATATGTTTTCTCCTTTTCCCATACTCCTAATTGATAATGTTCTTTTTTATTAGTTTCGGGGTTAATTATATCACAACTTGTCAATAATTGACATTTTTCCGCTTCTTCTAAAATCTCTTTGTTGAGTTCCTCGAAGTCAGAGTCGTGATTGTTTAGATATTTAAGTGAGTCGGTATCGCAATAGAGCGAGTCAATTCCTACTTTATCAATAGCTTTTTGTAAGCGGTTACGGCAGTGCGCTGTTACCCACACTCCCCATTGATATGATAAAAAGGAGTTACGAGAATTATAATATGATGCCATTGAATTGTAAATATCAAATGGCTCTAAAGTGAATGGGTTACCATGTTTATCGGGTGATGATGGAGTATATGAAATTTCTCTACGGCAAATGTCTGTAAGCATCATTCCGAAATCAGCATTAATTTTATTCTTGTACTTGTTATAAAGATATTGGTCACCATATTTAAGCATACATTTATCAGTATATTGTTGAACTATCTTTTTACGTAATTCGTCTGGTAAGTAATCATATTTTGCCGAATAAAGATGCAGAATGTCTATTTTACCGTGGTTGTATTGTGACATTATTATTTTCCAATCAATGTCTGTTAAAACCATACCACAATAATCTGCAGAAAGAACTCGACCATTATCAATACGAGGGTTCCATAATTTAGTGCATTTTGCTTTTGGTATATATGGAACTGTATTTAGTGTTTTAATTGATATATCATGTATTACACAATCAATAAGTAATGCGTGTTCACCATTCTCTAATAATTTGTCAATAATTGACAATTTTGGAGAACGGTCTAAAAATGGTGTCATTGGAAATTTGCACTGAACCATTGCTGCTGGATATGCCGAGGACATATCGTGTGAACCAACGTCAGAGAATACGTTGCGTTCGTCAACAGCTCCCGATAATGTTGGGTTACAATGACAGTTGCCACCACGGGTCGCTGTTTTTAAAAGCACGTATTGAAAAGGATTTAATGCTAAATCTCTAAATAAATAATGATTTCTAGGATTGAGATTAAATGCGGCACGAAATTCTCTACGTACATAACCAGTAGAAGTCATTGGTATAGTAGCGAGTGTGTCATGTTCTGAATGAAGCTTGTGTTTTACAGCTTCTCGCAAGCCTTGAACATCATTATAACAATACGCTAATTCAAAGTTTTCAAGTAATGTTAATGGCGAACGAAATTCTTTGTAATCTAAATCGCCGGATTTTTTCCAATATTTAGCATTAGGTGTATTTGATACAAATTTTTGTAAGCCCATATTTGCCAATTTATATGAGCAACGAAGTTCAAAAGCATCATTTATTAAGCAACGAATTGGCTTTCTTTTATCTGTTGAAAATACTTCGTCTACTTGAAAAAAATTTCGCATAAATTGAAATTCAAATGGTAAGTTATGTATGTATATTACAAGACGGCGATTATGCTCAAGATTTAACGTATATGCCAATTTATCTAAAAAATTCATCAATTCTTGCCATGTTCTACCCATTACAACTTTATCGTCAATGTCGAATTGCCATTGATACATGAAAGCATTGTATTCAGGCTCATTGTCAATAATTGACTTTATGTATGTAGTTGTTTCAATATCGAATGTACCAAACTCACGATAATATGCTGTTTGGTGTGCACCACAATATTGCATCTTAAATATTGTTTCAGCAACAGAATTAAATGGAAAATCGTGAATAGAATAAATACGGTCTACTTTGATTGTACCATCTGATAGTTGCTGAGTTATTAGATTTAATTTGTTCAATCTTCGTAAATTTTCTGTGTATCTCATTTATTTTGCCTATTCTTTAGCCTTTCATTTTCTGCGCGTAATTCGTCCATGAGGTCGTCATAATTGAGATAATTCAGATTAATATTAAACGGGTCATATCCCATAAGATAACGGTCTATTATATTTGTAAGTCGCTCTTCATTAAACTCGGACATTGAAATTTCTTCAAGAAGCTCTAAAACTTCATCGGAGTTTGCTCTTACATCTCGAAGTAATGCTGAAATAGAGTCGTTAGATAGCAGACGGCCTAAACGATATTTTTGCTCTTCTGTATATGCAGTTCCTGTGTATGCTGATATTCTTTCCAATTTCTTTTCTAACATTTCTCTAGCATTTGCTACAGTTGATGAACGGGCATTAATAAAATTAACTAATTCAGTTATTTGAGTTATCATGCCTTTATAGTCGGACTGGTCTGCGAATTTACTTGAAAAGCGAGTTCGACCTTGGCTTTTTAAATAAGTGATTGCTCTGTCATATGCAAACATATCTAATCCCGCTTTTTCTAATGAACGGAGCCTTGAATTAGCTAAACGAGCAAGCCGCCTATTTTCAGAAACAAGTTTCTGATATGCTATTGGATTAGAATCGCTTGCTTTCCATGCTAATGTACGATAGTCAATAATTGACATTTCTGTTCGATAAGCTGGACGAGCGTGCGGCTTGCGGTTTAACTTCGCTTGCTGAAATACAGCTGAAAACGGATTGTCATTATCTGAAACAGAAGCAAAACCGGCAGCTGTAGAATGAGAAACGGGAATAGTATTTGTTTTCCTTTTCTTTTTTCTTTTTGCCATGATTTAACCTCTATAATATTTCAATTTTATGATAAGCATTATTTGGTACTTTGATGAAACTACCATTACCGTTAGGATATTCGATATAAATTGAATCATATCCAACGGTGATAGAACTGATTGTTATTTCTAAATCAACGAGAGTATTATCTTCTGATGGCTGGAAATGTGAAAAGTAATCTCCCGATGGATTAATAAAGTAATCAAGATAAGATGGTAATAACGAACTAATGTAAGCTTTCATGTTTTTTTGCTCTCCTTTGAATTGTTAGTAGTTGATAGTATAAAAATGTCAATTATTGACAAATTTGAATTGTTAGCAGTTGATAGTGTAAAATGTCAATTATTGACAAATTTGAAACGAAACGGAAATGATAATTATTTAGTCATAAAATATGCTATTGTGTATGATAAATAAAAAATTATTGCTATAGATAATATAAACATTGTGATAAATTCCTCTCTGCACAGCGATAATGTGATAGAGTAGTAAAGTGCCAAAGTGGTAATATAATAGCATATTAGTATAATAAAGTGCCAAAGTGTTAAAAAAATGTCAATTAATGACAATCGAATAGGGCACTTTTAAATTGTGCCCTATTAATATTTTTATTTATTTTTTCCCTTTTTTCACTTCTTTTTTAAGTTCCTTAGCGTTACTTACGATTGCGTCCAAGTAAGCGATTTTTTCAATTTTGAATAAATCACTATATTTTTGTTTAATCATATCTGCACAACCGATAATATCATTCAGAAGTCGTTCTGCATCTAATTCGGGTGTTATTTCTATAATGTCATTGTTTGACTCTGTGAACTCTGTAGGCTCTGTAGACTCTGTAGACTCTGTAGACTCTGTAGTGTCAATAGCATTGTCGTCTTGGTCTTTTGCTTTATCCTCTAAGGCAGTTTTGAGAGTGTCAATCATTTCTTTAATAGTCATATCCGGTGTAAAAACCTCAAATGGTTTGATATTGGCTTTTTCAAAGTCAACTTTATTTTCCGCAATCTTGAGCAACTTAGTATAACCATATTCAAGATACTTTTCCGGTATTTTATACTCATTATTAGCGGATACCGTACCAACCATTGAAAATACTTTCCTAATACCTACTGTAGTTCCGTGCGACATGCCCCACAACATTGTACACATCTCGTCAAAATTCTTATAGCCAAGTGCTTTAAACCCTTTACAGTCATAGAGTTTAGCGAGTTGAGGCGTAATACTCAAGTATCCTTTTTGTACGAGTTCAAGTCCGCTTGTAACTTCACTTACAAGCTCTTGTGCTCCTTTTAAAGATATCTCGTTTGTTTTGGTAGTAAGTGCATTTTTACTCATGCTTTTTCTTCCTTTCGTGAATGGCAAGGGCTAAATTGTCAATTATTGACATTTTTTTCATACCCAAAAATTGAGTATAGAAAATAGTCTGACAATTTAGGCAAAAAAGCCTAAAAGTCAGAAAATAGGTATAGATAGCCCCATGCTAATTGTCAATGTACTATATTACTTTATATTATAGATTATAAAATATAAATGTGTATAATGTGTGACTAAATTGTGAACATTTTGTGAACATTGGAGTCAATCATTGACAATTTTGTCACAATATTGTGAATATTTTAACGTTAAAAATTTAACATGATATTTCAGTAAAAAGTTTGTTAAATTATTAACGTTAATTTTTTAACAATAGATATCCGTACATATGTTCTGTTAGCATAGACTAACATGCTTTAGTGTAGTAATACTGCGAACTTTTACACTTCACCGCATTAAAGTGGGGAATTTTGTACCTTGTAGAATCCTTGTCAG
>JAZNWP010000095.1:0-1511 GCA_045593385.1 Acutalibacteraceae bacterium
CACAGAACGACATGGCTACGATCCGACTTTATCGGCAACGCCTTCGATAGTGTCGTATCGCTTGCGGCATATGCGTTCCTCTTGAAGAAAGAGCGCATCAATCTCTTGCGTGTCGAGTAAAAACTGCGGATTAAAATCTGCTCCACAGTAGACAAAGAAAAAACATGCAAAATTTTTTTGACAAATAAATATTTCTATGTTAAGATATAGCACCCACGAGGCCGTGGGATAAAAATAGAAATACAAAAGGGGCAATTCAAAGACTTATACATACATGCACAATACGAACTAGCTGGGATGCAGGCTGCACCCCTCGTTTCGTTGTGCGTGAATGTATAGGTCTTTTTTGTTTTGCCTGCGCATAGAGGTACCCGATTTTTCCTTTGTATAAGTAGAGGGCTAAATATTTTTCCGCTCAACCGTTTGATTTTTTCCCTTGGACTATTGAGGGAACTTTTTGAAAAGCGGTTGTAGGATGCCTTTCGAATTCCCATGTATAAGTGAAGGGATAAATCAATTTTTTGTAAACAATTAAAATTTTTGGTTGTCAACTATATGATTTTTTCCCTTGGACTAGTGAGGGGATAAATTTTTACCGCTCAATCGTCCTTCGAATTGCCATGAAAAGTGAGGGGATCTTTTTCTCGGCCAGCAAATACATAGGCGCAAGCCTAAAAAATCTATCAGGAGGTAAACGAAATGAAAAAATCAATCTACCAAAGCTACGATGACCTTCCGCTGTTTCTCAATGCAGAGCTCATCGCCAAGGTGCTGGGCGTGGCACCGTCGTCAGCCTACGAGCTGATGCACGAGAAAGGATTCCCGGTCATCCGTGTGGGCAATCGCTTGATCGTGCCGAAAGAAAAATTCAGAGAGTGGGTGGACAGCCACTTCTCAAAGTAAGGGGGAATGAAAAAAGATTACGGTGATGCCGTATGAAGTACAACCGATATCCAAAGCGCGATGCGGTGAAAAATTATTTTCCTCTGCCGAATGAAATATTTTGTTTGGATCTCTCAGCAGGGGAGATCGCGGTGTACGCTTATCTCATGTACTGCGAGGACAGGAAAACATTTCAATGCCACCCGAGCTACAAGACGATCGGCTCGGCGGTGGGACTGAGCAAGAATACCGTGAAAAAACACATCGACGGACTGGTCGCAAAGCAGCTCATCACCACCGAGCCGACCACCGTCATCACGAAGAAAGGACAAAAGCATAACGGAACCTTGCTCTATACTATCCGCCCGATTCAAGAAGCGGTGGAGAATCGTTACCAACAGCAGCTCGCACACTTTCAAGAGGAAATGTACCGACAAAAAGCGTTGGCAAGGATAGAGAAACTTTACGGCGACCAAGGGTCGAAAATCAAGCAGGTGAAAGAGTCGGGGTCGTAAACGACCCTCGACTCGCACCACAGCGGACGGCAACGCCGACCGCACAAGGGTTTTCAGCACTTGGGAAAACAATGCGATTTGGGGTTGTTTGGAAAGGATGGGGGTTACGTTATG
>JAZNWP010000096.1:0-37101 GCA_045593385.1 Acutalibacteraceae bacterium
GGGCTGAAATGCCTTGCACTCGGCGTAGCGTCAGTAAATAATACAAGGTTATTTACACTCTTGGATTACAAGGGAACACGCACGGAAAATCTATTAATCTTGCGTTAAAGTGAAAATAGATTAAGCCAAGTACTAACCTTATTTTACAGCAGAATACAAAAACAGAACTTTCGCTTCGGGAAGATTTATGACTGTCTCTTCGAGAGTGTATGATTTACGTTTCGAGAGCGAGTTGCACCTGCGCCTAATCAAAACTTGGACAAGATTAAAGCTTTTCGGCTCTCTGCAAGTTGTCATTCGCTTTAGTGAATGACAAGCTGCAGGAAGCCGAAGAAGGTAACGAAGAACTTCAAGAAGCAGGTGCTATGACTATCATTTCTATGATGATAGATGATTGTCCTTTAGAAATGATTTATGACTCTCTTTTGGGGAGCCGAGCCGTTTCTATTGGACGATAGTCAGATAGAAACGGCTCGGAGACGCAGTCGAAGAGCCGGGATGAGCAGGGCATAATACCCCGCGTCAAAGAAGAATCAGTAAGAAATGAAGGCTCGCACACACCATTGACAGTGGGTGTATTATGCCCTGCGGACTTTCCTTTTAAGAGCCATATAGGGTAATTATAGATTAATATTAGATTACATTTAACAATGACTTTAATTTGTATATTGCTCTTGTATGATTGATGATTTACTTTTCGATATGCTTGATGATAATAGTTTTGAAATGATATTTTGAAATCACTTTCATTCCCCGTAAAAAAGGATTGTGCTGACCGTCCGTTTGAGATTACTTACTTTTCGATATTAGGTCAGCACAATCTCTGAAAGCAATTTTCTATGCTTTACGTTTTGAAATGATATATGACTTTCATTTGCAAATGAGCAGGGCAAAATTTTCGTCCACAGAATTATTTTCGTAAGAAGATGATAAGATATTTTATTGACGAAAATACTTCATTTTATATATTTTTCGTACACAGTTTTTTACGCAAGGCTTGGTCCCTATCTTTGCGTTGAAATATATTTTTAAGAAAGGAGACGGTTTGCTATGTCAGATTCTAATAATATTACAGTGCTAAATCCGGGATTGTATAAGAACTTACTTGCTCAAGTTGAGTCTATCTATAGGCACAGCAATGAGCTAAGCTTTAAAACAAGAGCACGGTACTTTGAGGCAACAAAAAGATTCTGCAAGTTTTTAGCCGATAATTTTCGTCTGCAAAACTTTAAGAATGTGGAAGATCGGCACTTTAAAGCCTATGTGGAACACCTGAAAGATAATAACTCAGCCGCAACTATTCAATCCGATCTGTCGGGCATACGGTATTTCCATAGAAAATCCGGTAGTAAAAACAGGCTATCCCCTAATAGCAAGTTGGCACTACCCAAACGAGCAACAGGCGTAAAATACCATTCGCTTTTAGATAAAGAAATTTCAGATATGCGACAGTTGGCTATCGAGCAAGGTCGACAGGACGTGGTTATAGCCATAGACTTTGCCCATGAGTTTGGTTTACGGCTTGAAGAGATTTGCACCCTTAGAATTGAATACCTTATGTCAGCCTTAAAGAACGGGCAACTTGTTATAAAGGGCAAAGGCGGTCAGACAAGAGCGATTGATTTGAGTGCAAAGCAACGAGGTATTATTACTGATTATTTGAACTATGCCAGGTGTTCAGGTCGTTACCCGAGAGATTATTTAATCTCAGGAAGTGAAAAGGGCGGTGTTCAACGAGAAAAGCGTTCATTGCAGAACTGGATGAGTTATAACCGAAAAAACTTCATAGTAGAAAACCGTGAAGATTTATACGAAGACGGTAAAAAGAAAAGAACCGAGACGATTTCATGGCACGGACTACGCCACACCTACGCACAAAGAACCTACGCCGAAGCGTTGCAAGAAAGACCAAAGAAAGCACGAAAGATTGTAAGCGAAAACTTAGGTCACCATCGGACTGAAGTGACAAGAATTTACTTGGCTGAAAAGCCGCAAAAAAAGTAATCCATTAATTAAAATTATGAAGGAAGAATTTAAATTGACTACAATATCCTGCTGACGAAAATCTGTAGGATTGATATATAGGGACAATCAAGGGAAGAATGTAACGGGGGTGACATCCGTCACCGCCTGTAAGGAGAATTTTTATGTTATATGTTTCGAAGCCTACCTCCGGCGGAAATGGAGGCAAATAATATAGGAGGTATCGCCAATGAAAGAGGTTCCAATTTGGGAGAAAACCACTTTAACGCTGACAGAAGCCGCAGCCTATTCGGGCATTGGTATAAACAAACTCAGAAAACTGTCCGATAAGGTTGATTGTACTTTCGTGCTGTTCAACGGCACAAAGCGTCTGATCAAGCGTAGGAAATTGGATGAATATATAGAAAAGAATTATTCGATTTAATTACTTTCTTTACAGGCCTGTCAGCTCCAAAAGAGTACTTGTAAAGATAACGGATTTATGTTATAATATAAATACTATCATAGTGCTTTTCAATGCTGACAGGTATTGAAAGGAGCTAGATAAATATGACTGCAAAGAAAGGTAAAGGTAGAAGATTAGATAAAGATCGGGTTACACTCCGCAAGGGTGAATCCCAAAGAGCAGACGGAATTTATGATTACCGTTGGAGCACTCCCGATGGTAAGCGCCACTCGATATACGCAGGTACACTTGAGGAGCTTCGTGAACGAGAAGAGCAAATTATCCTTGATAGAAGGGACGGCATTAAAACAGAGATTCGTTTGATAACGGTTAACGAAGTTTTTGACCTATGGTGTGATCTGAAACGAGGTTTAAAGCATAACACTTTTCAGAACTACAAGTATATGTATAATATGTTTGTACGCCCTACATTCGGTAAGCTGCGTATTGCGAATGTCAGAAAATCCGATGTAAAGAGGTTTTATAACCGCCTTGCAGACGAAAGAATTTTGACCATAGCAACCATTGATAATGTGCATACGGTTCTTCATCAAGTGTTTAACTTGGCGGTGGATGACGGATACATACGTCTTAATCCCACCGATAACATGCTGAAAGAACTGAAACAGTCCCATAATTTTCAAGTAGAAAAGCGAAAGGCACTTACTATCCCCGAACAACAGCTGTTCATTAACTTCCTAAAAAATCATCCTGTGTATCGGCACTGGTATCCTGTATTTGCTATTATGCTTGGCACGGGATTGCGTGTCGGTGAATTGATAGGATTGCGGTGGTGCGACATTGATTTGGATGAAGGACTTATCCACGTCAATCACACCTTGGTATACTACAATCACGGTGACGGTAACGGGTGTTCCTTTAGTATAAACACCCCCAAGACTAAAGCCGGTGAACGAACCGTACCGATGATGGATGATGTTAAAGAAGCATTCCTGCTTGAAAAGCAAAACCAAGAGGATGCCGGGGTTAAGTGCAAAGCGATTGTTGATTGCTATACAGATTTTATCTTTATAAATCGCTATGGTGATGTTCAGCATCAAGGAACACTCAACAAAGCCATTCGAAGAATCATCCGTGATTGTAATGATGAAGTGTTGCTCAAAGGAGATAAGGATCCCGTTCTGTTGCCGCCCTTTAGTTGCCACAGCTTGAGACACACTTTTGCTACTCGCTTGTGTGAGTCGGGTATCAATATAAAGGTGATACAGGATGTTTTAGGCCACGCAGACATCAGTACAACGATGGATATTTATTGCGACGTGACCAACGAACTGAAAAAGAAAGAGTTTACAAGCTTGGGCGAATTCTTTAAGGACAAGCAAATTTAATCTACTACGCCAATGGTACGCCAGTCACTACGCCAAAATGCCGCACAGATACAAAGGGTTATATTCTGTGCTATAAAAATGGCTTACAAAGACGGCCCCAAACCATTGGAGTTTTGTACACTTAGGTATTGTTTTGTAACTTCGGGGGCAGAGGTCCCCACGATGAAACCAATTTCTGAATAATAGTATTTCGTGTTTTTAAAGGCATTAACCGTTGCTGGTTAATGCCTTTTTAATATATAAAACTACCATTTACACTTTTTAAAATACCGAATAAAAGAAAAATGAGATTTTTCATATTTTAAGTGATATAATGCAATCATTCCCATATAGGAGGAACGATTATATGTATGCAATAGAAACGAAAAACCTAACCAAAAAATATAAGGATATAGTTGCAGTTGATAACTTGAATCTCCAAGTAAAAGAAGGAGAACTGATTTCCCTGCTCGGTATGAACGGCGCAGGAAAGACAACAACAATTAAAATGTTATGTTGTCTTATAAGGTCAACAAGCGGCGATGCTTTTCTTAATGGAATAAGCGTTAATACGAATGCTGATGAGGTTAAATCGCTTATAGCATTATCACCGCAAGAAACCGCTATTGCCGCTGGGTTATCTGTAAAAGAAAATCTCGAATTGATTTGCGGTGTTCACGGATTTTCGAGGGATAAGAAGGAAAGAAAAATTGCAGAGATAATTAAATTATTAAGTTTAGAAACGGTAATAGATAAAAGAGCAGGCAAGCTTTCAGGCGGGTGGCAGCGCAGATTAAGTATTGCCTTGGCACTAATCAGCGAACCACAAATCTTATTTCTTGATGAGCCAACTCTTGGTCTAGATGTGCTTGCACGCAGTGAACTATGGGAATTGATTCGCTCTCTCAAGGGTCAAATAACCATTATTCTTACAACGCATTATATGGAGGAAGCGGAAGCTTTGTCTGATCGTATAGCTATTATGAAATACGGCAAACTGCTTGTTTGCGATACCGCTGACAAGATTAAGGAAACGGCAGGAACGGATAATTTCGAACATGCATTTATTAGTATTGTTAAGGGGGTGGTAAAATGAGAATGCTTACCTTTGCAAATAGGAATATTAAGGAAATACTCCGTGAGCCAATAAATATATTCTTTGGGCTTTGCTTTCCCCTAATGATATTACTATTGTTAAGGGCAATACAAGCCAATATCCCCGTACCGCTATTTGAAATAGATAGTTTAACGCCGGGAATTACAGTTTTCGGTCTATCTTTCATTACATTATTTTCAGCTACAGTTATCTCGAAGGATAGAAGCGGTTTGTTACTGCAACGGCTATACACCACCCCACTCACACCTGCGGATTTTATCCTTGGATACACTTTGCCCTTTATTCCAATATCCCTTATGCAAAGCGTTATTTGCTATATTGCCGCTTTATTTCTTGGTCTTGATTTCACGGCAAATATTATATATTCAGTTCTTTCCATTATTCCTATTTCTATATTTTATATTGCTTTAGGACTTCTTTGCGGCAGCGTTTTTGGTGACAAACAGGTCGGTGGTATATGCGGTGCTTTACTCACTAATCTTTCGGCGTGGTTCTCAGGTATCTGGTTTGACCTTGATCTTGTTGGCTCAACATTTAAGAAGATTGCCAATTTACTACCATTTGTCCATGCCGTAGATATGGAAAGAGCAATCCTTTCAGGCGATTTCAGCGGCGCCCTCCCACATATCTTTTGGGTTTTAGGATACGCCATTATCCTATTCATATTAGCGATATTACTATTCTTAAAACAAATGAGAAAATAATAATTCATTATTTTATACCCGCAATTGCGGGTATTTTTATTTTTCATTTTCCCAATCAACACAACCAATTATTGTTTTTCGATAATTTGATTATTGACAAACGATAATTTTTCTGCTACTATTATGGTATAAAATGGTTTTGGAGGTAAAATTTATGTGGAACAAAGAAAAATCTGTGACACTTTCAATTGTGGTATGTTTTGTTTTTCTTGCTATCTTATCGATGGGATTATTCTTAGGACCTTGGATTGTAAGAATGTGGTTTACAGTATACCGCGGCTGGAATTCGGAAAGCGCCGCCATTGAAAAAATGCTAATTCTTTTTAAATCTTGTTTTTATCCTTGTGCTATTTTCGCCTATATCACGCTTTACAGTCTGATAAGATTGCTCTTTAATATTAGGGAACACGAAATATTTATAAATCCCAATGTTAAATATCTTCGCCGCATTTCTTGGTGTTGTTTTGCCGTTGCATTTATAACTATAATTGGCGGAGTATTCTATGTTCCCTTTTCTTTTATCGCTATTGCAGCGGCGTTTATCGGCCTTATGCTTCGTGTAGTTAAAAATGTTATGCAAAGCGCCGTAGAACTAAAAACAGAAAACGAACTTACTATTTAAGTGAGGACAGTAATATGATTGAAATAGATTTAGATATTTTACTTGCTATGCGCAAAATGACCTCTCTTGAACTTGCGGAAAAGATTGGCATAACCCAAGCCAATCTTTCTATATTGAAAACCGGCAAAGCTAAAGCTATCCGTTTTTCAACCCTTGAGGCAATTTGCAAAGCTCTTGACTGTCAACCCGGAGATATAATTAAATACATTGATAAGGAGTAATGATTATGGATTCCTTAAATAACAACACTTTAATGACCGAGCAACAAATTTCCGACATTTGTGAAACAAGACCGCTTTTTAATCTTTCAAAAAAAGATACGTTATTCTCTTTGTTCGCCGTATTAGCTTGTATTTTATCCTCAATTTTTGGTATATTCGGCGGTTTTGCTATTGGATATTCGGTATCACTTCTTTTGATGAATGTACTTTTTATTTCATACTTTTATAAAAATAATAAAAGTATTGTTCCCGCTGTTTCCTATGGAATTTTGTCACTATTAAATAGCGCGGTTTTCATTTGCACTACTAATGCAAGTGTTAGATTTTTCAGCATAGTAATAAGTTTTTTACTATCACTTTTATGTTTTAACACTCTGGTAAACGGTAAGGATAAAACAAACCGCCAGACGCTTGACGCATTCTTCTCTGCCGCCTCTACTATCGAAAACATCGACATCACCATTAAATCGCTATTCTGTAATGCAAATGGCAGTAAAAAAACTTTAGGAAAAGCGCTTATTGGTTTGCTATGTGCTATACCTGTTCTAATTGTGGTTGTACCATTGCTTATATCTTCTGACGATGCTTTTCGTGGTATGATGGATAATATTTTCAGTAATACCGTTTCAACCATTTTAAAAACTGTTTTCGGTATAGTTCTCTCTTTGTTTGCGATTACATACGGAATATCTCTAAAAACAGACCGCGCAATTAAATTGAAGGAAAGCACATTTTCAGGAATTGAGAATGTTTATATCGTATCGTTTTTATCTACAGTAAGCGCAAGTTATCTTTTATATCTTTTGTCACAACTCGCATACTTTTTTAGCGCCTTCAGGGGATTTTTGCCAGATATCGATGTCACCTATGCACAATATGCCCGCAAGGGATTTTTTGAGATGAGTGTCGTGGCAGTTATTAATCTTTGTTTAGTATTTTTATCTTTACTGCTTGCAAAAAAAGAAAACGGTAAGGTATGTAACGGCATAAAAATATTATTAACTTTTATCTCCGTATTCACCTTAATTATTATTGCAACGGCAATCTCAAAAATGGTGCTTTATATTGAAACCTACGGTATGACTGTTCTTCGCATTACAACAAGCGCATTTATGCTATTTTTAGCAATAGTTTTCATAGCCACAATTTTGCGAATTTATATTATTAAAATTAATGTAATTAAAACTGCCTTAATTGCGGCGTGTCTCATAATATTAACACTGGGTATCGCTAATGTTAACTCGGTTTGCGCAAGATACAACTACGAATCATATAAGGCAGAAAGACTTGAAACCATTGATATAGAAGCCCTTTATAATTTAGGTGATGAAGGAATACCTTATATTATCAAACTGGGTGCTTCTAAAGATAAGGATATTGCACTTAAGTCGCAACATTATCTTGCCAAGGCATATTTATATGACTATTTTGATAATATCGAAAACTTTGATGATTTTACGATTGAAGATTTAAAGAATAATGAAAAAAATAAAGTTTTTTCATATTTCAGCATCCCAAGGTACAAAGCTTACGATAAACTGTATAAATTCATTGAAAAAAATCCTTGGTTTGCCCGTATTTGTAAAGATTGTGCTAATGAATCAAATGAAGATTATTATCTTAAATCATAGAGATTATTAGCTCAATAAACCGTTAGCACCCTATGCGAAACATAGGGTGCTTTTTTGTCATGTATTTTTGTTAAAATCAATAACATAATTTATAAAATTAAAGGAAATACTAATCTAAACTACTAAGGAGGATTTTTATGGAAAAGAAAACAAAATATTCCGGCACAAAAACAGAACAAAATTTAAGAGATGCTTTTTCGGGTGAATCAGAGGCAAGAAATAAGTACACCTATTATTCTTCCCTTGCCAAAAAAGCGGGTTATGAGCAGATAGCAGAGCTTTTTAAAGAAACTGCAGAAAACGAAAAAGAACATGCAGAACTTTGGTTTCGTGAACTTGGCGGCTTCGGAACTTTAGAGGAAAATCTTTTATCTGCAGCAGAGGGCGAAAATTACGAATGGACCACTATGTATGAAAACTTTGCTAAGGATGCTGAGGAAGAAGGATTTAATGATTTAGCACTAAGATTCAGAGCAATAGCTCAGATTGAAAAGACACACGAGGAGCGTTTCAGGAAACTACTTGATAACGTAAAGAAAAACGAAGTATTTGATAGAAGCGAAACAAAGGTTTGGATTTGCAGAAACTGCGGTCATATTCATATCGGCACCTCCGCGCCGGAGAACTGTCCTGTATGCTTACACCCCAAGGCATATTTCCAAATCAAAGCAGAAAATTATTAAAATTTACGGCGAGTTAACAAACTCGTCGTTTTTTCTATTTATTATCTTGATATATATTCATAATTTTGTTACAATAGATGCGGTGATAAATATGGCTAAAAAACAAGTAAGTGAAACAATTAAACAACAAAGAAAAGCCCGCAACGATTTTTTAGAGCTTAAAAAAATGCAAAGCGGCGAAGTGAAAGCAGGTCCAAAACCAAGCGAGGTTGCCATTGTACCCAAAACTTTTAAGGAAAAACTAGAACACCTTTGGTTTTACCACGGAGTTACTATTATTTCCCTTTTACTTACTACCGTGGTTCTTGCGGTTCTAGTTACGCAATGCGCATCACGCCGCAAATATGATTTAAAAGTAGTTATTTATACCTCAAATTATATCGATGTTGAGAATAATGATTATATATCGAAATATCTTGCTAAGCATATTGACGATATTAATGGTGACGGCAATGTAGACATTCAGGTGCTCAACTGCTCTTATACAGCCAATGATAAGAATGCCCAATATGAATATAATATGACCACTAAAATTCAAGCCATTATTGCAGGTGAAGCTGATGCTCTACTCTTTATCACCGATGATATAACCTATGATAAACTCACAAATATTTCCGAAGATATATTCAATGGTGAGCCCTTAAAACTAGATGAAAAATTCTATGAAAATTGCGACAAGGCAACATATACTAAACTCCCTGAGGGACTCACAATTTCCTGCCGTACCATTAAAGGCACAACCCTTGAATATGACAAGAATGTAGAAACATATTATAAAGAATCACATAAAATAATAAAGGCACTTGAAAACAAATAATACCTGGTTTCACAAAAAGCAAAACTCGCAACTGCCGTTGCGAGTTTTATTTTTATGCTTCCATAATTTTTCTGAAATCATCGCCTGAAATCTTTTCGTTTTCAAATAGATTTTTAGCAACCTCGTGAAGCTTAGTCATATTGCTTTCAAGAATTTCAAGGGCTTTCTTATACTGATTCATAACCACGCTCTCAATTTCTTCGTCGATTAATGCGGCGGTCTTTTCAGAATAGTTGGGCGTTGAGGAGAAATCTCTGCCGAGGAAAACTTCATTATTATCGTTGCCGTAGCAAACGAGTCCCAGCTTATCGCTCATACCAAACTTAGTAATAAGCTTTCTTGCCAACTCGGTGGCTCTTTGTATATCGTTAGATGCGCCCGTGCAAACATCATCCTGAGTAAGCTGCTCTGCGGCACGTCCGCCAAGAAGCGAACAAATCTGCTCAAGCATTTGATTTCTTGAAATATGGCCTTTTTCATCCTCGGGAAGATACATAGTATAACCTGCAGCCATACCGCGCTGAATAATGGAAATCTGATGAACAGGGTCTTGTGTAGGTAGAAAATAGGAAACAACGGCATGACCTGCTTCGTGGTAAGAGGTAACCATTTTATCCTTATCCTTAACAATATGGGATTTCTTTTCAGTACCCATAACAACCTTAATAGTTGCCTCCTCGATTTCTTCCTGTGTAATTGCCTTTTTATTACTTCTTACAGCGAGCAAAGCCGCCTCATTAAGAAGGTTTTCAAGGTCTGCGCCCGTAAAGCCGGAGGTAGATTTAGCAATAGTTGCAAGATTAACATCGGGACCAAGGGGTTTACCGCGAGAATGAACCTTAAGAATCTCTTCTCTGCCCTTAACATCAGGATAGTTAACAGTGATTTGTCTATCGAAACGACCGGGACGGAGTAACGCTCTATCAAGTATATCGGGGCGGTTGGTTGCCGCCATAACAATTACGCCTTCATTAGCGCCGAAGCCATCCATCTCAACAAGAAGCTGATTAAGGGTTTGCTCACGCTCATCGTGACCACCACCGAGACCTGCGCCACGCTGACGGCCAACAGCATCAATTTCATCGATGAATATAATTGCGGGAGCATTCTTTTTTGCTTCGCCAAATAAATCTCTTACACGGGAAGCACCCACGCCTACAAACATTTCAACGAAATCCGAGCCCGAAATTGAGAAGAAAGGAACACCTGCTTCACCCGCTACTGCGCGAGCAAGGAGGGTTTTACCTGTTCCGGGAGGACCAACTAAAAGCACACCTTTAGGAATTCTGGCGCCAAGCTCACTAAACTTTTTAGGGTCTTTAAGAAAATCAACGATTTCCTTCATTTCTTCCTTTTCTTCGTCCGCGCCCGCAACATCGGCAAATGTGGTTTTTTTGCGTCCCTCATCCTTCTTGACCTTGGCTTTACCAAAATTAAGGGTTTTGTCGCCGCCCATACCTGCGCTCATACGCTTGAACATAAAGATATAGAAACCGATAATCACAGCGAGAAGCAGTATGGAGGGCAACATACTCATAAGCCATGAGGTTTCTCCCCCCGCCTCATAATCGTATTTTATAAACTTATCGCTGTTTGCATCATTTTCCTTATTATTTTCTTCAAGAAAACCTCTTACATCTTCAATAAAGAGTGTTGCGCTTGCAACTGTGTAGCGGTGAATTTTACCGTCCTTACCTTCACTGCGAAGCTTATAAGAAAGTTCGCCATTATAGAGATTAAGTGAGAATTCGGAAATCTCATTATTCTTAACCATTTCCACAATCTCGTAGTAATCTTTTTTGGCGGCACTATCTTTATAAACCTTGCTTACAAAAGCAAAACCGGTAATAAAGATGAGTAATATTCCCACCACTAAAATAATATTTTTTACATTCTTCTTCAAAAGAGATATACTCCTTCCATATCAGATTAACATCTGACGGATAATTTATTTTTCATAAACCTTAGGTGAGAGAATTCCCACGAAAGGTAAATTTCTATATTTTTCATCATAATCAAGGCCGTAGCCCACCACAAAAGCATCGGGAATAACTTTTCCTACATAATCCGCCTTAATATCGGCCTTTCTATTTGCGGGTTTATCAAGCAGAGTACAAATCTTAATACTAGCGGCATTTCTGTCGAGAAGGATATTTCTAAGATACGAAAGCGTAATACCCGAGTCAAGAATATCCTCCACAATAAGAATATCGCATCCTTCGGGGTTTATATCAATATCCTTTTTAAATTTAACAACGCCGGTAGTTTTGGTGCCGCTATAAGATGAAACGGACATAAAATCAATAACGCAATCACAAGTGATTTCTTTCAGCAAATCGGACATAAAGACAACTGCACCCTTAAGTACGCTAATCAAAAGCAATTTTTTGCCCTCATAATCCTTTGAGATTTGTGCGCCAAGACGCTTACAAATTTCTTTTAATTCCTCTTCAGAAATTAAAATTTCACAAACATCATCTCTTAACGACATATATTATCCCCCATAAAATTTTATTTTCTCACAGCACTTATTTTAAAAATGCTTTTTGTTTTTTCATCAACTGCTACGCGTTCGGCAACGCCCATATTATAAATCCAAATAACACCTTGGTTATCTGCAATAACAGGCAAAACATCACGCTCACAAAGAGGGATTTTTTTCTCGGTGAAAAGTTTTTTAAGGGTTTTGGTACAATTTCTTCCCTTAAGACGAATTTCATCCCCTGAAATTCTATTTCTTAATACCAATGTGCCTACTATTTTATCACAGTCAATTGCGTTTTTTAATAACAAATTATGAACTTTTTTATTTTTTTCTGTTAAAGTAAAATTTTCCTTTGATATTTCTACTGAAAATTCGGATTTAATTTCTTCAAACTTATAAAGGTAATCATCTCTACAAATCAAATCAAAACTATTTGAAATTTGTGTTTTTCCGCCGTTTAAAGCAATTTTTAAAACCGATAGTAAATGTATATTATCTAAATCATTAGCGCCGATATTTAAAAGAAATGATTTAATAATTCTTTTTTGAACGGCAATATGGAGATTATTAAGTCCTGCTACATTAAGTTTACTGCTCTTAAAACGCCGCCCGTATTCTGCTTTTGCAATACCTTCAATAAAATCATTGTCCTCACTGAGAGAACGAGCCGCTCTCAAAGCATTTTTTTCTACCGCCGAATTCAATTCCTTTAACACTGGTACAACCTTAAGGCGAAGTTTATTTCTAGAATATTTATCACAAAGATTCGTACTGTCAGTAACAAAAGAAACTCCGTTCTCTTTGCAGTAGTCTTCAATTTCTTCTCTAGAGCAAAGAATCAAAGGCCTAATAATATTATCTCTTTTAGGAGGAATTCCGCAAATTCCTTTTAAAGAGGTGCCGCGGGCAATGTTAAACAACATCGTTTCAAGATTATCACTGGCAGTGTGTGCCGTAGCAATAACATCTTCGCAAACACTGTTTAAAAAGTTATACCGTAGTTGTCTTGCGGCAAGTTCCATAGACAGATGATTTTCTTCCGCGAATTTAGGAACATCCTCGGAGCCGCAAAACAGCGGAATATTCATTTTTTGACAATGTTCTTTTACGAACTGCTCATCTCTATCGGCTTCTTCGCCTCTGATTTTATGGTTGAAGTGGGCAGCGGAAAGCTTAATCCCTAATTTTTCTTTTAAGCTTGAAAGAGCGCATAAAAGCGCCATAGAATCCGCTCCGCCCGAAAGGGCAACGGTAACGCTTTTTACTCCATTGAGAAGTGAAAAACACTCTACCGCTTCCAACAACTTTTCTTCCATTATCTAAACACATCCACAGAAGTAAATCTTGTAAACTGTCCGTCCCAATGCAAATCAATGGTTTTCACTTCACCGTGACGGTTTTTAGCAACAATGCACTCCGCTTTATTAGGTGATGCTTTATCCTCGTCCTCGCCCTTTTCGTTATCATAATAGGTATCACGATAGAGAAAAAGAACTATATCTGCATCCTGCTCGATAGAGCCCGAGTCACGAAGGTCGGAAAGGGCAGGTCTATGAGATTTGTTACCCTTGCCTTCTGTTGCACGGGAAAGCTGAGCGCAGGCAAGAACGGGCACCTTCAAATCCTTAGCCATTATCTTCAAGCTTCTGGTGATTTCAGAAATTTCTTGAACTCGGTTGTCGTTGGGCTTGGGTGTATGCATAAGTCCCAAATAATCTATAACAACAAGGTCAACCTTCTTCATTCGCATAAGCTTGGCCTTCATTTCAGGCACGGTAATATTCGATGATTCGTCAAAATATATCTCTGCTTTTGAAAGGTTATCTCCTGCTTGAGCAAGTCGTGTCCACTCGTTAGCATCCAGTTCGCCAGTTCTTAATTTTTCACTCTTAATACCCGCTTCGGCGGAAAGCATACGCTGTGCTAACTGGTCCCTTGTCATTTCAAGGGAGAAGAAGCAAACGGTCTTCCCTGCTTGCATAGCAACATTACGGGCAATATTAAGCGCAAAAGATGTTTTACCCATACCGGGACGGGCGCCCAAAATAATTAGGTCGGATTTATTAAGACCTGTTATGGTCTTATCCAATTCACCGATACCACTGGGTACGCCTATATAGTCACCTCTGGTTTCGGGGTCAGCAAGTTTGCCGAGACGGTCGTAGGTTTCACCTTCAATAACACTCTTGATATGGGTAAGACCGCCAACATCGCTACCCGAACGGATATCATAAATTCTCTGTTCGGCTGAGGCAATAAGTTTATCGGAATCCATAAGATTTTCATCGATATCCTTAATGATTCCCTGAGCTGCCATTTTAAGAGCACGACTGAAAAACCTATCCTTAATGATATCAACATGGCTCATAACATTTGCCGATGAAGGTACGGTCTGCGCCAACTGAGTAAGATATGCCTTACCCCCTGCCTCATCGTACACATTATCTCGTTTAAGCTTTTCAAGGAGTGTTACAAAGTCAATGCTCTGGCTTAGTTCATACATAGAAACTATAGCAGAGTATATTTCCTTATGTTGAGGTATGTAAAAATACTCCGCCTTAACCTGAAGAGCAACCTCTGTTATACACTTAGGGTCGATAATAAGCGAGCCGAGAATGGCCTGCTCCGCCTCAACCGAATAAGGCAAACGGCCTTCAAGGTCAAATAACACTTTTTCCTCTTTCATAATTTACTCCGTTACTTTTACGGTGAGTGTAGCAGCAATTCCTGTATAAAGTTTGATTTCTGCGGTATACTCACCGAAATTTTTAATATCGGCAACCTTCATTTTCTTACGGTCAATTTCAATTCCCAATGAATTCTTTATCTCGGCGGCAATTTCTTTGGAAGTGATACTACCGAAAAGACGACCGTTAGAACCTGCCTTGGCTTTTACAACAACAGTTTGACCGTTTAGTTTTGCGGCGGTTGCATTAGCAGCGGCAATTTCTTCTTTTTTGTGATGCTCTTTTGATTCCTCGCGGCTTCTAAGCTCGGACATGGCCGCATTATCTGCCTCTACGGCAAGGCTTTTGGGGAATAAAAAGTTTCTGGCATATCCGTCAGACACGGTGCAAAGCTCACCCTTTTTACCCTTCCCTTTAACATCTGCAAGTAAAATTACTTTCATAATTATTTCCTTTCTATGTAGGGTATAGGCACTTACCTATACCTCCATTATCATCGGCAATACCATAGGACTTCTGTGGGTTTTTGCAAAAAGAAACTTTGATACGCCGTCTTTAATTTTTCCTTTAATTGTATTCCAGTCGCTGATATTTGAAATATAACAGCGTTCTAAAATATCGCATACAAGTTCATTAAGGTCGTTCATTAATTCTTCGGATTCTTTTACATAAACAAATCCACGGGATACCACGTCGGGACCTGATACGACCTCTCTCGTATTACTGTCAATAGCCACAGTAACAACAATTATTCCATCTTCAGCAAGGTGCTTTCTATCTCTTAAAACAATGCTACCAACATCGCCGACACCGAGTCCGTCAACCAGAACTCTGCCAGAAGGTACGGTTTCAGCAGTTTTGATTTCAGAATTAGAAACCTCGATTACCACACCGTTAGTGGGGGCAATAATATTCTTAGCTGTAATACCCATCGCTTTGCCAAGTAAAGCATGTTTATAAAGATGTTTCTGTTCACCGTGAATGGGAATGAAATACTTGGGTTTAACGACACTTAGTATTAGTTTTAGTTCTTCTTGACAAGCGTGACCCGAAACATGAACATCATACATTTTTTCATAAACCACATTTGCGCCTTTGCGCATTAGTTCGTTTATTACTTTATCAACCAGCTTCTCATTTCCCGGAATTGGGGTTGCAGAGATAATTATTGTATCACCAGGAACAAGTTCGAGTTGTCTATGCTCACCAAAAGCCATTCTGTGAAGAGCGGACAAGGGCTCGCCCTGACTACCCGTAGTTATGATAACAATTTTATCAAGGGGGTAGTTGTTCAGTTGCTCAATTTCTATAAGAACACCCTTGGGTACCTTAAGATAGCCCAGCTCTTCGGCTATGCCTACAACATTGAGCATACTTCTTCCCGAAATTGCTACCTTTCGCTTACATTTAACTGCCTCATCAATAATCTGCTGAATTCGGTGAATGTTTGATGAGAAGGTTGCAACTATTATTCTGTGGCCCTGCGCCTTTTTGAAAAGATTAGAAAAAGATTCACCAACTAATCTTTCGGAATAGGTATAACCCGGTCTTTCTGCATTTGTTGAATCAGAAAGCAGAGCAAGAACACCTTTATTACCAAGTTCTGCAAAACGGGAAATATCGATTACCTTATCGTCAATGGGGGTGGTATCAATCTTAAAATCTCCCGTATGCACTATCGTACCTGTGCCACAGGTAATTGCAAAGGCAACAGCATCAGGGATGGAGTGATTAACATGAATAAATTCTACGGTAAACTTACCGAGCCCTACCCTTTGTCCTGCTTTTATAACATTAAGCTTGGCATCATTTAAAAGCTTGTGTTCTTTAAGCTTCCCCTCAATTAAACCAATGGTAAGACGAGTGGCATATATCGGAACATTAAGATTTCTCAAAAGATACGGTATAGCGCCTATATGGTCCTCGTGACCGTGGGTAACAACGAGGCCCTTAATTTTATCTTTGTTTTCCAACACATAAGAAAAATCCGGAATGACTATATCAATACCCGGTGTTTCCTCATCAGGAAAACTCATACCGCAATCCACAAGGAACATATCACCTTCATACTCATAAAGAGTAATATTTTTACCAATTTCACCAAGTCCGCCAAGTGGAATAATTCTTATTGGATTTTTAGCGATAGTGTTATCCTTTTTAGAAGAGGCCGATTTTTTAGGTGCTGATTTTGGAGATTTTTTATTAACAACCTTGCCCTGTTTATTATAACGGGCTTTGCTGGATTTACCTGAAGTACCACTCACTACGCTTTGCACACTACTTTTAGCGGAACTATAACTATTTTTCTTATTTGTTTCTTTCATTTAAAGCAATTCCTCCTATCAATATGTAAACTAAAATATGACACAGACCACTATTCCCGCGGTCGTAAAATTCCAAAACATATTACCCCAATATATTTCTTTATATTTTACCCCTAAACTGTCACAGTTGTCAAGTATATATTATATTATTATATAAAAAACAGATTTATAAACAAAAAATCGCCCGAAAACCTTTCGGGCGACTAAATTTTTAAATTACTTTGTTCCTGTTGAGCCGAAACCACCTGCGGCACGCTCGGTGTCTTCAAGTGAATCTGCTTCAATAAAGTTCGCCCTCAAATAAGGCATAATCACTAACTGCGCAACTCTCTCCTTATCACTAACAATCTGTGTTTCTTTTGAATGGTTATGAAGGGCAACCATAATCTCTCCCCGATAATCGCTATCAATAACTCCAACCTTATTAGCGGGAGCTAAACCTCTTTTAAGAGCAATACCGCTACGGGCAAAAATCATACCCGCATATCCGTCAGGAATTTCCATAGCAATTCCCGTATGTATAATAACTGTTTCACCGGGTTTAACCTCAATATCATTGCCGCCGTTGCACGCGTAAAGGTCGGCGCCTGCGGCGCATTCTGAGCCATAAGAAGGAACAATGGCATTTTCATCGAGTTTTATAAATTTAACGGTATTCATATCAATTACCTCCATAAGTTAAACCAATTATAGCATTGTTTTTAATCGTTTTCAACAATTTCCCAAAAATATCTGCGGTTTGAGGGCGGGAAATCCTCTAAAATTCCGTACTCAGGGTCATAGAAAATTCCTTTAAAATAAAGAGACCAATGCCAACAGCGAGGAGTTTCTAAACTCAAAATAGCTATAGGTGGCAAATCGGTTTTTTCTTTCACTTCTTTTCTCTCGTCAGTAAAAGAAATGCTTAAATTTTCAAGAGCGGCTTTCATATCCTTTAGAGTGGTCTCCCTATCATTCGAAAGCATTTTTACAATACTTTCAACACTTTCTCCCGAAAGCATAGCGAGAACTGCTTGACCGCACTGGAGAGGGGTTGGCTCAAACATATGTTTAATTTCACACGAAATGGGCATAATTCACCGCCTTTTATTGATAACTAATTCTACCATAAGAAAAAAATTAAGTCAATCAAATATGTATTTAACTATTGATTTTTTGAAAGAAATGTGCTAATATATTTACGTAAATGCGTTGATGGAGACAGTAACTGTTTTATCGGCTCTCTTTTAGCGAATCGGTGACGGTGTAAGACCGATGTGAGCAAAGCAGCGAATATCACTCTTTAGCAGTGGCGTGAACGGAATTTCCTATTAAGGCCTACCGGCTAATCCTCCGTTATGGGATTCACGGATGTTGGTCCGTCGTAATAGGTGGTTTATGGGTAAACTCTCCCTGTCCTATTATGGACGGGGATTTTTGTTTTAAAGGAGTATTTGAAATGTACGAAAATGTATCTCCCAACTTTAGCGTTCAAGATGAAAAGAAAATTGAAAAATTTTGGGAAAACGAAAAAATCTTCGAAAAGAGTATCGAAGAAAGAAAAGACGGAGAACCCTATGTATTTTATGATGGTCCTCCTACTGCAAACGGTAAGCCACACATTGGCCACGTTTTAACCCGTGTTATCAAGGATATGATTCCCCGTTACAGAACTATGAAGGGCTGTATGGTACCCAGAAAAGCAGGTTGGGATACCCACGGTCTTCCAGTTGAATTAGAGGTTGAAAAGCTTTTAGGTCTTGACGGCAAGGAGCAGATTGAGGAATATGGTCTTGAGCCCTTTATCGACCATTGTAAAGAAAGCGTTTGGAAATATAAGGGTATGTGGGAAGATTTCTCAAAAACCGTTGGCTTCTGGGCCGATATGGATAACCCCTATGTTACTTATGATAATAATTTCATTGAATCTGAATGGTGGGCATTAAAGCAGATTTTTGATAAAGGTCTTTTATACAAGGGCTTCAAAATTGTTCCCTATTGCCCCCGTTGCGGAACTCCCCTCTCTTCTCACGAAGTAGCCCAAGGTTATAAGAGTGTAAAAGAGCGCAGTGCGGTTGTTCGCTTTAAAGTCGTTGGCGAAGATGCCTATTTCCTTGCTTGGACAACTACTCCATGGACACTTCCCTCCAATGTTGCTCTCTGCGTAAATCCCGATGAAACCTATTGCAAGGTTAAAGCAGCTGACGGATATACCTATTATCTCGCAAAGGAACTTGCAGATACTATTCTCGGCAAACTTGCTACCGAAGAAACCCCCGCTTATGAAATTCTCGAAACCTATAAAGGCAGCGAACTTGAATATAAAGGGTATGAGCCCTTATTTGATTTCGTTAAACCCGTTTGCGAAAAGCAAAATAAAAAAGGTCACTATATAACCTGCGACAGTTATGTTACTATGACCGACGGTACAGGTATCGTTCATATCGCTCCCGCCTTCGGTGAAGACGACGCCAAGGTTGGCAGACGCTATGACCTTCCCTTCGTTCAGTTTGTCGACGGTCAAGGCAATCTTACCGCAGAAACTCCCTACGCAGGTGTATTTGTTAAGAAGGCCGACCCCCTTGTGCTTACAGACCTTGAAAAGATGGGACTTTTATTTGATGCTCCCAAGTTCGAGCACGATTATCCTCATTGTTGGCGTTGCGATACTCCCCTTATCTACTACGCCCGTGAATCCTGGTTTATAAAGATGACCGATGTTAAGGATGACCTTATCAAAAATAATGACACTGTAAACTGGATTCCCGAAAGCATTGGTAAAGGCCGTTTTGGTGACTGGCTTAAAAATGTTCAGGACTGGGGAATTTCCCGCAACAGATATTGGGGTACGCCACTTAATATATGGCAGTGTGAATGCGGTCATCTTCACTCCATAGGTAGTATTGAAGAACTTAAATCTATGTCCGATAACTGCCCTGATGATATCGACCTTCACCGTCCATATATCGATGCGGTAACCATTAAATGTCCTCACTGTAATAAGGAAATGCACCGCGTTCCCGAAGTAATTGACTGTTGGTTTGACTCGGGTTCTATGCCCTTTGCGCAACATCATTATCCCTTTGAAAATAAGGATTTATTTGAATCTCAATTCCCCGCCGACTTCATTTCAGAGGCAGTTGACCAGACAAGAGGTTGGTTCTATTCCCTTCTTGCAATTTCAACCCTTATTTTTAATAAAGCGCCCTTTAAAAATGTTATTGTTTTAGGCCATGTTCAAGATGAAAACGGCCAGAAAATGTCTAAATCCAAGGGCAATGCAGTTGACCCATTTGATGCTCTCGAAACCTACGGCGCAGACGCTATTCGTTGGTATTTCTATACTAACTCTGCTCCTTGGCTTCCTAACCGTTTCCACGGCAAAGCGGTAACCGAAGGTCAACGCAAATTTATGGGCACCCTTTGGAATACCTACGCTTTCTATGTGCTCTATGCAAACATTGATAAATTCAACCCCGCAGAGTATACACTTGACCGCAGCAAACTTACAGTTATGGATAAGTGGTTGCTCTCAAAACTCAACTCTATGGTTAAAGCTGTGGATGAAAATCTTGCCAATTACCGCATTCCCGAAGCCGCCAGAGCCCTTCAGGATTTCACCGATGAAATGAGTAACTGGTATGTAAGAAGATGCCGTGAGCGTTTCTGGTCGCAAGAGATGACAGATGATAAGATAACTGCTTATCTTACACTATATACCGCCCTTGTTACCACTGCTAAGGCCGCCGCTCCTATGATACCCTTTATGACCGAAAGCATTTATCAGAATCTAGTGAGAAATGTTGCTAAATCTGCTCCCGAAAGCATTCATCTTTGTGATTTCCCAGAAGTTTGTGAAAATGATATCGATAAGAATCTTGAAGCGGATATGGATAGTGTTCTCGAAATCGTTGTTCTCGGTCGCGCTGCAAGAAACGGCGCAGTACTTAAAAACCGCCAGCCGCTTAACAATATGTATGTTAAATCCGAGAGTGATTTAGGCGACTACTTTACCGACATCATCAAGGAAGAGCTTAATATTAAGAATGTTTGCTTTACCGACGAGGTTGATAATTTCGTTAGTTACAACTTTAAACCACAGCTTAAAACAGTGGGTCCCAAATATGGCAAGCAGTTAGGCGAAATCCGTACCGCTTTATCTGAACTGGATGGCAACAGCGCTAAAAAGGAACTTGACGATAAGGGAGAAATCACACTTAATCTTCCTTCAGGCACTGTAACCCTCGCCACAGAAGATTTGCTTATTGAAGCAGCTCAAAAAGAAGGTTTTTACACCTTGAGTGACAATGGTTTTACCGTTGCTCTGGATACTGTTCTTACCGAAGAACTTATTGAAGAAGGTTTTGTAAGAGAGCTTATAAGTAAAATTCAGACAATGCGTAAAGATGCGGGATTTAATGTTACCGACCATATTGAGATAACAATAACCGGTTCCGAGAGGGTTGTTGATATCGCTCTTAAAAAATCTTCTGATATTTCAAAAGATACTTTGGCGGATTCCCTTAATAACTCTGCCACAGAAGGTTTCGTTAAGGAATGGGATATTAACGGCGAAACTGTTAATATTGGCGTAAAGCGGATTTAATCTAAAAAAATCAATTTCGAAGGACGACAGAATTATTCTGCCGTCCTTTATTTTATCCCCTTGTAATTTTGGAAATTTATGATATAATATATTTTGATATATTATTTTTGATGAGAGGCATATTTTAATGAGCTTTTTGAAGGATAAAATTAATCTGATTTGTAAATCGATAAAAAACTTTATTCTCGTTATTTTACCCGAATTTTGCAGGACATATATTCCAAAATTCTTTAAGGAAATTTTGCCAGAATTCCTTAAAGAAAATTTCGAAATCACTTCTACCAAACTTTCCAAAAGAGTTGGCACTATTGTTTCCGCTATTTTGGTTTTAATTGTTGTAATTGACCATAAGCAATTCACTATTCAGACCTTTGATACAAAATGGATACTACTTGCATTTTGTCTTATATTTCCCCTACTAATTGGCTTATTAATTTCATATACCGTTAAAATTAAAAACAAATGGATTCACAAAATATGGCATTTTTGTGTTCTCTTTCTTATGCCTATCGTTTCGATTTCCATGACTGAATGTCTTAACGGAATCTTCATTTACGATATGACCCATCGGGGTTTCTACGGCAACTATGTTTTAATTCTTTTGCTTCATTTCCTTATTTATGCCATTTCGGGCAGTTTAAAATGGGCGATTTTAGTAGTTAATGCTATTCTCTACGGTTTCGCGCTTGCTCATTGTTATGTTATGGAATTTAGAGGAACGCCCTTTATTCCGATGGATTTCTTTAGTATCAAGACCGCAGCTAATGTTGCAAACACCTATGAATTCAAACTCCTATATACTGTTCTCACTGCAACACTAATTTTCATTTTTATCATTGTGGTTGCTATAAAACTTAAAAAGCCCGATTTCCATCCTATTACAAAGGTAGTTTCCCGCACTTTTATGGGAACATTTTTTGCAGTTTTAATGTCACTGTTTTATTTTACATCAATTTTTGCAGATATGGGTATTAAACCTGACTTCTGGAATCAGAACAGAGGTTACAGAAACTATGGTTTCGCTTGGAACTTCTTCTGCAATACCAAATATCTGTTTATGTCAACACCTACGGACTATGACCCCGACCAAATCAGCGGATTTGTTGAAAATACCGTTGATGAGGACGAGGATACAAAGGTTGAGGTTACAGAAAATACTCCCAATATTATTTGTATTATGAACGAAACCTGGTCGGATTTATCTGTCCTTGGACATTTTACAACCAACGAACCATGTATGCCTTATATCAACAGTTTGAGCGAAAATGTGGTTAAGGGTAACCTATATGTTCCCGTTATCGGAGCAGGTACATCGAACACTGAATTTGAATTTTTAACGGGACATACTACTGCATTTTTACCTTCCGGCAGTAATGCATATATGCTATATATCAAAAATCCTATTGCCTCTATTGCATCTACTTTAGAAGCTCAGGGTTACTCTTCCCTCGCCTTCCACCCTTATTACAAGAGCGGATGGAATAGAGTAAACGTATATAACTATATGGGTTATAATAAGCATATGTTCCTTGAGGATATTATGGATATTTCTATTATGAACGACTATATGCAGAACGGTAATGACGCAGATTATCTTCAGTCTCTTATCACCGAAAGATATCCTGAAAATCCCAATATGATTATAAGACAGTATATCAGTGACTCTTACAATTATGACGTACTGATAGATGAATTTGAGAACCGCGATAAATCTTCACCGTTCTTTGCTTTTAATGTTACAATGCAAAACCACGGCGGTTATACTACAAGCAGTACAAACTTCAACGAAAGCATTTATGTTACCTCAACCGAAAGGGTTTATCCAAAGGCAAACCGATATTTATCACTTATTAAGGAAACAGACAACGCTTTCAAAAAGATAGTTGATTATTTCAGTAATGTTAATGAGCCCACCGTTATTTGTATGTTCGGTGACCATCAACCCTCTATCGAAACTGCCTTTATTGCAGAGCTTCTAGGTGTAAAGGACCTCTCCGACCTTACTCCCGAACAGGAGCAAAACCGCCATCTTACCCCATTTATAATTTGGGCTAATTATGATATTGAAGAAAAATTTATTGATAAATTAAGCGTGAATTATCTTTCCTCATATCTTCTTGATATTGCAGGCGTTGAACTCACCGATTACAATAAGTATCTTATTAAGCTTTCAGAGCAGTTGCCGGTTATTGATACTGTTGGATATATTGACGCTGAAAACAACTATTATAAATGGAGCCAAGCTTCACCATATCAAAAAATCTTAAGTGAATATGAGCGAATCCAATATAACGGTATTTTTGATGTTGACAACAAAAAGAATAACGTGTTCCTAATCGATGGTTACGAGCATAAAGCCACCGAGCCGGAAGTGGATAAAGAGAAATCATTGGAAGATACGGAATAATATGATAAACACTACCATTTGCCATATTGAAAAAGACGGTAAGTATCTTATGCTTCACCGCGTTAAAAAGAAAAATGATTTAAATGAAAACAAATGGGTTGGTATCGGCGGTAAATTCGAGGATAAAGAAAGTCCCGAGCAGTGTAATGCCCGTGAGGTTTTGGAGGAAACGGGACTTACCGTTAAAAACGCAAAATATCGCGGCATAGTAACCTTTGTTTCGGATAAATGGCCTACCGAATATATGCATATTTTTGTTGCGAAAGAGTTCTATGGTGAAATATGCGAATGCGATGAAGGCAACCTCGAATGGATAGACAAGAAGGATTTGCTCTCACTTCCTCTTTGGGAAGGAGATAAAATATTTTTAGAACTTATAGCTGATGAAAATCAGCCCTTCTTTTCCCTACGTATTGAGTATCAAGGTGAAAAACTTGTAAACGCTATTCTCGACGGAACTGAAATTGATTTGGATGTGATTTAGTGAATATTTGTATTTACGGCGCGTCATCTAATATTATAGATGATATATATATAAGCGGCGGCGAAAGTCTTGGCGAAATAATCGCGCAAAGAGGTCACGGTATTGTTTACGGCGGAGGTGCAGAAGGAATGATGGGAGCCGTTGCAAGAGGTGTAAGCCGCGAAAACGGCAGTATTATCGGTATTGCTCCCTCATTTTTTAAGGTTGACGGAGTCTTATATGATAAGTGCACCGAATTTATTTATACTGACACAATGCGTAACCGCAAAGAAAAAATGGAACTTTTATCAGAAGCTTTTTTGGTAACACCGGGTGGAATCGGTACCTACGATGAATTCTTTGAAATTCTCACTTTAAGACAACTTTGTAAACATTTAAAGCCCATTGCCATCTTTGATATTAACGGTTATTTCAGGCCTCTCATTGCAATGCTTGATAACACAATATCGGAAAAATTTATGCCCGAATCAAACCGCAAACTTTACTTTGTTTCGGATGATGCCAATGAGATAATTGATTATCTTGAAAACTATAAAGCCGAAGATACCGATATCACGGAATTTAAGAATATATCTAAATGACAAAAAGGAGTCCCGCGGGACTCCTTTTCTATATGCCTTTATATTTTTTCCTTGTTGCCATTCCGCCTCTAATATGGCGTTCCGACTTATTCTTTTCAAGTATCTTTTTCACACATCGATAAAGCTGCGGATTATCCTTGGAAAGACGCTCGGTAACATCCTTATGCACCGTAGATTTGCTAACGCTGAAAACCTTAGCCGCAGCTCTCACCGTAGCGCCCGTTTCTATTATGTACTCACCAAGAGCAACCGCTCTTTCTGTTGTGCTTTCCCTCATACAATCAACTCCTAAAAGGACCTATTTAATCATATGAGAAAATGTTTCAATTTATGTCAAAGAGACTTATTTTTTACTATTATATTGTTCTAAAATTTCGGGTTCATCGGCAAAAATAAGTTTAAAGAGATTATCTGCAAATAATTCATGCATTTCTCTGGTTGGATGATTAACACGGTTTGATAAAAGCATAGTAGTATCCTGAGTTTTACTGATATCCTTCCACATAGCATAGCAATCGCAAACGGGAATTTCATTTTCCTCTGCGGTTTTGCGGGCGGCCTCCATATACATATCCATTCTGCCGTTGTTTTGCATCTCGGCAGTTTTTTCTGCATAGGTTTTGTAGCCCTCAAAGGTATCTTCAGCCACATAGGTATTGAGCATATTGGGGGTTAAAAATACTGTGAAAATTTCTTTTTCATTACAACGCTTAAAGATGGTTGTTAAGGATTCGGTATATTCTTCTATCGGGAAATTCACATCATTAAGTCCAAAGCAAACAATTACTAAATCAGGATTATGCGCAAATACATCTCTATCCATTCTATCAAGAGAATCCTTGGCGGTAATGCCCTCTATACCCGAATCAATCACATTTACCGGCACATAATTTCTGATATTTAAAATTTTATTTCGAAGGCGATTCCAATAGGTTGTATCGTAACCTACTTCGTTATAGCCCAAAATTCCATGGGTAACACTATCGCCGAAGGCAACAATATTTATAGCGCCGTTAATACGAATTCCATCGCCGTTCATTTTCAGTTTCTCAGCAATTTTCATACTTAAAACCACCTGCCGTTGATAATTATATCATATCAAAATTTACCTGTAAATAGTAAAAACCGCACATTAAGTGCGGTTTTTATCTACAATTTTGACTTAATTAACTCGATTTGCTTTTCCACGGAAGCAACACAAGTGCCACCCTCGCTGATTCTCTTGGAAACGCAAGTTTCAAGACTGATTTCATTATATAAATCTTCATCAAATAATTCGCTATAGGATTTATATTCAGCCAAACTTAAATCGGTAAGCATTTTATTGTTTTTAATGCAGTCAGCAACAATACCGCCCGATATTTTATAAGCAGTTCTGAAGGGCATCCCCTTCTTAACAAGATAATCTGCAAGGTCGGTAGCATTAATAAATCCGCCACCTGCCGCTTTAAGCATATTATCGGTATTGGCTTTAAGGGTTACTATCATACCTCCAAATACAGATAGGCACATTTTGACTGAGTCGCAACTATCAAAAATACCCACTTTATCCTCCTGCATATCCTTATTATAAGCAAGCGGTAAACCTTTAAGGGTGGTAAGTATGCCCATAAGATTACCGTAAACCCTGCCAGTTTTACCGCGAACAAGTTCCGCCATATCAGGATTTTTCTTTTGAGGCATAATTGATGAGCCGGTAGTATAATCGTCTGCAAGTTCTATAAACTTAAATTCCCAGCTAGACCAAAGGATTATTTCCTCTGAAAAACGGGAAAGATGCATCATAATAAGGGAAATCGCGGAAGCCAACTCAACACAGAAATCCCTATCGGAAACACCGTCAAGTGAATTCATAGCTATGTCGTCAAAACCTAATTTCTCCGCTTCAAAATAGCGGTCGGTAGCGTAGGTTGTGCCCGCTAAAGCGCAACAGCCGATGGGCGAAACATTTACCCTTTTTCTGCAATCTGTAAGACGGTCCAAATCCCTTAAAAACATCATTGCATAGGCCATAAGATGATGACCGAATGTAATCGGCTGTGCCCTTTGAAGATGGGTATAACCTGGCATAATTGCCGCTTTATATTCTTCTGCTTTCGATGTTACCGCAGATATAAGTTTCTTTAAACGGGTGGTTATTTGATCAATTTCATCCCTTAAATACATTCTTATATCCAAGGCAACCTGGTCGTTACGGCTTCTTGCAGTATGCAATTTTTTGCCTATATCGCCGAGACGCGCGGTTAATTCCTGCTCAACGAAGGAATGGATGTCCTCGCTATTCATATCAATATTTAGTTTTCCGTTTTCAATATCGGCGAGTATTTCTTGGAGGCCGTCAATTAGTGTATCTGCCTCGCTTTTATCAATAATCCCCGTAGCGCCAAGCATAGCGGCGTGGGCCATACTCCCCGTAATATCCTGCCGATACATACGGCTATCAAAGGTTATGGAAGAATTGAAATCATCGGCAAGTTTATTTACCATGCCATCGGTTCTTCCAGCCCAAATTTTAGACATAAATATTTCTCCGAACTATTATTTATTTCCGTTATTTTTATCAACCATTGCCTGTACCTTTATAGGCAGACCGTAAAGGTTGATAAAGCCGGCAGAATCCTTCTGGTCATAATCACTTTCACCGAAGGTTGCAATATCTTCACTATAGAGCGAATAGGGGCTCCAAACACCTGCGTTTATCATATTACCCTTATAGAGTTTGAGTTTAACGGTACCTGTTACCTTCTCCTGTGTTTTATCAACGAAGGCAGAAAGGGCCTCACGCAAAGGAGTAAACCATTGACCGTTATAAACAAGTTCTGCAAAGGTAATGGAAAGCTTTTGTTTTTCGTGCATTGTCATTTTATCAAGACAAATGCTTTCAAGAACGCTATGCGCCTTGTAGAGAATTGTACCGCCGGGAGTTTCATATACGCCACGGCATTTCATACCTACAAGACGGTTTTCAACGATATCAATAATACCGATTCCATTAGCTCCGCCGATTTCATTAAGCTTCAAAATGATTTCTTTAGCAGTCATTTTATTACCGTCAAGAGCAACGGGAACACCCTGCTCGAAATCAAGGGTTATATAGGTTGGCTTATCGGGCGCTGCAATAGGTGAAACGCCCATTTCAAGAAAGCCCTCTTTTTCATACATTGGCTCGTTGCCTGTATCTTCAAGGTCAAGACCCTCGTGGGACAAGTGCCATAGGTTTTTATCCTTTGAATAGTTGGTTTCGCGGTTAATTTTAAGAGGAATATTATGGGCTTCAGCGTAATCTATTTCTTCTTCCCTGGATTTGATATCCCATTCTCTCCAAGGAGCAATAATGGGCATATCGGGAGCAAAATGTTTAAGAGCGAGTTCAAAACGCACTTGGTCATTTCCTTTACCTGTGCAACCGTGACAAATAGCATCTGCGCCCTCTTTAATGGCTATCTCGGCAAGTCCCTTTGCGATACAGGGTCTTGCATGGCTTGTACCTAAAAGATATTCTTCGTAAACTGCGCCTGCCTTCATTGTAGGTATAATATATTCGTCAACATATTCTTCCGTAAGGTCAAGAACATAAAGCTTGGAAGCTCCCGTTTTTATTGCCTTTTCCTCAAGACCCTCAAGCTCGTCGGCCTGACCCACATTTCCCGAAACAGCTATAACCTCGCAATTATTATAGTTTTCTTTAAGCCAAGGAATAATTATTGATGTATCAAGTCCTCCCGAATATGCGAGAACTACCTTTTTAATATCCTGCTTGTTCATAATAAATGCCTCCTGAATAAACTCATGAATAAATATGCATATCATTATATACATATTATGGGATTTTGTCAAGTATTTTTCTCATATTTATTTATTTTTTCTTGAAATATGCAAGAATTTGTGCATAAAATTGCATTTCTGCATATAAATACCCCGCAGCTTACTTAAAACTGCGGGGTTCTGCTTAATTTATAGGTACCATTAACATAATATTGTTTTCGATAATTTCGTTTTCTATACCGTTAATTTCCTTAATTTCTTCCACACTTGCAAGGTATCTTCTTGCAATATCCCAGATATTTTCTCCGCTATTGGCAAAATAAATGGTCATTGCTCCCCTATCGGCCTTTTTAATTTGACATCCCTCATCAGTGTCCAAATCAACGATAAGGGGGATATTGCTACATTCATATACCGTTGCATTTACGCTCAGTTCAACCCTTATTTCAAGGCAGTCAGATGATGTGAATGTAAATCCCGAAGAAATAACCTTAACAATTGGCGAACACTTAAAGCCCGAAACATCGCAGTCCATAGGATATTTATATTCAAAATCCACCGATTTTTCATAAAATACGGGCTCATCGTTACAATCAACTCCAATTATTGAAGTGATGACGGCGCCGCAGATAATCAGGTATTTATCCATAAGTTTAGCGCTATCCACGCGCACATCGCACCACATATCCGTAACCGAAACCAAAGCGCCTTCGGAGAATTCTACACTTTTCTTGCAGTTAAAGGTCTCGTTTACATTGCAGAAAATTTTATTAAAGCACATATCTTTTCGCTTTATATCTGCTTCATAGCGGCGCGAAAAGGCATCTAAAACCACGTCAATATCATTATTGCAGTAGCTCTCACAACAAATTAAAACCTTAGCATTAAGGGTCAAGCTTTTAGTTTCACCCGACATAGAGGTGCGGGGCTTAATTTCCAAAAATGCAAGCTCAGCTTTGGCTTCGCACTCGCATTTTTCGGTTATACCTTCCATTTCGAGAATTTGACTAAAAGGAATAACCGTCCTTACAGTATGTGAATTTCCGTCATCTGCGCAATAAAGCGCCGATACCGCCATATCTCCCTTAACCATAGATTTTCCCGCAAGGAGCTTGCACTCTTTTAATGACACCGAAGCATCATATCTTATTATATTACGGATATTAGGTTGACCTGGGCTTAACTCAATTTCCTCCTCAATAAGAAGATATTTTTCTGCGCTGCCCATAGGTGAAGTTGCGGGGGCAACTCCCCTTTTAAGTTCAATATTACAGTCATCAATATCGGTAATTACATCGGCGCATTTTCTCTTTATTACCCGAACACCGATACCCACTGCGCCATGTATATCAATTTTTCTGCTTGAAACGGCTCTGCAATTAAGATATTCACATTTGCAGTGGCAATTTACAGTTCCGTTTTCAATATCAATTCCCGTTTCGAAGATTTTGGTGAACGGGTGCTGATGTTCAAAAGAACAAAGTCGACAATCCGAATCGGAATAAATAACAGTAACGGTCAAGACACCATCAACAGTTATATTTCTGCCACTAACGGACTTTGATGAAATTCTGGCAACAGAACGGCATTTTAAAATTTTACTGATTTCTGGGCAGTAATCGGGCATGGTGAAATCGGTATCAACCGCCACCTCCGCAGAATCGGTGAAAACTGCCTCTTTAGTGAAGACCTTGGTTTTAAGTTTTTTAGATTCCATATCTTAACACGCTCCTACTTATTTTAGTAAATGATATTCTCACACTAAAATATTTATGCGTGTTCTTATCAAGATATGAAAAAAGCCCCCATCGAATGATGAGGGCTTTAAAACATTTAATTAAAGAGCTTTTTTGAGGTTGTCAAGCTGAGCGCGAAGCTCTGCGGGGAGCTTATCACCAAACTTCTTGTAATGTTCCTCAATTTCCTCTGCCTCTTTGGTCCATACGTCCTTATCAACTTCAAGAATGGATTTAAGGGTATCAATATCCATATCAAGATCGGTAAGGTCAATGTCCTCGGGCTTGGGAACATAACCGATAGCGGTTTCGGTAGCTTCTGCCTTGCCTTCGCAACGGTCGATAATCCAGTTAAGAACGCGCATATTATCGCCAAATCCGGGCCAAATAAAGTTGCCTTCATCGTCAGTTCTAAACCAGTTAACATTGAAAATCTTAGGTGCTTTATCGCCAAGCTTTTCGCCCATATCAAGCCAATGCTTAAAGTAATCGCCCATATGATAACCGCAGAAAGGAAGCATAGCCATGGGGTCACGACGAACAACGCCAACAGCACCTGCAGCAGCAGCGGTGGTTTCGGAAGCCATTGCAGAACCTACGAATACACCGTTAACCCAATCCTTTGACTGATATACGAGGGGTGCGCACTTAGCACGGCGGCCACCAAATACGATAGCAGAAATCGGTACACCTTCACCCTTATTGAATTCATCGGAGATGCAGGGGCAATTCTCTGCAGGAGCGGTGAATCTGGAGTTGGGATGAGCGGCATAGGTGGATTTATCTGCCTTAACGAACATAGAGGGATTCCAGGGGTTACCCTTCCACTCAAGAGCGTTTTCGGGAGGATTCTTATCAAGGCCTTCCCACCAAACAGTGTTATCATCAAGATTTAATGCAACATTGGTGAAGATGGTGTTTTTCTTGGTGCTTTCAAGAGCATTGAAGTTAGAATGCTCGTTGGTACCGGGAGCAACACCAAAGAAACCATTTTCGGGGTTGATAGCATAAAGACGACCGTCAGGACCTATCTTCATCCAGGAGATATCGTCACCTACTGTCCAAATCTTATAGCCCTTCTTGCGAAGATACTCGGGGGGAATAAGCATTGCCAGGTTGGTCTTACCGCAAGCAGAGGGGAAAGCAGCCGCAATATAGCGAACTTCACCCTTAGGATTCTGAAGACCGAGAATAAGCATATGTTCAGCCATCCAACCCTCTTTCCAACCCTGATAGGAAGCGATGCGAAGCGCAAAGCACTTCTTACCGAGCAATACGTTTCCGCCGTAACCTGAGTTTACGGAAATAATTGTGTTATCCTGAGGGAAGTGACAGATGTATCTGTTTTCGGGGTCGATATCGCAACGGGAGTGCAAACCTCTTACCCAGTCATTGCTATCGCCTAAAACCTCAAGAACCTTGGGGCTAACGCGGGTCATAATAAGCATATTGAGAACAACATATACAGAATCAGTTACCTCAATACCAACCTTAGCGATGGGAGAACCGATAGGTCCCATAGAATAAGGGATAACATACATTGTTCTGCCCTTATAGCTACCGCGAGCGATATTATAGAGCTTTTTATACATTTCAGAGGGCTCGCACCAGTTATTAGTAGGACCTGCTTCTTCCTTTGTTTCGGTACAAATAAAGGTTCTATCCTCTACACGTGCAACGTCATTAGGATTAGTTCTGTGAAGATAGCAACCGGGAAGCTTATCCTGATTAAGCTTATGAAGCTCACCGAGCTTTACAGCTTCTTCACGAAGTTCTTCTCTCTGCTCATCACTGCCGTTAATCCAAACAACTTTGTCGGGAGTAAGCAGTTCTTTCATTTCATCGAGCCATTTTAAAACTGTTTTGTTAGTGGTCATTTTAATTTCTCCTTATAAATGGTCCAAATTTTTGCCACATACATTATAAATTATCCCCTGTCAAATGTCAATAGAACTTTGTTAATTTTTTAATTGAAAACCGACACCTCAAAAAGAGATGTCGGAAAACCTAACGTTTTTTATGTTTTAAAAATAAAGAATGAATTAAAATAAAAACTATTTTGTCAACACAGGAGAACCGTCGCCTGGTGTCTTAATATTTTGTCAAGACACAGAACCGTCCCCTGTCTTCCTTTGCTATATCCAGTTTTTTAAACTCCAATTTTCTTCAAGTCGTTCTTTTAATAAGGTATCATTCCAAATACAATCACACGATAATGATAAAAATTTATCATTAATTTTTGAAACCAATTTAAGACTGTTCGTTTTAGCATCAACTATATACCAATTTCGTATATTTCTATGTGGCACATAATCTAACATTCGATATTTTTTAGGGACTTTAACGCATGATGGTACATCATAGTTTCCCAATGAAATAATCAAACGCTTATTGAGAGCGGCTTTTACAGGAAACTTAACAAAATATCGTTCTTTATCATTTAATAATCCTTGAGAAAAATCACTTAAATTTTGAATGATTTTAGACAGGACTCGAATAACACTGATACCTACATCGTTTGTATAACTCACCACTTGAAAAATGCCATAGCCTATATCAGTTTTTATTGCGAAAACATCGCCTATTTCATCGCTTTTGATTTTTTTTATATAAATCACCCCTTAAATCCAGCCCTTTTCAATAAATACCAACCCAATTTGAGAGATTCTGCATATACTGGATTTGTTTTCGCTATGCTATTGATTTTATTTATCAATATTCCACCATTTTTCATTAAGCCATAATATTCAATCAAACATTGTTCAACAGCCCTAGCACACTTAGGATTCAAACCTTGCATTAACTTTTTGATTTGTATGCCTTTTTGGGTCAAATGTTCAGCTGCTCTTCTAGCTAAATTGTTTGTAATTCCAACATACTGTGTAGTACCGTCCACGGCTTGAGAACACAGGGGACGGTTCTCTGTGTTCTGCTCCGGTTTTCACGCTAACCGTCCCCTTGTGTTCAAAAAGTCTATTATTTCATTAACCTCTTCTAATGATTGAGTTAGAAATATATTTCTACTAACAAGTTTTCTATAATTTTGAGGTTTTCCGTTTTTAATTTCTTTTTTAACTTTACAATACACAGGATAATAACCAACGTATTCTTTCCACAAATTACTCTTGGCATATATGGGAACATAAACTTTTTTAATATCTGAATTGCTTATATTTATCGTTAGTTTTCCAAATGTTCCTTGACTATCTATTGTAATTGTTTCATTATTAATGTTATTTTTGATTTCTTGCTTTCCTTGTGTTAAATATAAAACAGGTGTAATAATAGCCATCATTAGTACAATTTGTAAAGTAAACCCTAAAAACAAAGCCCAAGGAAATCTAGTACCTTCAATAACTATTATATTTGGTAGATATAATGATAATAGAAAAAGAAAAAAAGATAACGCTAAAGCAATTAACATTGCTAGAATAAATGCTGCGATTAATTGAAAAGTGCACGATCTAACAACAACTGTCCGCATTTTTTTATTTTTAGGATCATACACGAAAGATTTATTCAAAATTATCACTCCTATATAGAAATGGTTCCACCGCCAAAAAGTTTAAATGTATATGTGCATCCACGTTTATTTGCTGCTGCATCAAACATTATTGATATGTCATAAAAACTAGGAATTACAGAACTTAATATAACCTTAGCCATTTCAATAAATAAGAACTTTAATATTGCTATTATTGAGCCTCCTATTCCTCCGGTTATAATTGATGAAACAATAGAAATTATGGTTGTAACAACAAATGAAATATTGGTTATCATGCAAACCACACTTATAAGCTCGGAAATAGCATTGAGAGGTATATAAAAAGCAATTATAACAGCAACTGAAGCGGGCAAATATTTTAAGAAAGCTTGTATATCAAACATACCTTTATAAAAAAGGAATAAACGAATAATTAATAATATGACACCAACTATTAATGAAGTCAACCAATTCATTTTGACCGTAACTTTACCAATTCCGAGTTTAATCTTAAATGAATTGCTACTTGAATAATTAATCACACTACTTCCCGAATTATTCGGCACATAACTTTCAGGATAAGTCGGAGTATAGCAGAAACCAAGATAGTCGGCGTTCTTGGTAGGACAGTTGCCACAATATGCGAACAGGTTACCACCCTGAATGGATACATATTCGGGTGAGTCGGCATTTATGAATCTGCCTGTGTTTGCATCATAATATCTAGAATTAAGGTAATAGAGGTTTGTTTCCTTATCAAGATAATATCCTCTGTAACGGAATGGGTTAATGTCAGCAATATAGCCAGTGCTGTCAAATTCTACAGTACATTTACCCCAAGCATCATAAGAGTATCTTGCAACAGTCTCACCGTTTATATTAATTATAACTTTTTTGCCTTGTAATGTCAATAATAGTAAAACCGACACCTCAAAAAGAGATGTCGGAAAACTTAATGTTTTTTATATTTTAAAAAATGAAAGGAGGTAATTAAAATAAAAACATGTAAAAATGCTTAGGGGTTAGGAGACAGGAGAACCGTCCCCTTGTCTCCCTTGTCTCCTTGTTGTCTCCGTTACCCTTTGATTCTATATATGGTTATATCGTCACGGTACTTTGTATATTCAACCGTAAATTCCTCATATGAGAAAAAATTTTCTAATTCTTCTTTATAAAAAGGATTAAGCGGTTTTATTAAAATACCATTATGATCTTCAAAAGCAATATGATAAAAGTCAGTATCTCTATAAGGAGAATATTCAACCGAAATATCATCCTTATTTAAAACAATTGACTGACATTTATTGTTCATACATCTATTGAATACTACCACTTGGCGAATTGCCATGTCACCAAGAAAAATCGTCGATATAACAAAAATCAATAATGGGGCGCCAAGAATTATAATTTTTTCAATCAAATAACTATGTAAAGTTGCCTTATATAATTTTACACCTAAAAATATAAATACTACAAAGAGTATTATAAAAATAGGAACAACCATCAAAACCCTAGAACCTTGATAATAATTATATAAAATCTTTTCCATATTTAAAATCACCTATTAACAAAAAAATACAGCAAATAATTTCAATACACCAATTTTATAATTTATATCATCTTGCAGTGTTTTTATATTATTTTCCTGTGCATCCCTACCAGTTAATTGAATATAATAAAGCTGAGAAATTCCAACATCAGCTTTGCTAGATGTGACGCCCAATCCTAAAGAACCTATTACTTTCTTTCCTGTTTTCGCATATGCACCAGATGCTGTAATATGCATAAAAGATAATGATATTCCTGTAAACCAACCACAATAATCACTAGGGAATTTAACATATTTATTACCTAATACAGCTATAAATGAAACAGAAATACTGCATTTTCTTATCTTTCCAAGTCCAGAAACCCCAAACTTAGGAATGAAACTTAAATTTGAAATTAAATCCTCAATTAAAGCAGCCTCTGTTTGTATTAATGAATTTACATTTAAATTTCTATTTCCACCCAAAAACAAAAACAAGTAAAATTTTCCGTTCTTTGTAGACCATAAAGCTTCAATCCCAAATAACACTCTACCTATTACTACAGCCAACTGTAAACCAATTGCTAAAAAAGGATTACTTTTATTAGAATCCCCCGGCACTGAAGGTGCACTACAAAATCCCATATAATCCGCATTGCCTGTCGGGGTATTGTTGCAGTAAGCGTAAAGGTTTCCGCCAGTTATAGATACATATTCAGGTGAGTCAGAATTCAAGAATCTTGCGGTTTCAGGGTCATAGTATCTTGAATTGAGGTAATAAAGACCTGTTTCGGTATCAAGGTAATAACCCCTGTATCTGAATGGGTTTACAGTTGCAATGCCAACGACAGTTGTATCTTGAGTGATTGTGCATTTACCCCAAGCGTCGTAAGTGTATCTGGCAACAGTCTCACCGTTTATATTAATTATAACTTTTTTGCCTTGTAATGTCAATAATATGAAAACCGACACCTCAAAAAAATAGAACTTTGTTAAATTTTAATAATCTCTTACTAAATCAATAATTCTTGACAAAACAGTACAACAGTTATAAAATAATATATTAAAAGGAGTAGTTTCGTCTTTTGGCGGATAAGGAGGATAGTTTATGAAGGATGGTTTTATTAAGGTTGGCGCCGCTACCGTTAAGGTTGGTGTTGCCGATATTAAAAGCAATATCCAAAGTATCAAAAACCAAATAGATAAAGCGGACAAGTTGGGCGTGCAGTTACTTACTCTCCCCGAGCTTTGCCTTACGGGATATACCTGCGGTGATTTATTCTTATCCGAAACCTTAATTGACAAAGCGCTCCAAGGTCTTAAAGAATTATGCGAATATACCGCCAATAAAAGTCCTATTGTAACTATCGGTCTTCCTTTTAAAAACCGCGGCCGACTATTTAACTGCGTAGCCGTAATTTTTGATGGCACTATCCTTGGAATAATTCCTAAAAACTATCTTGATTACTCCCCTGCCCCCAAGT
>JAZNWP010000097.1:0-3720 GCA_045593385.1 Acutalibacteraceae bacterium
GTATACTCTTTATGCGACACATCATTGTTTATAGTATCAATCAATTGCATGTCAAGTCTTATTCTTGAAATCTGACCGCTTGCAATCATATTTGCAAAAAGAAGGAATATCAATGTTATCTTTTTCATAAGGTTCAAACTCAAGAGGTTTTGCATGTTATTTCTCGTTTTCGTATTTTAACGTGAGTTCAACATAAAATATTAAAAAATAATAACATAACGATATTTTTTTGTATCTTTAAAGTGCTAACAACAAGAACAAAACGTTATGTTATCCTGCAACAAAGTTATTGAAATTTTTTATATGGCAGACGACTACTGCTTTTTTTTAATGAAATAGTTAAGAAACATTCAATCGAAGATGGCAAAATCAATTGATATTATTCCAATCACTTACAAGCAGTTCTGTAAGGACGCAAGAGCACAAAGCAGGTGTGCAGTGAAGCGGAACGCCTGCCAAACAACAACAGACCATCATAGAAGTCCTGGAGGGACGACAGAACTCTGTCGCGCCTACAGCGCTTTGATTGGTCTCGCCTCATTTTAAGCAGAGATTACGCTGACGCTTCATCGTCTGCCTGCTATCTGTAACCCTTACAGGGTTCAGATTCATCTGATGAAGATTATTGCTTGATTATTTGATAGTTCCTTATATCGAACTCACGTTATTTTAAGATTGTAGATATATTATTCTATAAAGTTTATATCGTCGTTAAACAAACAATGAATGTCATCAAAATTTATCTTTTCAGATTCTTTTGTTACCATCAATGGTAAGGTCTTGATATATACGAGAGGTGAAAAATTCTGAACCCTTTTTCTGTAATTTTTCTTTAATGATGATTTGAGTTGATATTGAACATCTATTACTGTAAAATCTTCATATAGTTTATATACACTAAAATAAACTCTATACAATTTATTATCAATAGAATTTAGTTTGTCTGACACTTCAGACTCCGACAATAATTCCACATTTCCAACAATCCCATTATTTTTGTATGGTTTTATTTTTCTTAAAAAATATTTACAATTTTCGTTCAATTCATTTGTATAAAATAATCTTGAAAATTCCAAGGTTTGTTTTGTTGTTGAATTAATGTCTATAATATTATTTTCTATTTGATTTATGCATGACGTGGATTTGCACATACGATCCGTTTTAGATAATATTATGGGATAATAACTATTATATCTATCATCTATGGTTATCTCCTTTTTCTTTTTGTTGTATTTTATTTTACTTCCATAAACAGCAAACGGTCTATAATGTGCATATTTTTCTTTTATGATATAACGAGTGTTGTTTTCTAATAATAGTCTCTGTATTGTATAGAAATGTGAACCTCTGATATGCACGTCCACAATGTTATCATTTGCTTGACTTATCACATAATATGGTATGCAGACCTCGCCATTTACTAATTTTATATTATTTGATGAAATAGGAGAAGCATCATTTATAGTAACATTTCCAGTCATAGCTTTAATATATGTATCATCGTTATAGTTAAAATAGTCGTACTCGTACAAGACAATCTGCACACCTGGTTCATTTGTCTTTTCTTTAATTATTTCAGCATTGTTTCTTAAGAATAAATTGTCTTCAAGTATAATATTTTTACCATCACATTTAAACTTGCCATGATATACGGACGCTCCTGATTTTATTCCCGAATTGCCAATGATCATAGTAATAGTATCGTTGCTTATCTTTACGAGACTATTTGTATATTCATCGACGTATGTTGTGGTATATTGGGCATTAGCAAATAAATAAGTCAATGTTATTAGGAACAATAATATTTTTCTCATATTTATCTTAGTTTATTCAAATTTATCTTTATAAATTGCCAAGATTCTATCATGAGATGTTTAAGTTCCACCTCATGAGATATATCCTTTTATTTCTTGAATTTAAGTTCCCACGATTGGAAACATCCATGACAATCCACTATTACTTCATTAACGTTAATACTTATACCATTCTTTTCTACATATTTTGGAGGATAGACCTTTTCTATCAATTCTTTCTTATTTTCAAAAAAGCCATCTATTTCATCTTCATTATAATAATCAAATGTATTATATCTGACAACGCACAACACATCATCAACATTAAAATAATCTATGACATAGTCATCTAAAAAAAAGATATCCGTATCATATATCAGTCTATAATAATCGTATATGCTGTCACTATGATAGTCTATTCTGATAAATGGATTTACATCTATACCGTCTCGTTTTTCCTTATTAACAAATTCCGCAACTTTTTCTTTGTTTATATCTATATATGCTTCTATTTTCTCGGATAAGTCTTTGCAATAAGCTTCATCGCAATTGTTTAAAGTGCATGATGTCGTAATGACTAAGATTATTATCAAAAGCAAATGTTTCATAATATATTATTTTCTTCTTTTGTTGTAGTTATCTTTGAATAATTTATAAAAATCATAATCTGTATCATTTATGTTTCTCTTCCCCACGCATCAAAGCTGTAATATTCCACCTCGCCATCGGTAACTGTGGCATACAAACTTCCTATATGGTCTTTCAAAACGTAGTTCATGGCGGAGGTGATTTTAATTCATTTAGTCTTCTATCATATAATTACTTATGTCAGGAATGTTGTCACAAAATGTCCATCTTTCTTTTAATCTTACATTGCCATCATTTTTATACACAAACAACCATACCATTGGAGGATCTATTATCGGCATTATTTCGATGACGATACTTCCATTATGGTATTTCTGTGGTCTTGGCGTGTTATTGCGTTTTCTTAGCGTAAAAACCTCGGTTTCATTTGTCATCGTAAAATATCTCTCCCCATATCTTTTCTTGATAAAGAACAAACGTTCATTAAAGCACAACACTCCATAATATTCACCATTATCAATAAAACTTATAACATCATTTTCCTCATAAGCTTCCACATAAAAACAATACTCTTTATCTTCTGCTTCATAGAAAATAGCCCGGTCATAATCTCTCATATCACCGACTTCCAAAACATACGAAACCTTATCAGCATCGAAGTTCTTGCTTTCATATTCACAAACAACAGTAGTTGTAACTATAGTTTCTAACATCTCGCATACGTTATTATCAGAGACGTACAAAACCGGAAGCTCGTATTTGAAATAATCAAAATAAATAGAGTCATTATCCATTATGATATTTGAGTATAATCTTAATGAAGATAATGACAGAAATAAGACAATAAACAGTTTGCATATTTTCATAATTAACCTAAGTTTGATATAAAATATTTCATTAACAAGAACAAAACCTTATGTTATCCGATAACAAAGTTATTGATTTTTTTTATATGGCAAACGACTACTGTAAATATTTTTTGACACATCATAATACTTGAACACTCTCCGGGTAATAATAATCGTTGAGGTTGCATGTGTCAATTAATTCATAAAAGATTTTAATATTTAACGTCTTAATCTTTCATCAAAAAAAATCTGTTGTCTGTTTACCGCGCAGGCATTAAAGAGTATCTTTTCTTAGCTTCGTTAAAAAAAATGTAATCACGCCAAATTATTCGTTGGAAAAAGTGTAAAACATCTTGTTTATTCGTTGGAAAAAGTGTAAATTTGCCAACAAATAAGATATACAAACAATGCTTAGAAGAAAAATCGAGTCCATTTTGGCTGAATGGAAAAAATCCGAACATAAGAAGCCAATAGTTATAAAAGGAATACGT
>JAZNWP010000098.1:0-87750 GCA_045593385.1 Acutalibacteraceae bacterium
GCTGTGTTTTTTGAACAAGGTGAACCACCTCTTTCTTTTGCTTCGTGCGCAAACACACAGCAAGCAAAAACTACATGTATTATACACGATGGTCTATATTTTGTCAATGCACAATCGGGCAATAAAATTTTATCACAGGGCTTGACAAAGGCACCGATTTCTGATATACTATTAAAGTCATGTGCGACACGTGGCACCATAGCCAAGCGGTAAGGCAGAGGTCTGCAAAACCTTTATTCCCCAGTTCGATTCTGGGTGGTGCCTCCAAAAATCCCGTTCACGTAAGTGGGCGGGATTTTACTTTTTACTTCTTACCTCTTCACTCTTACCTCAAACAAAGTTTTTCAGAGGATTTTTGGGAAGTAAGAAGTAATAGGTAAGAGGGAAGAGGTAATAAGTATTGCCACTCCACCGATTTTATGCTATAATACACATAGGTGGTGATGATATGAAGAGAGTTATATCTTTTATTCTGATTGTCTTTAATATAATATGTCTATCGGGTTGTTCACCATCTATGAACGGTGATGTAGAGTATACACCTGATAAAACCGACAATGCCATTCTTTATAAAAATGTTAAATATAATATCTTTGATGAAATAAAATTTAATATACATAGAACCGAAGAAGATATTGAACTCGGTTATCAAAACATATTCAAGGGTTATAGAGGATTTTTTTCTGAAACAACTGAAAATCCAATTTATATATTTATAAGTCGCGGTGTAGGTGATTTTGATATGGCATTGTACATTAGAGAAGATTACGATTACGAGTCGAAAACTTTAGTGTTGGAAAATACAACCGATCAAATTGTTTACTCGGATGCGTTTATTAAAATGGATTCTGAACTTGAACTTGTTAGTCGGCGCGAAAATTTTTGCATCTCGTTATATTTTGAAGATTGCCCCAGGCTGAAAATTAAGGAAGATATATTTTTTGCTGATGGTAGATATTATTATATAAATAATGGTCAGAGGTATATGCTTTCTGATCAGTTGTTGGATATTTTGCGAAAAAACAATATTGCTACATAAACATCCCGTTTTCAGGCACGTTTTATTCGTGTCATTAAGTTCGAAACACCCAAAAAACTCTCGTTCTTTTGAACGAGAGTTTTTTTATCCATTGCAAAAGCAATGGCATATCATCAACGATAGCAACGCTATCGTTGTATCTCATCAGTCCGTAAGGACTGTATATCATCACGCTTTAGCGTGTATCAAAACCTTTCGCAATGATGATATACAAAACTTCGTTTTGATGATATGCAATTCCTTGCGAAATTGATGATATACAATGCTTCGCATTGATTTTTCGCCGCTTTTATGCTATGGTTGAGGCACAATAGGGACAAAAGGCAAGGGATTCCTTGCCTTTTGATCTTTTTATTGAATATTGCTTATCAAATTTTTTAATCTCTTTTCTTCTGCATCGGCTTCAATATCAAGTCCTGATTTTTTCAATTCTTCTACTATTTCTAACGAAAGGCAATGGCATTTGTCTTTATTTCCAATTTTGGCATAGTAGTCTATCTTAGAATATTTAGCCTCAAGACAAGTATAATCTAATTCTATTGCTTTATCCCAATAAGTAAGAGCCTCATTATTTTTGCCCAACTTATTGCATATATCACCGCCTAAAGTATATATTATTGCATCATCGGGGAATTTTTCGACTGCTTTCTTGAAACTTTCATAAGCATTTTCAACATCTCTGTCGAATATATAAGCTGATATCAAGCACCTCCAATTTATTGCATTGTTAGAATTTTTTCTAATATCCTCTAAAGCTGTGTTAATGTTTTCTTTACTTTTTCCGATCTGTGAGTATAAAAGCATCTTTTGAATTTTAGTTTTCCAAAAAACTTCTTCATTTATATTTTGACCGATATCGATAACTTCGTTAAACAATTCAATGGCTTTATTTGTAGAATACTGCATCATAAAGTGGTGTAATGTTCCGTATGTCCGTAAATCTTCTGTTGAATGCACCCCATTCTTAATAAGTTTTTTAAACTCATTATCTGCACAAATAAAATCTTCCGGTTTTCTTGTTTCTTCATAAACCGAAGCTAATCTTTGAGCATAATTCTCGTATGCTATGAATGATTCTTTAAAAAAGTCATCAATCGTTACACAGTACAGTTTTGCTATTTGGGGAAGTAAAGTGACATCTGGCAACGTAGTATTACATTCCCATCTAGAAATAGTGTGAGTGCTTACTCCTAAAATTTCTGCAACTTGCTCTTGAGTATAATTTTTTTGATTTCTAAATTTTTTTAGATTGTTTGAAAATACTGTATTCATATTATTTGTCCTTTCAACTAAATTAGAAGCTTCTAATTTAATTATACTTATTTTTCACAGTAAATCCATATCGCATTTTGTGAGTTGACTTGCAGTTTTTGTTCAATTCACAAGTCAAGGCAGGAATAACCCTCATACTTTCGGCAGTCTTACTGCTTAAAAACAGAGTTTTTAATAGCATCTTCGTTAGTATGATTTTGGGTGTGTCGGTATGACTTTTGTCATACAATCAAAAATAGAGTTATCTCGTATTTTCGGGATAACTCTATTTGTATATATAACTTGAAAAATTTCGTTAAAAATGTTATATTAAGTTAAAGAAAATGCTTGTTGTTATGCGGAAAATTCAACTTGTGGAAATGACTTCCACAAGTTGCAGTCGTAGCCTCCCTCTGACGAGGGAGGTGGCAAAACGGAGTTTTGACGGAGGGAGAGAATATGAAAGAATATAATAAAGCAAATATGGCTGTTGCAAAAACAGTACGGAAAAATATGACACCTTGGGAACGAAAACTATGGTATGAGTTTTTAAGATATTACCCTATAAGATTTCAAAGACAAAAAGCCATTGGTAATTACATAGCAGATTTCTACTGTGCTAAAGCAAGACTTGTTGTTGAGCTTGACGGTGGCGGACATTATACCGATGAGCAAATGGAAAAAGATAGAGTTCGTACAAAAGAGTTAGAAAGTGTAAATTTAACGGTGTTAAGAATTTGTAATTTAGACATTGACCGCAATTTCAGTGGTGTATGTGAATATATAGATTTAGCTGTTAAAAAATCTCTCCCTCAGTCAGCTTTGCTGACAGCTCCCTCGTCAGAGGGAGCCAAAGGTTAATTTGTTCCCAATTTGACACAAGCATATAATACACTTAAAGGTCGGTGATTTAATGAATTCTACAAAACAAAAACAAATACTAATCATGCTAATTTTAGCAGTATCCTTTTTGATTGAAGTTCCTTTAAGAACAGTAATACTTTCAATTTTATCATTTTCGCAACCCTTGGCTTATATAGTAACAAGTATTATTTTTTATGTTGCTTTAGTTGGGTGCTTTTTAATTGCTTTAAAACCTAATATCACTTCAAAGTCAGTTTTAAAATCAATTTGTTTAGCACTTGGATTTTTTATATTTGAACAAATAATATCCGTGTTTTTATTTAGTGAAATTATTGCATTAGTATATGAAATAATCAGAACTCTAATTATATTTGTTGTTATTCGCTTAGGAAGTCGTTGGTTGTTAAAAAACAAACTCAATTTAAATAAATTAAGTTGGATTATATTATGTGGTGTGTTTGTTTTGAGCGCATTGTTTAATATTTTAGAATATATTCGAATTATTACGGCAATTCAAAATATGGGAAATAGTTTTTTCTCATATTTAAGCATACTAACACCATCAAATAGTGTTTACAGTATAGCGGCAAAGCTTTGCACATATATTTTTACTCTAGTTTTATTTACACAAAATAAAGATTCTAATAATATTCAAGATTAAGAAATTACTCGGTTTTCAGTCCCGTTTTATTCGTGTCATTAAGTTCAAACTATCCAAAAAGAAAGACCCGATGAAAATCGTGTCTTTCTTTTTGTGTTTGTGCCCGCAAGACACAACATTGTTTGCGAGTTCACTCGCAACATCATTTTTCGCTTGGCGAAAACTTCATTCCGCTTGCGGACACAAAACGAGGTTGCCTTACGGCAAACAGCGTTGTGCTTCGCACAAACGGTGTGGGCTAACGCCCAACGATGTTGCACTTCGTGCAAATATATGCTATAATGCTTACAAGGAGGGAAATAATATGGAAATATTGTTTGAAAATAAATACACAAGAGATAAAGAATGGGCGAAAGATGTTTGTAGTTATATATTTTTTCGCAGACCGATTATAATTGCTTTAGATATTATATTTGCACTGTACATATTGTATGGAATTTATAATTCAGTTATTTTAAATATTGTTCTTTGGGTTTATATCTTGATTCCGATTATTTGGTGCGCATTTGTTTTTATTGTTTATAGAAAAAATGTGAACATTTTAATTAAGAGAGATTTGGAAGTGCATGGAAAAGCAATCGAGGTTACTGTAACAGTGTTAGACGATGTGATAAAGCACTCACAATCTACCGGCTCTGAATTGCAATTGAATTATTGTGATATTAAAAAGGTTGTTCAAACGAAGAAGTATATATATTTGTGGTCTAAAACAAATATGCTTTATTCTTTCAAACGCGATTCGTTTTCTTTGGGTGCCGCAGATGAGTTCTTATTGTTTTTGAAAAACAAAGGCATAAAAGTTAAATAAGAATAAATTTTCTTGGTTTTCACCAAGTTCTTTTTAAAACACAATAAAAAGCCGTGAATTTCACGGCTTTTTTATTACACCGCAAGCGATTTTTTCTCCCGAATTACCTGCGGGTTGTGTTGTAAAATCGTCGGGCATATTATGAATAACAACGGTGCGGCCGATAATATTTGATATTTTAAATCTGTCAGTCAAAATCGATAAATGCGCCTTAGTGCCGCAAATCATTAAAGGTGGTAGGTCACCTGCGTGTTGGGGGTGGGGAGTACCGTGTGGATTATAGTGACCTTTACTGCCCGAAAAATCGGCTCCGTCACAGTCGGTGCCTTCGTGTATATGAAAACCGAAAAAACCCGTTGCAGCGCTCGGTAGCCCGCTTATATCGGCAACCACCAAAACACAGTTTCCTTTTTGGTAAAATTTAACCGTTCCGCTAATGTTAGGCGCTGTATTTCCGCCTTTTATTAAGGCAATCGCCCGAGGCCTACTTAATTTACATATCATATAATCACCTGATTATATGGTATGATTTTTATGTGATTTTGTGATTTATAAGGCGAAGAATTCCATACACATATCCTGCCCCTTGCGACATTACCGATTATATGCTATAATAATTTAAAGTAATTCTATATGGTGCGGAAAGGTGGTATATTATGAACGAAAACAACAAGGATTTCGAAAAAGAATATGATTCCTTAAAAGATGTTATTGAGTTTCAAAATAATATGTTTAACCCGGGACACTATATCGGGACCGGTAAAGTTCCGCCTACGGTGTCCGCGCCTGGGAATGCAATGCCTTTGGCTATAGTATGTTTTGTTATGGCCGTTGGTTTTTTTGTATTTGGCGTGTTTTTATTTTTCGGCGATGTTAATGTTACATCTTCAGGACTTATAAAATCTCCGATAGCAAACAAAATTATTGCATTGATTTTAATGTTAGCAATATCGGTAGGGCTTACGGTTTTAGGTTTTGCCTATCTAAAAAAGGCGAGAAAATATTATAAAGCAAAAAATGCGATGGAAAATGAGCCAATCGAAGAAGAAACCGAAGACAAAATTTGGCAGCGCACCTGCCCAAAGTGCGCTACTTCCCACGATATTGATTACCCCAAATGTCCGAATTGCAATTTTAATTATCTTCAATAGGTTATAAATATAAGGTGGAAAACATACTCTAAAAAGAAACTCCAAGTTCAACTTGGAGTTTTATTTTTACGCCTATTGTTTCAAGCAAAATTCGGGAATAATAGATTTATATTGCTTTTGGAGTGAGAAAAAATGGAATCTATTTGGAATCGTGATACAAAATTTAAAAATCTGAATCACCTTGAAAACGGCGCTAAAACGCAGGTGCTTATTATCGGTGGGGGAATAGCGGGTATTTTGTGCGGATATATGCTTAAAAAGGCGGGAATAGAGTGCATTATAGTTGAGGCAGACCGTATCTGCAAAGGCGTAACGGGCAATACAACGGCAAAAATAACCCTTCAGCACGGGCTTATTTACGATAAAATTATCAAGTCCTACGGGGTAGAAGGGGCAAAAATGTATCTTAAAGCCCAACAAACCGCCCTCGATTTATATGATGAAATATGCAAGGATATTGACTGCGATTATAAGGTCGAAGACGCCTATGTTTATTCGGTAGATAATAGTGATAAAATTGAAAAAGAAGCGGCAGCATACGAAAAAATCGACTTAAAAAGCGACTTTTTGGGTGAATTGGAATTGCCTATAAAAATCAAGGGTGCGCTCCGCGTTAAAAATCAAGCTCAGTTTAATCCTCTGAAATTTTGCTTTTCCTTGGCGAAAGAACTGGATATATATGAAAACACCAAAGTGATAGAATTGTTTAATAGGGGCGCTATCACTAATCGAGGCAAAATTTATGCCGAGAAAATTATTGTCGCTACTCACTTTCCTTTTATTAACAAATACGGTGGATATTTTCTTAAAATGTATCAGCACCGTTCCTATGTTTTAGCGCTTAAAGGGGCAGAAATACCCAACGGAATGTATGTGGACCAGGATATCAAGGGACTATCCTTCAGAGAATACGGCGGTATGCTTCTTCTAGGCGGCGGCAGTCACAGAACAGGTAAGAAGGGCGGAAATTGGCAAGAACTTCGGGATTTTGCCCGTAAATATTATCCTGAAAGCCATGAGGTCGCATATTGGGCAACACAGGATTGTATGACACTCGACTCTATACCCTATATTGGTTTATATTCACCTAAAACTCCTCAAATCTATGTGGCAACGGGCTTTAATAAGTGGGGTATGACATCGTCCATGGCGGCGGCAGTGATTTTAACCGATATGATAAAGGGCAAAGAAAACGATTTTGCGAAAGTTTTTGACCCCGCAAGAAGCATACTTCATCCTCAACTTGCAATAAATCTGGCGGAAACGGTTGTCAATATGATTACCCCTACTGTACCACGCTGTCCTCATTTGGGATGTGCTCTTAAATATAACCCTTATGAACATTCGTGGGATTGTCCTTGCCATGGCTCAAGATTTACCGAAACAGGCAAGCTTATAGAAAACCCCGCTGCTGAAGATAAAAGGATGTAAATGTTTTTTGTTTATACTTGCACCCGTAACGGCAATATGATATAATGCCTAAAACGCTACGTGTTTTAGGTATTTTTATTTGGAGAACTAAAAATGGATATCAGGAAAGAATCACTTAAAAAGCATTATGAATGGGGCGGAAAAATTGAGGTTATTTCGAGAGCCCCTATTGATACCCGCGAGGACCTTTCCCTTGCATACACCCCAGGTGTTGCAGAGCCCTGTCTCGAAATCGAAAAGGATATAAATAAATCCTATGAGCTCACACGCCGCTCGAATCTTGTAGCGGTGGTTACCGATGGAACTGCGGTTTTGGGGCTTGGGGATATCGGCGCGGAGGCGGGTATGCCCGTTATGGAGGGTAAGTGCGCCCTCTTTAAAACCTTTGCCGATGTGGACGCTTTTCCGCTCTGCATAAAGTCAAAGGATGTAGATGAAATTGTCCGTACAATCTATCTTTTGTCGGGTAGCTTCGGCGGTATAAATCTCGAAGATATTTCGGCGCCAAGGTGCTTCGAAATTGAGCAAAAACTTAAGGAAATATGCGATATTCCCGTGTTTCACGATGACCAACACGGCACCGCAATTGTAGTTGCCGCAGCCCTTATTAACGCCCTTAAATTTGTAAAAAAGGATATTGGTAAGGTTAAGGTTGTAATCAACGGAGCGGGCTCTGCAGGTATTGCCATCGGCAAACATCTTTTGAATATGGGGGTTAAAAATTTAACCTTCTGCGACCGTTTTGGAATTATTTGTGAGGGTGACTCAAATAACAATTCCGCGCAAGAAGAAATGGCTGAAATTACAAATCTTGAGCACAAAAAAGGTGAGCTTTCTGATGCTCTTTGCGGCGCCGATGTATTTATCGGTGTTTCTGCGCCAAATCTCGTTACACCCGAAATGGTTAAATCTATGGCAAGGGATAGTATTTTGTTCCCGATGGCCAACCCCACCCCCGAAATTATGCCCGATATTGCCAAGGAGGCAGGGGCGAGAATTGTGGGTACGGGTCGCTCTGATTTCCCGAATCAAATCAACAATGTTCTGGCTTTCCCGGGAATATTCAGAGGTGCCCTTGATTGCAGAGCAACCTGCATAAGCGAGGAAATGAAGGTGGCTACCTCTTATGCCTTGGCATCCCTTATACCTGATGAAGAAATAAGTGAGGAAAATATCATTCCAAACGCATTGGATAAGAGGGTAGCAAAGGCCGTAGCCGAGGCGGTTATTAAAACCGCAAAGGAAACGGGTGTAGCCCGTATTTAATTAAAAAACATATAAAAATAGTAACGGCTTTCGCAGTAGCGGGAGCCGTTATTTTATGAAAAACAAATGCCCAATTTTTTCGTCCTATATAATATATATTATATTACTATATACTTACAGTTATTTTTACTTGATTATCACCAAGTATTGTAGTATAATTATCGTGTATAATTGCGTAGATTATATACTCTGGAAAATATCCCTAAAACTAACGGGAGTATACTTGAAAACAATCGGTAATTCAAAATGGGAGATATTGCATGATGTATAAGCATGTTTTAAAAAGATTGATAGATTTAGTGTTATCAGGTATCGCTATTGTTGTTTTAGCGTTGCCGATGTTAATAATTGCTGTTGCCATAAAGATTGATGACCCAGGTCCCGTACTTTTTAAGCAAAGGCGAGTGGGGCAAAAGAAAAATGGCGAGCTTACATATTTTATGATTTGGAAATTCCGTAGTATGAAGATGTCAACTCCTCACGATGTTCCCACGCATCTTCTTGAAAACCCTGAGCAGTATATAACTCGGGTGGGTAGTTTTATCAGAAAGACAAGTCTTGATGAACTGCCCCAAATCTTTCAGGTGTTCACTTCTAAGCTATCGGTGGTGGGTCCCCGACCTGCCTTGTGGTCTCAGGATGATTTGGTTGCCGAAAGAGAAAAATACGGCGCCAACGATATCAAGCCCGGTATAACAGGATGGGCGCAAATTAACGGCCGCGATGAACTTGAAATTGATGTTAAAGCAAAATTCGACGGTGAATATGCCGCAGCTATAAATGCAGGTCACTTCAAAGGTTTGCTTATGGATATTAAATGCTTCTTCGGTACCATCGGCAGCGTTCTTAAATCCGAGGGCGTAGTTGAAGGCGGTACAGGAGAACTTAAGAAACAAGAGGAGCAAAAGCAAGAGGCATTGAAATGAAAATATTATATATAACAGCGGAAGGGTTTGATACCCCGAATCCAAACAATCAGATGGCCGAAACAATGATTCGTTCATTCTGTGAAGCGGGGCACAGTGTCCATCTTATTCAAAGCCATCGCAAAGGTGTCAATCCCGATATTCCCGAATCATTGAAGATGTTTGAAAGGTTTACTTGCGATACGATTGTGCGTAAAGTGGTTGATAAAACAAATTTTATCAAACGCTATTTAAACGATTTTCAATATGCTTTTCAAGCGATGAAGTATTGGAAAAAGGTTAAGGATGCAGATGTGATATATCTGCAATCAAATCCCACTATAATCTATCCCATGCTTTTGCTTCGAGCTTTCAAAAGAAAACTTCCTATCGTTTATTCGATTTACGATGTTTTTCCGGGTCATGCATACGATATCGGCGTTATCACTTCAAAATTCCTTTACAATATTATGCGGATTATGCAAAAGCCGTGTTATCGAATGGCGAAAGCCATTACGGTATTGTCAGAGGATATGAAACAAAAGGCGGTTATAGAAGGGGCAAAATCTGATGATGTCTATGTAGTACCCGCTTGGTATGATGTGAGCACCACAAGGGAAATACCCACAGAAGAAAACCGATTTCTTCAAAAATACAATCTTAAAAAAGATAAATTCTGCGTTCAGTTTGCCGGAACAATCGGATATGTTTTTAATTATAAAACGGTTATTGAATTGGCAAAGCGTTTAATAGAGCATACGGATATAGAAATACAAATTATCGGAGATGGCAATGTAAAAAATGATTTCGTTGCCGAAGCCGAATCGCTGAAATTAACGAATATAACTTTTTATCCGTTGCAACCCGTAGAAATTGTTCCCGATGTTTATAGCGCATGCGATGTTTGTATCATTCCTTTGAAGAAGGGAGTTATCGGTAACGGTGTTCCAAGTAAGGCCCCGATTTTAATGGCTTGCAAAAGAGTTATTATCAATTCGGTTGAAATCGAATCGGACTATGCAAAGATGTACTCGGAACATAATATGGGTATTGCTGTTGATATATCTGATTATGATGGTTTGGCAAACGCTATTATTGAACTCAAGGAATCTCCGGAGCAACTAAAAATCATGGCTGAAAACGCTTACAATTACGGAAAAGAAAATTATTCAAGTGATGCAAGTACCGCTAAATTGATGAACATTTTTGAACAAGTAAGGAGAAGGTAGGATGAAAATTCTCATAATGGGCTTTACAAAAGTTAAGTATATGCCTTATATGAATTTTTACCTTGACAACATTGATATAGCTAAACAAGATGTGCATGTTCTATATTGGAACCGCGATTTGCAAGACGAAGATTTAAGCAAATATCAAGGTTGTATCTTTCACGAGTTCAGATGCTATCAAGAGGACGATGTATCAAAGCTATCCAAGATAGGTAGTTTTATAAAGTATCGAAAATTTGCAAAGCAACTGATAAAGAAGGAAAAATTCGACTTAATATTTGTACTTCATTCATTAACAGGCGTTCTTGTAGCAGATGTTTTGAAAAAACGCTATTCAGGAAAATATATATTCGATTACAGAGATTCTACATACGAAGGTTTTGCGCCGTTCAAGAGGGTGGTCGGAAATTTGGTTAAAAATTCCGTTGCCACATTTGTAAGCAGCGATGCCTTTCGCCGTTTTTTGCCGAAAGAATGCAATGGTAAGATATATACTTCTCATAATCTGCTGTTAGAGTCTCTGTCACATAGAGATGAAAAACAAAAAAGCGGTGTAGCGTCAGATAAAATCAGAATTGCCTTTTGGGGATTTATCCGTCATGAAGAAATTAACCGTGAGCTGATTAAAAAAATCTCCAAGGATGAAAGATTTGAGTTACATTATTACGGTAGGGAACAACAAGTAGCCCTCAACCTAAAGCAATATACCAGAGAGATTAATGCTAAAAATATTTTCTTCCACGGTGAATATAAACCTGAAGACAGATATGAATTCGTTCGCACCACGGATATTATACACAATGTTTATAATGATGTAAATATGATGCTCGCTATGGGCAATAAGTATTACGATGCCGCGATTTTCTATATACCGATTATGTCAATGCGAGGAGCATTTATGGCAGATATGGCGGGTAAAGCGGGTATAGGTTTAGATGTCGACCCGTACGACCATGACTTTTTAAATAAATTGTTTGAAGCATATAGCAGTCTTAATAAAAAGGAATTCTATAATAATTGCGATAAAGAGCTTGAAAGAGTTCTTTGTGAATACAACTGCGGTTCAGAGCTTATCAGAAATTTAGTCAGTTAGGGAAGAGAGGGATAAAGAATGCAGGTCATTTATGTAGCATCGGTTTTTGATGATGAATGCTTGAAAAAAAGATTCGATGAAAAGCCTGTTCTTCCTTATGCTGCAAATAGGTATAACACCCTGCTTTTTGAGGGAATTGTAAAGAATCATATTGATACAGATGTTTTATCGGTTGTGCCTATAAATCGTAATCTTTACAAGAAAATTCTTTTTAAGGGCTATACCGTAAAAAAAGATGGGCTGAGAATCCGTTATTTGTCTCAGATTAATCTGCCGATTATAAAGAACATATTTAATGTTTTCGGCGGTTTTTTTAAGATACTGTTTGCCCCAAAGGATTCGGTTATCATTTGTGATGTTTTGGTTGTGTCCGCATCAATAGGAGCGTTTTTTGCGGCAAAAATCAGAGGATTTAAGAAATTGGGAATCGTAACCGACCTTCCTAAATTTCAACCAATATCCAAGCGTTCGTTTATGAGGAAAATGAACGATATGCTTATAACTGCTTTGGATGGATATGTTTTCCTCACAAAGCAGATGAATGATGAAATCAACAAAGCCCAAAAGCCATATATCGTTCTGGAGGGTCACGCCAATGACGATATGAAAGAAAAAAATCATAAGCCCTTTGAAAAGGGTAATAAAAAAGTCGTTTATGCGGGAGCAACAGAAAAAATTTACGGTATAGAAATGCTTTGCAAGGCGTTTTTGGATATTGCCGCTCCCGATGAGACATTACATATCTACGGCAAGGGCGATTATGAAGAAGAACTTTGTGTTCTGGCGAAAGAAAATGAAAATATTGTGTATCATGGGAATAGACCTAATGCCGAAATAATTGAGGCGGAACTTGGCGCCACGCTTCTTGTAAACCCCCGACCAACTGATGGTGAATACACAAAGTTTTCATTTCCTTCGAAAACACTGGAATATATGGCTGCCGGCGCTCCCGTTCTTTCATCCAGGTTGGAAGGCATACCTGATGAATATGAGAAATATATTTTCTTTTTCACCGAAAATACACAAGAAAGTCTCGGCAAAAAAATGCGTGAAATTTTAGACATTTCACCTGAGAAACTTGCCAATATAGGAGCTGCGGCAAGAAAATTTGCTCTTGAGCAAAAAAACAATGTAATTCAGGCCAAAAAAATAATAGATTTTTTGAGTTTGCTGTAATTTAAGGAGAATTAATAATGCAGGAAATGACGCTGTCAAAAAATAAAATAACAAAAGATACGGTTATTCTTATGATGGGATTATTCTATCCTGCACTTAATAACTATATTTGGCGTGTGGTTGTTGCGATTACAGGCATTTTTAGAGTATATTTTTCAAATCAAGTATTTAATATTATTGTATGGACACTTGTTCTTGGATATATGGTTTGCACATCACGAAATCCAAAAATCAGCTTTAAAACCTGTATGATAGCCATAGTGTTTCTATTTATCGCTTTGTTGAGTTTTATTTTAACGGATTATGAATATTTTTCGGCTTCGGTTTTGGTGACCCTCTCGATAGGAACTCTATCCTTCTTTTTTCAGGGCTCGCTCATAAATTTGAAAAAAGTATCTCATATGCATCTCTATCTTGCGGCAATTGTAACATTAGTATTATCAATAATCTATTCGGTTTACACAGTTGATAGTCAAAACTTATCTCTTGAAGATAACATGGATTTTGCATATAAGGTGTTACCGTCGGTGCTGATTATCTTTTCGTGGCTTTTTACTAAAAGAAATAAAACGGTAGCAATTATATTTTCTGTAATCGGAACTGTTTTTTTGATACTGCAAGGAACAAGAGGACCGATTTTTTGCCTTGCTGCTTTTATATGCCTTATGATGTATAAAAAATATGGTTTAGGGAAGTCCTTCTTTAAAGTTGGTATAATTGCTGTGGTAATTGCATTTTTAGTAAATTCACAGAGCGTACAAAAAGAACTTGTCGATTTAACAAACAAAATCGATTCATCGGGATATAGTTCAAGATTCATAACTATGGCCCTTGATGAAGAACTATCCGATGCCAACGGAAGAGAAGCAATACAAGAAACCTTGATTAACGATATAAAAGAGCAACCTCTTAGGATTCGTGGAATGTTTTCGGATAGACAAGCAACCCGAGGTCTTATTGATTCGGAGTATAATACCAACTATGAAAAAGGAACCTATGCCCATAGCTTATGGCTGGAGCTTCTATACGATTGGGGAGTATTTTTTGGCGGAATTATATTAATTGCTATACTGTTTTTACTATTAAAAACAATCAAAAAAATTGATATAAACGATTCGTATATATTGATGTTGTTTATCTGCATAGGATTTGTTCATTTGTTCCTATCCAGTTCTTATTTGCTAAGCGCAAACTTCTTTTTCCTTATTGGACTTGTGATGAATTGCAATACAAGTAAACAAGAGTTATATTAGGATAACACATTGCGATTAGAAATATAAGATTTTAATAATATGGAGAGATAAATATGCGCGTTTGTAATGTTGTTTTAGATTCGATTTGGTATGACCCTCGGGTCCGTAAGCAAATCAACTCTTATTTAGAAAATGGGGTAGAGTTGGTTTGTGTGGGTTATAAATGTGAGAGGTATGACGAGAACAAAGTTTCAACAATTCCCTGTCCGGTTACAATTGTAGAAGATGATATTAGATATGCGGGAAAACAACATTCTGTGATAAAAAAACTGCAACGCGAAAAAACAAGAAATGATAGAATTGTTGATGCTATATTAAAATATAATCCCGATATTATACACGCCAATGACCTTAATGCGCTTATTCCATGTGTGGAAGCTGCAAAAAAACTTAAGTGCAAGATTATATATGATTCGCACGAAATATGTGTGGAAAATATTTATTTGGGCGGGTTTTATAAAAAATATCTCGCATGGTGTGAAAAACGGTGTGTTAAGAAAATCGACCGAATGGTTTGCGTAAGTAATGCGGCGGCAGATTATTTTAAGAAAAAATATCATATCGAGAGACCAATGGTTATAACTAACTGTTCCCTTAAAAAAGAGCAGTATATATCCGAAGAAAAGAACGATGGTTTTGAAGTTTTAAATCACGGTCAGTTTTACGAAGGCAGGGGATATGATGTTATGGTTGAGGCAATACCGCTACTCAAGGATTACCCCGAGATTAAACTTGCAGTTCGTGGATTTGGTAAATTGGAAGAAAATCTAAAAGAACGCGCCAATGAACTTGGCGGTGATAATTTTATCTTCTATCCTAAAGTGTTGGTTGAGGATTTGATTTCATCGGCTTCTAAATCAAGGGTCGGTGTTGCAATAACAGAGGCAATATGCCTTAATTTTAGACTTTCGGTATCTAATAAATTATTTGAATATGCTGCTGCAGGTCTACCGGTTATTATGTCGGATATTCCGGAGCATAGGTATCTAAATGATAAATATAACTTTGGTGTTGTTATTCCTGAAAACACACCAAAGGCATTTGCAGATGCAGTTATAAAATTATATGAAGATAAAGAATTTTATCAGGAATGCGTCCAAAACGCAAAAAAACTTTCGGATGAAATAAACTGGGAAAATGAGTTTGGAAATTTAATATCGCTTGAGAAAATTTTGCTTACAGGTGTGAATTGACGAAAGGAAAAAGTAATGTATTTTGAGTTTTATAAAATTATTTTTATGGAAGAATTAGTTAGCATTATTAGGGGCGGTGAGCGACAGTGTGATTTAACTATTCCACGCATAATTGCTAAAGAAGAAAAAAAATCCGTCTTCTGTATGTGGATTAAAATGATGTATAGCTTGTTAGTTGCAGGGTGTACCTTTAAAGAATACTATAATTTAAATTTTGTTAAACGCACCATTAAAAATCAAAAAACCTTTATTACAACCGGCTCAAATCTGAACGCTTATAGTAAGCTGAATGATAAATCATTTTATCATATTTACATAAATAAAGATGAGTTTAATGACAAATATTCGGATTTTATTTTGCGTGATTGGATTAAATTATCTCAAGATAAAGAGCAGATTTATTCGTTTTTCAAAAAGCATAACGATATAATTATTAAACCCAAAGATGGAGACAGCGGAAAGGGAATAAAGATAGCTCATAATTGCAGAAATCTTAATGTTTCTGAAATCGATAATATAATATGCGCCAATAAGGGCGGTATTGCGGAGGAACTTCTTCATAATCATCCCAAGCTCAATGAACTTAACGAATCATCATTAAATACAATGAGAATTATTACCATCCGCAACGGCGATAAGATGGATATTTTGTTCGCAGGTATTAGATTTGGTGCTAAAGGCAGTGAAATCGATAATATCAGTGTTGGTGGTCGTATTGCTCCAATTGATGTTGAAAGCGGAAGAATTTGTAACATTTCACACACAAAAAAAACAGTAGTTACTAATTATGAAGATGATAATGATTTTATAGGTTTTCAGATTCCTATGTGGGACGAACTTAAAGAGTATATGTATAAACTTACAACTGTTGTACCTCAAATGAGGTATATGGCGTGGGACATTGCCATTACCGAGAATGGATTTGCCACCATAGAGGGTAACCATAGTAGCGGAAATACGGTAATACAGGCCCACCTTGGAGAAATGCAACAGGGATTAAGAGTAAAACTAAATAAATTGATATCAGAAATGAAAAAATAAACAATTGAAATATTTTAAGAACAAGGAGGGAAGTAGTCGAATGAATACTAATAGTAGGACAAATAATACAATCCTGAATGTACTTGGTGGACTTGCTGTGAAAACATCAGGTTTTTTCACAACATTCATTACTCGCACTATCTTTCTCTATGTCCTTGGAATAGAATATGCCGGTGTTTCCAGCGTTTTCACTAATGTATTAACAGTACTATCCTTTGCCGAACTTGGAATTGGAACAGCCATAACATATGCGTTATATAAGCCCATCGCAGATAATGATATCAAGCAAATAAGCAAATTGATGAGTGCATATAAAAAGATATATTCAATAATTGCTGCGGTAATTTTTCTGTTAGGTTTGTGTTTGCTTCCTTTTTTGGATTATATAATCAAAGATGCGCCGAGTATAAAGGAAAATTTGCGGTTGATATATTTATTGTATCTTGCAAATACATCAGTTTCCTATTTGTTGATATATAAATCTACATTTTTAACTGCGGTACAAAAAGACCATCTGGTTTCAAAATATAGCGTAATTGTATCGTTGATTAAGATGGTTGTTGAATGTGTGACATTGCTCATTTTCAATAGTTTTATTATCTATCTCGCGCTTTCTATTATAAGTAGCTTTGTGCAGAATTTGATAATCGCCAAGGTGGCAGAACGAGAATATCCGATATTAAAAGAAAAAAGCCGAGATAAATTAGAAGAGTCCGAAAGGAAGGGGCTTTTTAAAGATACCAAGGCACTTGCTATGTATAAAGTATCGGGAACCGTTTTAAATGGCACAGACAGTATCTTAATTTCTTCATTATTTGGAACGAGTAGTGCGGGTATTCTTGGAAATTATAATCTGATAACTGCACAAATATATTCCTTTGTTATGATTCTTTTTTCTGCCACTTCGGCAAGTGTAGGAAATCTTGCCGCCACCTCTGATAAAAAACATCAATATAAGATATTTGAACAAATGCTGTTTATTTGCTTTTGGCTATATTGTTTTTGCGGCACAAGTTTGTGGACTTTATTAAATCCTTTTATGTATATATGGCAAAATGGACAGCATATGTTTGCGGGATATATTGTAGCACTACTTGTTATCGAGTTTTATATTCGTGGAATGTTGAGTCCGGTAACACAGTTTCGAACATCAAACGGACTTTTTGTTCAAGGGAAATACCGACCGGTTATTATGGCGGTTATAAATCTTGTAACCTCAATAGTGTTGGCGAAATGGATAGGGATTGCAGGTATTTTTCTGGGAACAATCATTTCTCGAGCCACAACGCAACTTTGGTATGACCCTTGGCTAATTTATAAAAAAGTATTTCAAATAAGTGTTTGGAAATATTTCAAAATTTATTTCGGATATGGTTTTGCAACTGTTATTAGTTGTGTTTTGACAAGCACATTGTTGAATATGGTTTGTCAGAATGAAGGAATTATTAAGTTATTTGTTGGTGCGTTATTATGCTTGATTATTCCTAATGGAGTAATAATAGTGGTATTTCATAAAACCGAGGTATTTACAGCAACAATAAAGATAGCAAAGAATATATTAAAAAAACGATTATCTGCGGGGAAATAAGTATGAGAATAGGAATACTTACATTTCATCAAAGCGTCAATAACGGCGCCGTTATGCAGGCATATTCACTTTCTAAAAGATTAAAAAAGGAATATCCCAATGATGATATTGAGATTATCAATTATCGCAAAAAAAGTGTGGATAAGGCATATTCGTACCCCATTTCTGATTATTTCAAGGTATCATCTTTTAAGGAGTTAGTTAAAAAATCACTTGATTTACTGATGGACCCAAAACTTTTGAAAAGATTACGATATAGAACTAGGGTTTTTAATGAGTGTCAGTATAAATTGCCGCTTTCAAAAAATGTTATTTCAAGTGATGATACAAATGAGCTAAATAAATACATTGAAAAAAATTATGATGTGCTCATAGTGGGAAGTGATGCGGTTTGGAATTATGTAACAAGAGGATTCCCCAATGCGTATTTCCCTGATTGTAATCTCAAAGTTAAAAAATTAAGCTATGCAGCAAGCTGCTACGGAATGGATTACCTTGTGGTTCCTGATAACGAAAAAGCTGAGATAGGCAAGGTGCTTTCAGATTTCGAATTTATAGGAGTGCGGGATGAGGCAACCGAAAAATTTGTGGACTGGAGTGGTTGTAATGTTGAACCTCACCATACTTGCGACCCCACAGTTTTTCTTGATGTAAATGATTTGCCTATAGATGTTGAGCATTTAAAAAACAAGCTTAAAGATAGGGGCTTTGATTTTGAAAAGCCCAGTATAGCTATAATGGGAAATGAAAAGATGCTCTCTATGATAAGAAAACTATATGGTAATGAATATCAAGTGGTATCTCTTTATAATTATCTTAAAGGGGCAGATGTAAATTTATATGATTTAGAGCCATACGAATGGGCGTATGTTTTCAGATTCTTTAAACTTACATTTACAACATTTTTCCACGGAACATTATTATCACTTCGAAATGGCGTACCTGTAATATGTATAGATTTAGGTACAGAGTTTGGAAAGCGTCACACCCCCAAAACTCTTGATGTTTTAACTCGCCTTGGTTTCAAGGATTGGTATTTCAAAACCGATTATAAATCTTTGAATTTTGATAAAATTAAAGTAAAAGCTGATGAACTTATACGCGAAGATTTTTATGATTCAATTATTCAGGCAATGAATAAAGAGGCAGAAACGTTTAAATTGTTTAATTCGGCACTAAAGTCGTTAATGGGAAAGGAAAATAAAAATGATTAACGTAATAGGACTTGGATATATAGGACTACCAACAGCGCTAATGATGGCGTCACACGGAGTAAAGGTTGTGGGAACCGATTATAATAAGGATTTGGTTGCCACCCTTAATGCAGGAAGGACCACCTTTAAGGAAGAAGGTCTCGATGAACTTTTTGCCGAAGCAGTTAACAAGGGAATAGAGTTCACAACAGAGTATCAGGTTACCGATACATATATTGTCTCTGTTCCTACACCTTATGATAAATTCAGCAAAAAGGTGGATGCCTGCTATGTGGTTTCCGCCGTTAAAAGCGTAATGGAAGTTTGTCCAAAAGGCGCTACTGTGGTTATAGAATCCACCGTGTCACCCGGAACCATTGATAAATATGTTCGTCCCGCTATTGAGGAGAACGGATTTGTGATAGGAAAGGACATAAACCTTGTCCACGCTCCCGAAAGAATTATACCCGGTAATATGGTATATGAACTTCTTCATAATAACCGTACTATCGGCGCTGATGATATGGCGGTTGGTGAAAAGATTAAGGAATTGTATGCCACTTTCTGTCAAGGTGATATTGTTGTTACCGATATTCGCACTGCCGAAATGACCAAGGTTGTCGAAAATACATTCCGCGCGGTTAATATTGCTTTTGCTAATGAACTTGCCAAAATCTGCCGTCACGATAATATGGATGTTTATGAAATTATTAAAATATGTAATATGCATCCCCGTGTAAATATTTTGCAACCCGGACCCGGTGTGGGCGGTCATTGTATTTCTGTTGACCCTTGGTTTTTAGTAGGTGATTATCCGAGTCTTGCCAAGGTTATAGATGAATCTATGAAGACCAATGACAGTATGCCCGATTTCGTTCTCGGAAGAATTTGCGAAATTATGAAGGAAAACGGAATTACAGATTTTTCAAGAGTAGGTCTTTATGGACTTTCTTATAAAGAAAATGTGGACGACCCCAGAGAATCACCCACAATTCAACTTCTTGAAAGTCAGGAAAGACATTTAGCATCTCCACTTAAATCCTATGACCCATTCTTTGAAAATGATATTGTGCCTAATCAGTATCACGATTTTGATAAATTCCTTGAGGATACAGATTTGGTTGTAATTATGGTTAACCATAATCATATTAAAGAAAATATGGATAAACTTAAAGGCAAAATCATTTTCGATACCCGCAAATGTTGCGAACTTCCCGGAACTTATAGATTGTAAACCGAAAGGATACATAGTTTATGAAAACAGTTATGCTTGTGTTTGGCACAAGGCCTGAGGCGATAAAAATGTGCCCATTGGTCAACGAGCTGAAATCAAGGAAAAATATAAAAACATTGGTTTGTGTTACAGGTCAGCATAGAAGTATGCTTGATATGGTGCTTGATACATTTAATGTGGTGCCCGATTATGACCTTTCAATTATGAAAGCAGGACAAACATTATTTGATATTACTACAAACATTTTAAGCAGAATAGGGGATGTCCTAGATGAAGCCAAACCCGATGTTGTTCTCGTTCACGGTGATACTTCTACTACCTTTGTAACCGCTCTTGCTTGTTTTTATAAGCAGATTGCGGTAGGTCATGTGGAGGCAGGACTTCGTACTTATAATATTTATAGTCCTTATCCTGAAGAATTTAATCGTCAAGCAGTGTCAATTGTTTCAAAGTATAACTTTGCTCCTACTGAGCTTGCCCGAGATAATTTGCTTAAAGAGGGTAAGGATAAGGACAGTATTTATGTTACGGGTAACACGGCCATTGATGCGCTAAAAACTACCGTTAGAGCCGATTATACTCATCCCGAACTTGAATGGGCAAAGGATAGTCGTTTAATAATGATTACTGCTCATCGTCGAGAAAATCTCGGAGAACCTATGCACAATATGTTCAGAGCTATCCGTCGTGTTATGGAGGAGCATCCAGATGTGAAGGCGATATATCCTATCCATATGAATCCTGCGGTTAGGAAAGCGGCCGACGAAGAACTCCGTGGTCTTGACCGTATCCATATTATAGAGCCCCTTGAAGTTTTGGATTTTCATAACTTCCTATCCCGTAGTTTCCTCATTCTAACGGATAGCGGAGGAATACAAGAGGAAGCGCCGTCTCTTGGCAAACCGGTGCTGGTTATGAGAGATACAACCGAGCGCCCTGAAGGTATTAAAGCAGGAACGCTGAAACTCGTTGGCACGGATGAGGATGTTATTTATAATAACTTCAAGCAACTACTTGAGGATGAAGAAACATATAATGCTATGTCCAAAGCGAGTAATCCTTATGGTGATGGTTTTGCTTGTAAACGAATTGCAGATATTTTGGAGGGTTAATTAAGATGGGTCTTTTTACTAATAAAACACTATTGATTACCGGTGGAACAGGTTCCTTCGGTAACGCCGTTCTCAATAGGTTTCTCGATACAGATATAGGTGAAATCCGTATTTTTTCCCGCGACGAAAAGAAGCAGGACGATATGCGCCACGAATTTCAGGCAAAAATGCCTGAAGTGGCAGAAAAAATCAGTTTTTATATCGGCGATGTAAGGGATTTACAATCGGTAAAAAATGCTATGCACGGAGTGGATTATATCTTCCATGCTGCAGCGCTTAAACAGGTTCCGTCTTGTGAATTTTTCCCTATAGAAGCGGTTAAAACCAATGTTATCGGAACCGATAACGTGCTAACCGCCGCCATTGAAGCGGGGGTAAAAAATGTGGTTTGCCTTTCTACCGATAAGGCGGCATACCCCGTAAACGCTATGGGAACATCAAAAGCAATGATGGAAAAGGTAGTTGTGGCAAAGGCGCGTACTACCAAAACCACTAAAATTTGCTGCACAAGATATGGTAATGTTATGTGCTCAAGGGGCTCGGTTATTCCTCTTTGGATTGAGCAGATTAGAAGTGGCAACCCCATTACCATAACAGAACCCAGTATGACTCGTTTCATTATGTCTTTGGAAGAAGCGGTAGACCTTGTTCTCTTTGCATTTGAGCATGGCGAGGCAGGGGATATACTCGTTCAGAAAGCGCCTGCCTGCACCATTAAAACACAAGCCGAGGCGGTTTGTGAACTCTTTGGTGGCAATAAGGATGATGTTAAGGTTATCGGTATCCGTCACGGAGAAAAAATGTACGAAACCTTGCTTACAAACGAGGAATGCGCAGGCGCTATCGATCTAGGCAATTTCTATCGCGTACCCTGTGATAAACGCGGTATGAACTATGATAAATACTATAGCAAGGGCGATACCAAGAGAAGCCAACTTTCCGAATTTAATTCTAATAACACCAAGCTTCTCTCGGTAGAAGAAACTAAAGCGAAAATCGCCGCTCTTACCTATATTCAAGAAGAACTCGCAAAGGGTGTCAAATAATATGAATATTCTTGTAACGGGCGCCCGCGGATTTGTTGGCAAAAATCTTTGCGCCGCGCTAAAAAACATTCGTGACGGTAAGGATAAAACCCGAGCAGGACTTAATATCGGTGAAATATACGAATATGATATTGATACCGATTTAAATCTCCTTGATGAATATTGTAGTGAGGCAGATTTTGTTTTTAACCTTGCTGGTGTAAACCGTCCGCAAAATACCGAGGAATTTATGCAAGGGAATTGTGACTTTATTTTAACCTTGCTTGATACCCTTAAAAAGCATAAAAACACTTGCCCTGTTATGATTTCCTCGTCTATACAAGCTACCTGCATTGGCAGATATGACAGTGACTACGGCAGAAGCAAGAAAGCGGGTGAGGAATTGGTTTTCTCCTACGGTGAAGAAGTGGGAGCAAGGGTTTTAGTGTACCGTTTGCCAAATCTTTTCGGCAAGTGGTGCAGACCAAACTATAATTCTGCTGTTGCCACATTCTGCAATAATATCGCTAACGACTTGCCAATAACGGTAAGTGACAGAAATGTGCAGCTTGAATTACTTTATATTGATGACCTTATAGTAGAAATGTTGGATGCGTTGGAGGGAAAAGAGCACCACTGTACCTTCGATGGTGTTGACACCGTTGTGTGTGACGATGGTCGGTATTGCGCCGCGCCAATTACCCATAAAGTAACCCTCGGTGAAATTGTTGATTTGCTCTATAGTTTTAAATCACAGACAAGTACACTTGTTATGCCCGAAATACCCGCGGGTTCCTTTGCTAAGAAATTATATAGCACATATCTTAGTTATCTTCCTAAAGAAAAAGCATCTTTCCCGTTGAAAATGAATGTAGATTCACGCGGTAGTTTCACAGAGCTATTAAAAACCGAAAAGTGCGGACAGTTTAGTGTAAACATATCTAAGCCCGGAATTACAAAAGGTCAGCATTGGCATAATACAAAATGGGAATTTTTTATTGTGGTTAGCGGTAAAGGACTAATTCAGCAACGAAAAATCGGCAGTGATGAAGTTCTTAATTTTGAAGTTTCGGGAGATAAAATCGAAGCAGTCCATATGCTCCCTGGATACACCCATAATATAATCAATTTATCTGAAACAGATAATCTTGTAACATTGATGTGGGCAAACGAACAGTTTGACCCAAATCATCCTGATACATTTTTTGAGGTGGTTGAATAATGGAAAGTAATATTAAACAGGATTATAGCGATGTTAAATTTAAAAATAACGGTAAATTAAAGTTGCTTATTATCGTGGGTACTCGCCCCGAAATTATTCGTCTTGCCGCCGTTATAAATAAGTGCCGCCAGTATTTTGATACCATTCTTGCCCATACAGGTCAGAACTATGACTATAATCTAAACGGTGTATTTTTCAAAGATTTAAAACTTGATGCCCCTGAGGTTTATATGGATGCTGTGGGTGATGACCTTGGTTGTACTATAGGCAATATTATTAATTGTTCTTATAAACTAATGAACGAGATTAAACCTGATGCATTGTTAATTCTCGGAGATACCAATTCCTGTCTTTCCGCAATTTCTGCTAAGCGTTTGCATATTCCGATTTTTCATATGGAGGCAGGAAATCGTTGCAAGGATGAGTGTTTGCCCGAGGAAACCAATCGTAGAATTGTTGATATCATTTCTGATGTCAACCTTGCATACAGTGAACACGCTCGCCGTTATTTGCACGAGTGTGGACTTCCTAAGGAGCGCACCTTTGTGACGGGTTCTCCTATGGCTGAGGTGCTTCATCAAAACCTCGCCGATATTGAGGCAAGCGATATACTTACCCGCCTTGGCCTTGAAGCTAAAAAGTATATTTTACTTTCTGCACACAGAGAAGAAAACATTGATACCGAGAAGAACTTTATAAGCCTCTTCACAGCTATTAATAAAATGGCAGAAAAATACGATATGCCTGTTTTATACTCCTGTCATCCCAGAAGTCAAAAGAGGCTTAAAGAGAGTGGATTTACACTAGATAAGCGTGTTATATGCCACGAACCCCTCGGTTTCCATGATTATAATAATCTTCAAATGAATGCCTACGCGGTGGTATCCGATAGCGGTACGCTTCCCGAAGAAAGCTCATTTTTTACGAGCATAGGTCATTCTTTCCCTGCGGTTTGTATAAGAACTTCCACCGAGCGTCCGGAAGCTTTGGATAAGGCATGTTTTGTTTTGGCTGGAATTGATGAAAACAGTCTGCTTGGGGCGGTTACTACAGCGGTGGATATGAACAATAACGGTGATGTAGGAATTCCCGTTCCCGACTATGTTGAAAAAAATGTGTCAACTAAAGTTGTTAAAATTATTCAGTCTTATACCGGCGTAGTTAATAAAATGGTTTGGAGAAAAGAAGAATTTTAAGAGAAAAGGAGATGTCGCCATGAATCAAAATGAGATAAGTATTCTATTCGCCTTAATACGCTCTGCGATTAGTGGCGAAAAATTAGCGCAGGGTGAAATAAGCGAGTACTCTCACGATTTATTGCCCCGTTTGTTAAAAATATCTTTAAAACACGACATAGTCCATCTATTAATAGTTGGTCTTATGAAAAATAATCTTATAAGCCAAGAGGACGAAAATATCGATAAGTATGTCATAAAGGCCGTATATCGATATGAACGGCTCAAATATGATTATGAAAACTTGTGCAGTATTTTAGAGAAAGCGCAGATTCCGTTTATTCCTTTAAAGGGCGCCGTTATGAGAGAATACTATCCTGAACCATGGATGCGTACAAGTTGTGATATAGATGTTCTTTTGCACGAAGAGGATATTGAAAAAGCTTCGGCAATTTTGTTGGATGTATATGGATATACCTATGATGAAAAAGGGTCTCATGATGTCGCCTTTTACTCTCCTGCAGGTGTTCATGTAGAGCTGCACTACGGCCTCGTTGAAGATGGTAGAGTGAAGGAATCATCGAAAGTTCTGCAAAGAGTTTGGAGTCAAGCCATCGCTAAAGCTGGGTTTGATTATTGGCTTTTGATGCCTGATGAAATGTATTATTTTTATCATGTAGCTCATATGGCTAAGCATTTTGAGGATGGCGGCTGCGGAATCAGACCGTTTATCGACCTATGGATTTTGGATAGTATTCAAGACCAAAATATCGAAAAACGCAATCAACTTTTGAATGAGGGAGGATTGCTAAAATTTGCACAAGCAGCCCGTAGGTTAAGTTCAATATGGTTTCAAAACTGCGAGTATGATGATGTTTCAAAGCAGATGGAGAATTATATTCTGCGAGGCGGAATTTACGGAAGTACCAAAAACCGAATTATAGTTCATCAGCAGAAAAAGGGTGGGCGTTTTAGGTATGTTTTGTCGAAGATAGTTATTCCGTATGATATAATCAAGTTTCAATATCCTGTTTTGCAAAAATACCGCTGGTTGACTCCTTTTATGCAGATTAGAAGATGGTGTAAACTCATATTTTGCGGGCATAAAAAAAGAGTAATAGATGAACTGAAATATAATCAGAATATATGTAAAAATGAATCGCTTACGATGAAAAAGTTTTTATCCGATATAGGACTTTAAAAAACCGCCTTTTAGGCGGTTTTTTATGATTTCAGTTGTATTATCATAAAAAATTAAGAGGCACAGACCTAAAGGTCTATACCTCTTAATTTGGTGCGAGTGACGGGGTGTGGGTGTCCAGTGGACACCTCTGTGCAGAGCACAGAAGCACCGACCGAGGCGGCAGCCGAGACCTTGAACCTCCGGCTATCGAAAGGTCCACTGGACCTTTCTCCCAAACGCTTTATTCCCGTTGGTCATAGCGTTTGGAGGTCGTTTCAAGCCCCGCCACAATAATAACAAAAAATTAAGAGGCACAGACCTAAAGGTCTATACCTCTTAATTTGGTCGGAGTAGCGTTATAGTAATCAACCGAAAACCCGCATAAATACTGGTTTTTTCGCAGCCATAAACAGTACATATCTCTTTGTGGGAGGGCAGTTATTACCCAATGGTAAACGCAAAACGTTTACGGAAAAACAAAAAGAGGGTGGCGTGTAAAAGCCGCCCTCAAATTTTAATATGCGGTAAATATAGAATAGTAAATAGGAATTATTTTTTACATATACCTTTGTAAATATAATACGGTTTCGAATAAAGGTACGTGCCTTTTTTATCGGCCTCAACAAGATTGTTTATAAACTCATCATATTCCTCTTTTGTGAGCACCCCTGTGTTTTCACCGTCAACCCAATCAGTTGTTTTACCAACAAGCCACCCTATGTTTTGGCTAAACTCATACCCGAACATACCTTCTTTGTATTCGGTTTCAATAACGCTATGAACGTACACACTGCTTTTAAAAAAACTAGAGTTGTTAAATACTCCATAAACCCTTCTACCCATCCAACCATCAAGGTCATCCATCCAGCTTTGTTTTGTAACGGCGTATGAATGTATGCATTTAGTAATTAAGTCTTGATTTTCGCCGTTAAAAACAACACTGTCAAAATCAGCGTGTACACATATTACTATTCCACCTGGTTTTAAGATTCTGTTTATTTCACTAACAAAGGTGGTTTTGTCGCTGATACATTCAAGTAAGTCTTTGGTTAATACCAAGTCAAACGTATTATCTGGAAAATCAAGTTTTCCTGCACAGTTCATAATTTTAAGCTCTACAGGTGTGCTATATGGAACAACGCCAAAATTCCTATCGGTTACATCTACACCGATTGCTTTTGTAACTTTACTGGGGAACTCGTTGATAATTCCATTGAGATAACCTGCGTTCCTGCATCCTAAATCTACAATAGCAGCATTATCCGGTAAATCTATTAATTCGTATATTGCTTCGTTAAGCGATGATTTATTTATTTTCATAATAATTCTCCTTAAAATAAAAAATACTGTTGATAGCTTTAGTGCCGTCAACAGTACAATAAAAAGTTAAGTTTCTTTTCATCATTCGTTTAGGCACAAAGCGAAATAAGCCTGTACCCAAATCAGATACAAGCCTTCATCGTCTGCGTCGAATGATGATAGAAAACATACTATATTCCTCCAGTAGATTTTTTGATATTATAGCAAAAAAGAATAGGGGTGTCAAGGATTAGTGTTAGATTATTATGTTATTAAGTGTATTGAACAGCAAAGCGGCTTTATCATTCATTATTCATTACGGCAATCCGTTTTAATGAATGATGAATATTGAATAATGAAAAATGAATAGTAGAAAATCAAAAATCCGCCGATTTTCATCAGCGGATTTCCGATTTTGGTCGGAGTAGCGTTATAGTAATCAAGTGAAAAACCGCATAAATACTAGGTTTTTTGCATCCATAAACAGTACATATCTAGAATTTTCCCGAAAATATCACTTAATATTTTCTATGTGTCTGCATTTAGGATAGTTGGAACATCCATAGAATTTTTTACCTGCATTATCACCTCTTGTAGCAGTTCTAATAATTAAATCAGCACCACACTTTGGGCATTTTAATTCTTGGGTTGTTGTTGCTATGTTTTCAGTTTCTTGACTAAGGGCGGATGGGTTTTCGCTTATATCGTTGTTTGTTTGCGTTATATCTCCAGGTACATCAACTTGTTGCACAGGAGTAGGATTTATCTTGTTGTGAATGTTTGTTATATGTTGAACTTTCATAGTTTCGTCTATTTGGGTACAGGGATAAAGTTTATTATATATATTAGAAATCTCTTCAGCACTTAATAGATTTTCTTGAAATTGATTGCAAATAGCAGATACTACTGGGTTTACATTGTATCGATTGATTACACTAATATCATTGCTTGTGATTTTTACATTTTTCAAGGTGCATCTATCAGAAAACACAATGATTGACCTAACGGGAATATCAATACCAAGAAATGCTTTTAAATATTTTATATGTGAACGATTTTGCATTATAGGATTATAGAAATTTTCCTTATGACTTCTTCCTCTGCTGGCAGGAAGAGTTTGATACCAATTTTTTTGGTTCTCACTGCCGAAAATCCAACCGCTATAGTTTTTACTTTCAAAGACAAAAAGACCTTTGGGCGAAATCATTAAAACATCAATTTCTGTTGTTTCGCCACTATCTTTAGGAATGTAAATATTAAAAAGGAATTTTGAGCCTTCAGATTCAAAATGCTTTAAACGCTTATATGTGTAATATTCACCATATCGTCCTATGTCGTTTCTAACAGAAAGATAAGGAAGTTTTGTGATTTGATAATATGTACCCTTTTTATATTCCTTATTTTTTATTACAAGAATAACAATTACAATAATAACTGGAATTAAAACTACAGGATTAATTAATAAGAGAATTATTTGAAAAAAAGATGATAAAAATGATTGGAATATTTCTTGTAAAGGCATAAAGCAAACCCCTCTTGATTAATCGGATAAAACAAAAAGCGGGGAAATTCCCCGCCAGTCGATGGACCAGGGTCTCACGACCATCCCCTTGTTGTTTTATAGTATATCATAAATGATGAAAATAGTCAAGGAATCAAAGTTCTGCAGTATATGTCAAAAACAAATGCGAAAGATGTGATGTTAAATGTTTGTTTAATAATTTTGAATCAGTAAAAATCAACAGGAGAATGTGAAAAACGTTTATAAAAAGAAAAATCCAAACCCGACAAAGTCGAATTTGGATTTTTGGTGCGAGTGACGGGACTTGAACCCGTACGTCGTTGACACACGCCCCTCAAACGTGCCTGTCTGCCTATTCCAGCACACTCGCATATTATTGCCGTCACTTGCGGCGCCCAATTATTATATCACTACAGGGTGATATTGTCAATAAGAAAATTTAAAATATTTAAAAATATTCGGACAGAGGTTTTTGGCTCTGCCCGAAAGCGTTACATTATTTATTAAGCACTTTAAGATATTCGCTGTAAGCGGCTTCCCAAGCATCATTATTAACGGGGGAGTAGCGCTTAAGTTCTGTGGAATCAGAAACAGTTTTTCTTATTTCCTTAAAGTCTTTAAGTTGGCCGAGAGCGTTATATGCAACTGCAATATTACCCATAACTGTTGCCTCGGTAGGACCTGCAAGAACATCTACATTACAAGCGTCGGCGGTCATCTGACAAAGGAGTTTATCCTTAATGCCGCCGCCTAAAATATTAATGCTGTGATAATTTCTCTTAGAAAGTTCGCCGAGGGCGTTAAAGGTGTATTTATACTTCATTGCAAGACTTTGATAAATACATCTCATAATTTCGCCGCGAGTTTGCGGTACATACTGACCCGTACGCTCACAGAATTCACAAACACGACGAGGGAGATTACCCGCAGTTTCAAAGGAGGGGTCATCAACATTGATAAAGCACTTAAAGGGTTCACTTGCAAGGGCTTCCTGCTCTAAAACATCAAAGCCAACCTCGGTACCCTCTCTGCGCCACTGACGGCGGGATTCCTGAATAAGCCAAAGTCCCATAATGTTTTTAAGTTTACTTGTAATTTTTTACGATACAAGTTATAATTAGCATTATGATGGATTTATGGAATTACTTAAAAAACACAGATAAGAAAATAGTTCTTTACGGAATTGGCAACGGAGCTGATAAAATCATTAAGGTTTTAGAGGATTACGGCATAGAATTCCATGGTGTTTTTGCTACCGACGGTTTCGTGAGAGATAAAGTTTTTCATGGTTTTAAACTTTCAACCTACGCCGCCCTCAAAGAGCAGTTTTCTGATATGATTGTACTTTTATGCTTCGGCTCCGCAAGAGAAGAGGTTTTTTCAAACGTACAAAAAATTATGTCACAAGACGAGTTTTTTGCTCCCGACGTTCCCGTTTACGGAGATAATCTTTTTAATATAGAATTTGCAAGTGAGAATAAGGATAAACTCCAAAAGGTATATAACCGACTTGCCGATGACCTTTCTAAAAAGACCTTTGAATGTGTGGTTAGGTATAAACTTACGGGTGATGTCCGCTATCTTTTTCAGTGCGAGACCGATGAAAATGAGCCATATAACACCTTTTTAAAACTCTCGGATAAAGAGATTTTTGCAGATTTTGGCGCATATAGGGGAGATACGGTTGAAGATTTCCTTTCCCGTGTGGATTCTTACCAAAAGATTTACGCCGTTGAGCCCGATAGAAAAACCTTTAAAAAACTACTCGTCGCTTTGGAGGGAAAAGAAAATATCATTCCCGTTAATGCCTGCGTATCAAATTTCGATGGAGTTACCGAGTTTTCGATGAGCGGCTCCCGTGGCTCCACCGCTTCAAAGGGACAGGATACTGTTGATGCTATTACTATGAATACCCTTTTAAAGAACGGCGTTACCTTCATAAAAATGGATGTGGAGGGTAATGAAGGGGCGGCTATAGATGGCGGCAAGGATATAATCTTAAAGTATAAACCTAAAATGCTTATTTCCTGTTACCACAGAAGCGAGGATATATTTGACCTACCCTTCAGAGTTTGGGATATAAGGGATGATTATAAAATTTATATGCGGCATTTCAAAAGCTTGCCCGCTTGGGATACTTGTTATTACTTTATATAGCGTATATGTCTTTTTTACTCAACAAAATATGCGTTTTTTCTTGACATAAAAGGAATTCAATGGTAAAATTATTGAGATGGGTTATGATGGCTATAGTGTTTATTTTTAATATAATTAACACCTATCCAAAATAAGCAGTATCACGGGGAGAAATTCGGGTCCCCGACGCTGTGTAGTTTATCACAGGTAAAACCCGATTTATTATATAGGAGGTGCAGTTATGCCCGAGATTAGTACATTTGATTTAATTCTCGGCGGTGTTGCCCTTCTTCTTGGAGTAATCGGTTTTTTTGCGGGTTCGGCCTATCGTCGCAAATCTGCAGAAAAGACCATTGGCTCTGCTGAGGAGGAAGCAAAGCGCATTTTAAATGACGCGATGAAAACCGCTGAAACCAAAAGAAAAGAAACCCTTATTGAAGCAAAAGAAGAAATTCATCAGCTCCGTCAGGATACCGAGCGTGAACTTCGCGAACGCAGAAGTGAAGTTCAGCGTCAGGAGCATCGTCTTCAACAGAAGGAAGAAACCCTTGACCGCAAGTTAGATAATCTTGAAGTAAAAGAAGAAAAACTTGCAGAACGCGCTAAAGAAATTGATGTTCGCCTCGAAGAGTGCGACCGTATCAAGAAAAGCCAACTCGAAATGCTTGAAAAAATTTCAGGTCTTTCAAAAGAACAGGCAAAAGCCGAGCTTCTCCAGATGCTTGACGGTGAGTTATCACACGAAAAAGCCGTTAGAATTATGGAGTTTGAACAGCAGACTAAGGAAGAGTCCGAGAAACTTGCTCGTGAGGTTATTGGCCATGCTATCCAGCGTTGCGCCGCTGACCATTCATCAGAAATCACCGTTTCCACCGTTGCCCTTCCCAACGATGAAATGAAGGGTCGTATTATCGGCCGCGAGGGTAGAAATATCCGCGCCATTGAAAATGCTACAGGTGTTGACCTTATTATTGATGATACTCCAGAAGCAATTACCGTTTCAAGCTTTGAGCCCATTCGCAGAGAAATAGCCAGAAGAACACTTGAAAAACTTATTGTTGACGGTAGAATCCATCCTGCAAGAATTGAAGAAAGCGTTGCTAAGGCAACTGCTGAGGTTGAATCTATTATCAAGCAGGAAGGCGAAAGCGCAATGATAGAATCGGGTGTTCACAGTTTGCATCCCGAGCTTATCAAGCTTCTTGGCCGTCTGCATTTCAGAACAAGCTATGGCCAGAATGTGCTTAACCACTCCTTAGAGGTTTGCCATCTTTCAGGTCTTATTGCCGCCGAAATGGGCGTTGATGTAACCCTTGCAAAACGCGCAGGTTTGCTTCACGATATCGGTAAGGCCATTGACCATGAGCAAGAAGGTTCTCATATCCAGCTTGGTGTTGATGCCGCTAAGAAATATAAGGAAAGCGAAGCAGTTGTTCACGCAATTCACGCTCACCACGGCGATGTTGAGGCAAAAACCGTTATTGCTTGTATCGTTCAAGCCGCTGACGCTATATCTGCCGCCCGTCCAGGTGCTCGTCGCGAGAATATTGAAAGCTATATCAAGCGTCTTGAAAAACTTGAAGAAATCGCTAATTCCTTTAATGGCGTTGAGGGCTCATTTGCAATTCAGGCAGGCCGTGAGGTTAGAATTATTGTTAAACCCGAGGTTATCAGCGATGACCAGATGGTAATAATTGCCCACCAAATTGCTGAGAAAATTGAAAACGAACTTGAGTATCCAGGTCAAATTAAAGTAAATCTTATTCGCGAAAACCGCGCTGTAGATTACGCTAAATAATCAATAAATAGATTTGTAAAAACAGATTTGCAGGTTTTCTTGTAAATCTGTTTTTGTTTTTTAAAAATTTTTTGCAACCTTTTTAGTTACTCGTTAGTTTTATAAGTAAAGGAGGGAAATTATGGAATATAAAATTTCTGCCACCGAGGCCTTCCAAAAATACTCCGATATGGTGTACCGCCTTGCCTTTGCAAGAGTAAAAAATAAATATGATGCGGACGACATATTGCAGGAAGTATTTTTAAGGTTTATAAAACATAAGGACAAGGTAAATAATGAAGAACACGCCAAGGCGCTACTAATCAGAATAACCATAAACTGCAGTAAAAGTATGCTAACGAGCAGTTGGTTTAAGAAAACCGAGGCGCTTTCGGAAAATTTAAGTGTTACTATGCCCGAAAACGATACTTTGGAAGCGGTTTTGCGACTTCCGCAAAAATACCGCACGGTAGTCCATCTTCATTATTACTGTGGCTTTAGCGTAGAGGAAATAGGCAAAATTTTAGACCATAACCCTTCTACCGTGAAGTCGCAGCTTCACCGAGCCAGAATGAAACTTAAAATCGAACTAAAAGGAGTTGAAATTAATGTTTGAAGACAATTACAGGAAATCCATTGATAATATTAAACCCGATGATAGTGTTAAAGAATCAATACTTGAAAAAATTGAGGCCGCAGAAAAGGGACAGGAAAAGAAAAATCCCGCAGTGGTTTGGAGGGTAGGCACTGCCGTAGCTCTGGCCGCCGCTATTGCGCTTAGTATTATTTTTGTTCCCAAAAACAGCGTTAAGGTGAAAGCGGAATCCCTTACCGCCGCCGATTCTTATAATGAAATTTATAAGGTTTTTGCAGACCAGAAAAAGAGCCCTTTATTTGATTGGAACTTAAAATACGGAACCGATGATGTTATTTTATATGAAGAATATTCGGCTACCGATGATGAAGATATGGCCGAAGGCACGATAGGCGTTACTACCCAAAATTCAGGTAACGGAAGTTTAAAGGGCTCAAAGCCAGGTGGTAGTTCCGAGCCAACTGCTGATTCGGTCGAAGATGGCGGCAGTGATTACTCCGAAACCACCGAGCAGGTTGAGGGTGTCAGCGAAGCCGATATTATGAAGACCGATGGCAAGTATATTTATTATGTATATAATAATGTGATAAAAATAATTTCTGCCAAGGGCGCAGAATCTGAGGTTTTAAGCCGTATAACCATAACGGGCGAAATCGATGTAAACTGCGATGAAATGTTTATAAAGGGCGATCGCCTTATTATTCTAAAAACTGATTTATATCAGCAAACCAAGAATTCTACCTCGGTTATTATATATGATATTTCCGACCGTAAGGCGCCTAAGAAGATAGGGGAGAGCTGTCAGCAGGGTTATTACCAAACTTCCCGTATGGTAGGAGATTATATATATCTTATTTCAAATTGCCCTATTAATATCGATAATATAGTTAAATCCGACCCCACCACCTTCGTTCCTACGGTTGAGCAGGGCGGAGAAAAGAAAGCCCTACCCGCCGAGTGTATTTATCGCTATGATGATAAAATCAAAACCAATACCTATACGGTTATTGCCGCTTATAACTATAAGGACTCCGCATTAAAAGGTAGCGCAAGTATTTTAGGCGGTACCGATCAGGTTTATTGCAGTAAGGGTAATATAATTCTTGCTAATACCCGATATAATGAAAGAGATTATGATAGCACAGATAGCCACATTAACTCTTATATAACCGTTTCCCGTCTCGCTTTTTCGGGCGGCGAAATTGAATATAAGGATACGGGTAGGGTAGACGGAACCCTTGAAAATCAGTTCTTTATTGATGAATATAAGGGCTATTTCAGATTTGTAACCACCGTTGACGAGGAGAAATATACCACTCAGAAATTTGATAATAACGATAATCTCTTCACTACCGTTAGCCGCGATAGCAGCGCCCGATTAACCATACTTGACGGTAATCTTAATAAAGTAAGCGAAATTAAGGATTTGGCAAAAGGGGAAAGGGTATATTCCGTAAGATTTATGGAGGATATTGCATATTTTGTAACCTTCCGCCAAACCGACCCCCTGTTTTCCGCCGACCTTTCAGACCCCGAAAATCCCAAAATTTTAGGCGAACTGAAAATACCCGGTTTTTCAGAGTATATGTATCCCTATTCAGATGGCAAACTTTTAGGTTTCGGTATGGAAGCTGATGAAAATACAGGAAGAACAAGCTTTTTAAAACTTTCAATGTTCAATATCAAAGACCCCTCTAATGTTACCGAAGAAGATAAAACCGTAATAGACGGATACTATCATTCATCCGCCCTTAATAATCATAAGGCAATGATGGTAGCGGTGGATAAAAACCTTATCGGTTTTATCGCCAATAATTATAATACGGCGCCTAAATATATGATTTATAAATATGAAGGCGATGGATTCGTGAAGCTTGCCGAAATTGATATGGATACCAATTGGGAATATACGGTAAGGGGCGCTTTTGTAGGCGATAATTTCTATATCGTAAGCAATGAAGAAATGAAGGTACTTGATATTACAAATTTCACCCTTCTTAAAACAATTGATTTCTAACAAATAAAAATCACGGGTGGCTACTGCCACCCGTGATTTTGTTTTTGTATTATTTTTCCTTTGAATATCTTTTTGGGGAAACGCCGTTTAGCTTTTTGAAAACGGTGGCGAAATAATTGCTGTCATTAAATCCGCAACGACTGGAAACCTCGGTCACCGTAAGGGATGTGTTTTTGAGCATTTTTTTGCATTGGAAACTCTTACGGCGGTTATATATTCGTTGAGCCCAAGTCCCGTAAACTGTTTAAAGGATTTTGAAAAATATGATGGGCTCATAGCAAATTGCTCTGCTAGATTATCAAGTGTGAGATTTTCACTGAAATTGGCGGTAATATATTTGGCGGCATTCTGAATAACAAGGGGAGTGCCGCTTAGGTTTTCCTTATTTAGCTTAACATCCTCGCGACTCATTAAAATAAGTAGCTGCCGAAGAAGATTTTTGCACATAAAAATATAATTATCTTCCTCTATATTCTTGTTTTAGTACCTCTGCCATTTCTTCGGGGGATTCTTTGCAGCCGCCCGCGAGCCATAATTTAATTATGGCATTAAGACCATTTCTGAAAAATTCGATATGATACTTAATGTTACTGTCTATATGCTCTTGCTCGGCGCGCCTTGTATCATAAATTGATATAAGATGCTTATCATCATAGCAGAGCTTAAAATATGTTTTATAGAAAAGTTGGTTTTCTTTTATATGGGTAAACATTTTAAGAGCGCCGCTTCGGTCATTAAAATAATCGTAATCCGCAAATAAATTGCTGAATTCGTTTTCGAGTATAAACCTTGTTTTATCCGCAAGGTCAAAGATATCAATATAATTAGCATAGAAAGTGCTTCGATTTAGCTCCGTATTTTTAATAATATCCGAAACGGTTATCTCTTTGATTTCGCGGGTTTGCAGTAGTTCTATAAAAGCTTTTACAATTTTTTCCTGCGATTCTCTGCGGCGTTTATTATTTTTAACATTCATAAATTTTCTCCATTATTCCAACACTTGTCTTGCAATTGATGGTTGTTTTTCATTCTGTAAATGATTATACTATAATTGCAATAAAAAAACAAGTGTTGGTTTAATGAAAGGAGAAAATGTTATGAAAAAAAGTAATTTTATTGCTCTCGTTATGGGAACCGTAAGCGGAGTTTTGTTTTCGCTCGGTATGTGTATGGCATTGCTTCCCGAGTGGGATGCATTTAAAGAAGGTATTATCTTCGGCGCCGTAGGTCTGGTGCTTGGTATCGTTACGCTTATAGTGTGGTGTAAGATGGAAAATAAAAAGATGCCTAAAATGAACGGCAAAAATTTCCTTCGCATCCTTTATGGCGTAATCGCAGTGTTGGTACTGGGTGTCGGTATGTGTTTGTGTCTTGTCTTTGAGCAAATTGTATGGGGAACCCTCGTAGGCCTACTCGGTATTATTATGCTCATATTCCTTATACCGATGTTTAAGGGTATAAAATGAAGATACTGGAAATTGTCAAAAACCCGTATATAAGTATAACCCTTAACTTTATTTATGCGCTTGGCAACTGCATTATAGGTTTACTTGAGCATTCATGGTGGTTTGTTACGGTTGGCGCCTATTATGTTGTTCTTGCAGTAACCCGTTTTTCTATTATGAAAATTAAAAGCAAAACTGATAACAGGTATGATATTGAGTTTTTTGCGAGGCGCGTAACGGGAATTTTATTGGTGGTACTTTCGTTCTGTATAGTGGGTGTAAATATTTTGGCAGCCATCAAGGAACGGGGAACTGAGTTTCACGAAATTATAATGATTGCTATTGCTACCTATACATTTACAAAAATAATTATAGCAATTATTGAAATGGTTAAAGCAAAATATGCCGAATCGGCCGCCCTGAAGATACTTCGCAATATTTCTTTGGCAGATGCATGTGTTTCTACTTATACAATGCAAAGGTCTATGCTGGTTTCTTTTTCGGGTATGGAATCAGCGCAAATACAATTATTAAATATTTTAACGGGAACAGCGGTATGGATTATAGTGTTGTTTCTTGGAATAAGTCTCATAGGAGGAAAATATACAACAATGGCTAAATCTAAAATTGTAAAAACAACCGAAAAAATTGCAGAGGCAGTAACCGACGGTTACAAGAAAATTGAAAAAGGTGTGGTAGATGGCTACAAAAAAATCGAAAAGGGTGTAGTTGATAGCTATGCCAAAATGGAGGATAAATTTGTAGATAACTATCTTACCAAAGAAGGCGAAACCATTGAGGAAGCCAAAGAGAGATTAAAAAAGGAAAATAAATAAAAAAGACAACCTTCGGCTTATCCGAAGGTTGTCGTTTTTTTTATTTTGTATCATCTTCCCAAACAACAGGAGGAACATCCTTATACCGCTTCTTGAAAATCTTTCTACGGAATAGATATATGGTGTAAGCAGACCATAATACAAAGAAAATAGCGCACGCAATAACAGCGTAGGTAACGGATTTTCCTGCAAAGCTTAGGAGGAACAGTAGGGGAGCAATCATTACCATAGCGGGAAAGTTAGAAAGGATATATAAACTGGAGGTGGGTGTTCGAAGACCTGGGTCAATTTCTTTCATAAGTATCATACCGTTGGAAGCGGTACCCGTCATAGTGCCAAAACTCATAAGGAAAAACTCGTGTTCAAAGCCCTTGAAGCACTCTTTGGCAACCAAACGGATATAGATATATGTAATGATGGTGCCAACCAAACTGAGTATGATGATAGGAACTATGTAGTTTTTAATGTCGTTAATCTCAATAGCTGCAACACCCGCAACAATCATCAGGTCAAAAGAGAAACCGGAGATGCGGTCCATCTGATAGTTGTTGATATACTCTCTTTGCATCACATTGCGTTTGCGCAAATGCTTAACCACAAATTTTATTAACATAGCTGCCAGTGAAGCCCATAAGAAGTTAAAGCCCCAAGCGATGCTGTTTGTGAAATCCGAGAGGATACCTAATAGGCACATAAAACCGAAGGAGAGGGCATAAGCCAGAGCCACAAATCCCATCTGCATGGTTAATTTATCAACAGATTCATTGTCGGGTATTTCGTTGCCATCGGGGTTTGTCTGGTCAACAATCTCATCAGATGGGTTGGCCTTGCGGACATGAAGATTACCGCGCTTTTTATGAATGTTGATATATAATACGCCGAACACAGAGGCTACTACAAATCCGATAGATGCCAGTGATAAACCGAAGCTTCCGTTACCTGCAAATTGAGTGGCAGGGGTGTTGGTGAAGTTGATATCCCAACTTAAAGCGTTTCCGGGTCCCTGACCGTAAGCGAGGGGGAGGATAAGTCCGCAAATATAAGAAATTATATTGTCGCTGTATTGGGTGAGTAAAAACAGAATAAGCGTGATTCCAAGGCCTATAAATGCCTGTAACATATAAGAGCCGCCCTGCAAAGCACCGAATTCTACCACCTGAGCGCTATTGGTCTTATGAGCGCCCTTTTCCGTTTTTAAGGACATAGCCGCGAAGCCGATAGCCAGACAGTGATATGTAATAACCTGCATCAGTCGGTTATCTACGAGGGTAAAATCAAACTGCTTGCAAATAATATTTACCACCAAAAGCATAGCGCCGCCCAAAAGCGCTGAAGGTATCAGACATTTGCGGAAGAAAGGTATCATACGGCGCAGAACATTTCCCATCATCAGAAAGAGAAGAAGTAAGCCGAGTTGTACCAAAAATCCCCAAACCGCATCATAGTTAGCCAGTGTAAAATCCCAACTGGATGCATGATTCATAACAAATCACTCCTATCAAAAAACTGAATTCGAACATGAAAATAATACCTCAAAATGTACTTTTTGTCAATAAAAATGAAAGAACAGCGAACGGTGATTAATGTTTATGCAATGAAAAAATACCGCATTTTTATATATCTGTCCACTTGACACTTTGTCGTATTTTGCGATATACTTAAAAAAAGAAAACAATTTATAGGAGCGCATAATATGAATCCATATATTATAGGTATTGCAGGCGGTAGCGGTTCGGGTAAATCTACCTTTGCAGGTCGTATTAAAGAAGCATTTCCCGACCATGTTTCGCTCATTAGTTGCGATAACTATTATCTGCCCCACGATGAATTGCCGCTGGAAGAACGGGCGCACCTTAACTATGACGCCCCCGAGGCCTTGGAGTTTGACCTTATGGTGCGCCATTTGGAAGCGCTTAAAAACGGACAAACGGCCATTTGCCCTGTGTATGACTTTTCAAGGCATACCCGCAGTAGCAGTGTTACCGAAATTGAGCCCCGTCCCATTATTTTGATTGATGGAATTCTCATTTTCCACGACCCTGATTTGCGGGAGTGTATGGACCTTAAAATATATGTGGAAACCGATGCCGATGAACGAATTTTGCGCCGTGCGCGTCGCGATATGAAGGAGCGCGGTCGTGACCTCGACAGCGTTATCGAGCAATATTTATCCACCGTTAAGCCCATGCATAATACCTATGTTAAGCCCACCAAGGTATTTGCAGATATTATTTTAAACGGCGGTAAAAACGAGCAAGCATTCCTTTTGGTAAAAGCGCAAATTGAACGGATATTAAAAAAACAGTCACCCTGAAAGTGACTGTTTTAATTTTTTATTGCCTTATAAATTCTTTATAAGAAGTCGGGATATAGGGCGTTGGATTAGCGTTGTTTTTACTGCTATATGCTCCGCCACCCGTCACATTACCAAACATTTTACCCCAACCGCCATAGTAATTTAAATACTCTCTGAAATCGTTATAGTGGTTATGGGTATAAAAAACATAAACTTCGTTGTTTTCGTAGATTCCGTTATTGTTAAGGTCTTGCCTTGCATATACAATTCTTGCAGCGCCGCGATTGATGGAGTTGCCTTCTATATATGGCTCGGGCGGATAGCCGGGTGTTGTTGTGCCCGTGGTTCCTATATCCATCTCGTAGTAGCGTAAATCTCCGCCGCATCCGGAAATATCAGGTAATTCCGGCTCATAGGGGTAACGGTCGGTATCACCTATAAAATAAGAGTGATTAACGCGAAGGTATTCGCCCCAGATACTGCTATTTGGTTTTCCACTCTTTTTAGAGACATAATTTGCAGGAATAGTATCGTTGCCGCCGAAGGCATACATATATGCCGCTACTTCTTCAAGAGTAATATATCCACCCGCCTTATGTATACGCATAGCCACATTACCGTTTGCATTCAGCACAATATATGTATTTCCGTTGTCTATATAAAGAGTGGAAGTGTTGCGTACGTATTTCCCGTCGGACATAGGTTGATTTTCGCTTTCCTTAGCGTATTGACCGGGAGCATTTAAGCTTCCTGATAAAAACCCGTGTTTTGAGCGATATGTTGCATCTAAATTACAACACGAAACCTTATAATTGGCATAGAATTCCGATTTGCTTATATTTTGATAGGGGTCACCGCCACTGTGGGTGCAGTGTAATGCCGTATCGATGGTGCTACTGTCTTGCTCTCGGTCACTGATATCCTGCTTATCATCGGAATTTGTTTCTTCCTTGCTAACGGTTTGTTGCGAACTATTTATATTTTGATTATTATCGGGTGTGGTGCCACCGGATATATCGTTTTTACTATTTTCTTGCTCATCGTCATCGGTGTTTTGAGCGGTACTTTCCGATGAGTTTTGGATATATTCCTCATCGTTAATTCCTATTTGTGTGCTCGTTGTTTGATAGGGGTCATTGGTGGAAGTATATGGCGACTCCCGTCTGCAAGCGGTCAATTGCACCAGTAACATCAAGGTCACAACAACAGCCGCGAAGCGTTTTAAAAACATTATATTCATCCTTATTTATCAAACTTACCGTATTATTATACCATAATTCACTTAACTATCAATAGGAAAGTTACGAATAATTTAGAACGCATAAAGAATATTTTAATAAAAATAGCCACCATAAAGGTGAGTGTTGCACCGATTTGGATGCTAAATTATCGTATCAAAGCATACACAAGGTAACCTGTAAATAATAAAAATCCCAAGGTTAATATACCAACCCCAATTTTTAAACCGATATTTTGATTTTTTATTTTTAAAATTTTTAAAAATCCGGGCACAAACATAAAGTCAATCTGCGCACAAAGCAACAAAAAGGATAATATATATGGAACTTTCGCATTATATGTATTTAATGTAATAAAGTGACGGCGGCTAAAAGGCAAACTGGTTGGTTTGCAAGGCATTTCAGGAAGAATGCAAAAAATAATAGTTGTAAGCATAACAAGAGCAAAGAATATATAAAAAATAAAACAAGGTATATTAAGTTTTTGTCGGTCATTAACCTTTACATATTTAATATATGAACTCTTTTGTTGTATAAGAAGTTTAGAAAGCGAACAATTTTTAATGGTTATGTATTTTTTATTTGCATCATTCGGGTTAAATTCGGTTTTAGAATAAATTAATACCCAGTTTATAGACATAATTGTTAAATACAATATGAATACAAATATTTCCAATATTATCACCCCTTAAATTTATTATACTTTATAAAAGTTAAAAGAGCAAGGCAAAGTATTGTAAAATACTTCTTCATAATTCACTACTACTTATCACTTTTGAAAAATTTTTAGCATAAATCAATGTGGTGCATTGTATCTCATCAATTCCGCAAAGGATTGCATGTCATCGAGCCGGTATTTTTTGATACACACCTAAAGGTGTGATGAGATACAACACGGCAGAGCCGTGTTGATGATATACACGATAAAGCGTGATGATATACCAAGCCTATCGGCTTGAACCAAAAATCCTCATTTGAAAGAATGAGGATTTTTGGTTGCGGGGACAGGACTTTCTTCTCCGGCTATCGAAAGGTCCACTGAAGATTCCCCCACAGTGTGGGGGAAATGTCGCAAAGCGACAAAGGGGGACGTGGCTGTCAGCCCTTTCTCCCAAACTCTTTGCTTCCTTTGGTCGCAGAGTTTGGAGGTCGTTTCAAGTCCTGCCTTTAAAGAAAAACGAAAACAGCCACCATAAAGGTGACTGTTTCCTTTTTGGCAAGTTGCACCGATTTAGATATCTAAACAACATATACTGTTAAAATAAAGTTAATTGTTCATTTACCTGAGCTGTTTTATTAGAATTTGCGAAAGGTGTGTAATTCATTAATAGTGCTTCTATAACAGAATTTCTGTTTTCTTCTTTTGCACCAATATGATAAAAATGTTCCTTTGTTTTTTTATCACAAAAACCCCAAATTGTTTGAAGATATTTATTTTCTCTGTATTTAGTGCTTTCCCATGTTGATAACATAAATTTCGCCTTTGAGTTGACTAAGCATTCGCATAAAGCGTACTCATCCTGTTCGTTCCAAGTGTCGTAATAGTCGACATGGCGGCCAATATATGGCGGGTCGCAGTATATAAATGAATTTGAATCCGCAAGAGAGATGGTTTTTTCGAACGATTGACACACAAAATTCCAATTGTTATTCTTAATTTTTGTCGCTACATATTCCACTTGGTTAGCAATTTTTGTTATATATGCTTTCGCAAATCTTTCGGGCTTGTGTCCATAAGGAACATTAAAAGCATTGTTTTTATTGAATCTCATCATACCGTTGAAACAAGAACGATTCAAGAATAAAAAATCAAGTGGATTGTGTTCTTTGTTAAATCTTTCGCGAACAAAAAGATAATACTCCGCATCACCTTCAGAAAGTTTTTTTCCTTCGCTTTCCAAAAAAGCCTTTACGACATAGGGGGTTATAATACCTTCTTGTATATGTTTATAAAAATCTATAATATGAGGATTGGTATCTGCAAATATTGCATTATGAGGAGCAACATTAAAACCTACCACACCCGAACCCATAAAAGGCTCTATCCATAATGTTTCCTCGTTTAATATAACATACTGCTTTATTGTTGGAATAAGTTTTGTTTTTATGCCTTGTATTTTTAGCGGTGGCACAAACACTTTACTCTCATTCATCTGACATACCCTTTCGTTTTGCCGCTTTTGGATTATTTAAAGTTTTCGGCAATCTTCTGTATTCCAAATACTCTTCAAAAGATGATAATTTTTTTCTTTTTTTATTTTTACCTAATATTTCAATTTTCCCAAAATTTGACCAATAATCGTCGAAAAATTCTTCGCCCGCCTTTGCAAAAACACCATTACCTGCTAATATGTCAGAAATTTTTTGAATACTTCCTATGTTAGCAGTGTTTCCGCTACCACCTTTATCACTAGCAATTTTCCATTTTTCTTCGGCAAAGAACAAAAAGTTTTTAATAACAGCGGGTATTTTATCCACTTGGTCAATATTATATATTTTCAATTCCTCTTGTTTATCCAAGTCATTTCTAGAATAAATAATTCCTAAACAAAAATGTCCGCAGTATTCGTCGTATGGATATTGAATATTTTTGGTACTTGTCCTATCTGTGAAATATTCTCCATGCGAACCAAGCGTAAAACCATTGCAAAAACCCGGGTATTCTTCATCTCTATATGTTGTCTTTAAGTCAACAGCAAATTTAATTTTAGGATTTTCTTTAGATATAAAAGTCATATCCGGATACCAGTTTTGACAAGTTGCAAGTTCAATGATATACCCTGTTCTTTCTGCAAAAGCTACAAATCGTGGAAATAAATGCAGCTCTAAAACTTTTGAAACAATCTTTGTATCGTTAGAAATAGTATAAACATTTTTGAAAATATCAATAAACCCTCGTACGGTCCATTCATCATCACAAGCTATTTCTGCTGCTAACGTACTCGCAAATTCTTTTAATCTATCCAAAAATTCATTTTTAATTTTTTCGTTTGTCATTACGACACTCCTTTGCACGAATTAACTATAAAAAATTATATCATTTTTTCACTTTAATTTCCATATTTTTTTGAAAAAGTTCAGTTCCTCCCCCAAAGCCATATTTGTAGTGGGATATCTATAAAATTTAACTTTTAAAAACAGAAAGAAAAAACCCAGAAACCGTTTAGTTTCTGGGTTTTCTGCCCCGATATCTAAATCGGTGCGCATTGTTGGTTGCGGGGACAGGACTTGAACCTGCGACCTCCGGGTTATGAGCCCGACGAGCTACCAGCTGCTCTACCCCGCGATATTTAATTTTTGGCGTAAAGTTATTATACTACAAAGAGAATAAGAATGCAAGTGTTTTTTAAAAAAATTCCAAATTTTATTTTTGAGCCGATTTTTAGCGGTTTTCTTCGCATAAATTCATTGAAAAACTTTCAAGGTTATGATATTATTCTACTTATAGGGCGGTGGAATTATGCAAGGAAATAAACTCAAAAAATTTTTTATTGCAATTTGTGTATTACTCGCTTTAATTATCGCCGTTTTAATTGTATACCCTCATATCGAGTTCAGAAAAAACAATAAACTTTATGTCTGTAGTTTCAGCGATGATTTTTCTGAATTTGAGGAAAACGCTTCCTATAACGAACTTTATTTTTATAATGAGCAACGGGATATTTCTATAAAGACCTTTGATGTTAAAAACTTCTTTTGTTTTTATCTTTTTACCTTTGAATATGAAGAAGGGGATATGCGGGAAACCCAGTTTATCCTCGAAGAAAAATTTATTGATTATTGGCTTAAAAACGCCGAAATAACCGAAAACCCCGATAATATTGATATAGGAAAACTTATAGAGGGTAAAAAAGCCATTGTAGGCAATACCCGATATTATACCGATGAAGAGAAATCTTGTATATTCTATGAACTTGATGGTGAATATGGTGAACTATATGTCTTTCAGAGCGAAGGGCTTACCGTAATTCAGGTAGGTTCACCCGATGAAAGTCCTAAGTATATCGCTTATGGTGAATTTTAAACAAAAGAAACGGAGAAAAAGCATGTCTAAACTGTATTTTAAATTTGGCGCTATGGCATCCTCAAAAACCGCAAATGCTCTTATGACTAAATTTAATTACGAGGAAAAGGGAAATAAGGTCTGGCTTATCAAACCCGAAGTTGATACGCGAGATGATTATATCAATGAAGAAGGTAAACTCGTTACGGTAGTAAAATCCCGAATAGGTCTTTCCGCCGTTGCCGATGTGGTTAAAAGAAATGAAAACATTATCGAGAAATATGAAAGAATTAAGAAAACATTACCTGTTAATGTTATTATATGCGATGAGTGTCAGTTCTTTAGCGGAGAGCAGGTTGACCAGCTTAAATATATAGCCGAATTCTGCGATATCCCTGTTCTTTGCTTCGGCCTTCGTTCCGATTTTCAAACCAAGCTTTTCGAGGGCTCAAAGCGTCTCTTTGAAATCGCCGATAGTATTAGTGAAGTTAAATCGGTATGCCACTGCGGTAAAAAGGCCATAGTTAATGCCCGTATAAACGAAAATGGCGAAATCGTTACCGAAGGTGACCAGATAGAAATCGGCGGAAACGATAAGTATGTCAGTATGTGTTGGGGTTGTTGGCAAAATAGAATCAAAGAAGAAAAGAAATAATATTGATAGGGAAACGCTCTTCGTTTTGAAGGGCGTTTTTTGCGTCACTTGGTGATAAAATCGCCTCTAAGCGAGGATTTATAATATTTATTATAAAAAATTGATAAAAATTTAACATTTTTTAATAAAAACCCTTTGCAAATTAGAATTTGTATGTTATACTAAACTAGTATATTTGCGTACTATGTCAATTTTTGGCGTATAGCGCTTGTTACATATTTTTTCAGAGGAGGATTCTGTTAATGAAGAAGAAAATCAGCACACTGCCCTTTAACGGAACTGCCGAGCAGGAAGCTCAGCTTATGCAGGTTATTGATGAGCATAAGCATGATAAGAGCAACCTTATGGTAGTTATGCAGAAGGCGCAGGACATCTACGGTTATCTGCCTATGGAAGTTCAGGAAATGATATCCGAAGGTATGGAAGTATCCCTTGAGAAGATTTACGGCGTAGCAACCTTCTATGCTCAGTTCTCTCTTTCTCCCAAGGGTAAGTACAACATCTCAGTATGCTTAGGTACCGCTTGTTATGTTAAGGGTTCAGGTGACCTTTTTGATAAGCTTAGCGAACGCCTTGGCATCGGTGCGGATGAATGCACACCCGATGGTAAGTTCTCTCTTGAAGCATGCCGTTGCATAGGCGCTTGCGGTCTTGCCCCCGTACTCACTATTAATGAAGATGTTTACGGCCGTCTTACTGTTGATGATATTGACGGTATCTTGGCAAAATATGCCGACTGATTTTTAGATAAAGGAAAGTGTCTGTATGAAAATCAGTAAAATGAAGGAATTGCTTGAAGCTGAGGTTTTGTGCTGCGAAGAGAATATAGAAAAACATGTATACTCTGCTTGCGGTTGCGACCTTATGAGCGATGTTCTGGCGTATGTTAAGGACCAAGCAGTTCTCCTTACCGGATTAGTTAATCCTCAGGTTATCCGTACTGCCGAAATGATGGATATGATTTGCATTGTGTTTGTTCGTTCAAAAGCCCCCACGGATGAGATGCTTACCCTCGCTAAAGAGAGCGGTATCGTAATAATGAAAACCGATAAGCGACTTTATGAGGCCTGCGGTTTACTTTATTCTAACGGTCTTGTGGGAAACAAGGTTAAATAATGAGCGAAGAATTAATCTTTAATTTTGATGTTGACGGCGAGGATTTTACCTCTGCAGGTCAAGCATCGGTGCAAATCAAGAAAAACTTAAGGCAGCTTGGAATAAACCCTGAGATTATAAGACGAGTTTCAATAGCGATGTATGAGGGTGAAATCAATATGGTCATTCACGCAGGCGGCGGCGAAGCCACCGTTAAGGTGTTTGAGGACTGTATTGAGATTATCCTAAAAGATAACGGTCCCGGCATAAAAAATATCGACCAGGCAATGCAGGAAGGATATTCTACTGCGCCTGATAGAATTCGCTCCTTGGGATTTGGCGCAGGAATGGGCCTTCCCAATATGAAGCGTTATACCGATTCAATGGAAATTGATTCCGTAGTCGGTGTCGGTACCACAGTGGTAATGCGAGTAAATATTGTGTAGGTGATAGCTTTGCATACTTATGAACATTCCGTTTTGCTTGATGAAAGCAAATGTACGGGCTGCACCACTTGTTTAAGACATTGTCCTACTGAGGCCATAAGAATTCGTGACGGTCACGCAGTAATCAATAGCGATAGATGTATTGATTGCGGTGAGTGTATAAGAAACTGTCCTCATAAAGCCAAAAAGGCGGTTTGCAGTAAGCTACAGGATATGGAGCGTTTTAAATGGAAGATAGCGCTTCCTGCTCCCACCCTCTACGGTCAGTTCGATAATCTTGATGATATTGATTATGTCCTTAACGGTTTGCTGAAAATCGGTTTTGATGATGTTTATGAGGTTTCAAAGGCGGCAGAACTTGTTTCTGCATATACACGGCTTTATCTTAAAACCGATGGTGTTAAAAAACCCGCAATAAGCTCGGCTTGTCCCGTAGTTTTGCGACTTATCGGTCTTAGATTCCCGTCACTGAACGATAACATTATCCATATGCTTCCTCCTATGGAGGTTGCGGCAAAACTGGCAAGGGAAAAAGCTTTAAAAGAGCATCCCGAGCTTAAACCCGAAGAAATAGGCGTTTGTTTTATTTCGCCCTGTCCTGCCAAAGCAAGTTATGTTAAAAACGGCTTTGCGGAGTATAAAAGTCAGGTGGACGAGGTTGTATCCATAAGCGATATATACTTTATGCTCATCGGCGAGATGAAGCAGGATGAAAGCATAGAAACCCTTTCCCAGTCGGGTATGATAGGCATCGGCTGGGCCAGAAGCGGCGGCGAAGCCACTGCGATTTTCAACGAGGATTACCTTGCCGCTGATGGAATTGAAAATGTTATCCGCGTTCTTGACCAGGTGGAAAACGGCAACATACCGCCTCTTGAGTTTATCGAACTTAACGCCTGTACAGGCGGATGTGTGGGCGGTGTGCTTACAATGCAAAACCCATTTATTGCAAAAGCCCGTTTACAGACACTTAGAAGATACCTTCCCGTATCTCAAAACTTCTTAAGTGAAGAAGAATCAAAATATATTCCCGATAATTACCTATTTAATGAATTGCCTGAATATCAACCCATGACCAAACTCAGTGACAGCATGGCTGAATCAATGAGAATGATGGCAGATATTCAGAAACTTAAAAAGCAACTACCGGGTATTGACTGCGGCTCTTGCGGAGCCCCCACTTGCAGAGCGTTTGCAGAAGATGTGGTAAGAAAACTTTCCAATGAAAACGGTTGTCTTATCCTCAACTGCTGCAATCCGCCTAAGGAGGAATAGAATGACAGTAAAAGAAATTGCCGAAAGTGCAGAATTTAAGATACTGTCAATGCCTGACCCCGACCGTGAGGTTAAAGGCGTTTACATAGGCGACCTTTTAAGTTGGGTTATGGGCAGAGCAGGGGAGTCAAATGCTTGGATAACCATAATGAGCAATATAAATGTTGTGGCAGTTGCGTCTCTTGCAGATGTAGCATGTGTTATATTGTCAGAGGGTGTAGAACTAGCGGAGGATGTGCTTGACGCCGCTCGAGAAAAGGATATAAATGTTCTTTCCTCAATTAAACCGTCCTATGAAACGGCGTGTACTTTAAGCGGTATGGCGTAATGAACAGATATTATTACGACTTGCATATCCACTCATGCCTGTCTCCTTGCGGAGATGATGATAATACACCTAACAATATAGCAGGTATGGCATCCCTTTGCGGACTGAATATTGTGGCTCTTACCGACCATAACACCTGTAAAAACTGTCCCGCTTTTTTTGAGGCGGCCAAGAAATACGGCATAATCGCCGTAGCAGGTATGGAGCTTACCACCTCTGAGGATATACATATTATATGTCTTTTTGAGGAACTTTCAGATGCAATGCGGTTTTCGGATGAGGTTGAGAAACACCGAATCCCGTATAAAAACCGAGTTGATATCTTTGGCGAGCAAATGATTATGGATGGCGATGATAACATTATCGGCACTGAGGAAAATCTGCTTTCCAATGCAACTGTGATTTCAGTAGATGAAGTCCCTAAACTTGTAAAGCAGTTCGGTGGAATTTGCTATCCCGCTCATATCGACCGTCAAGCAAACGGAATAATCGCAGTTTTGGGAACATTTCCCGAAAGTAGCGGATTTTCCTGTTTCGAACTGCACGACGGTAGCAAGGCGGAAGAATATAAAACCCGTTACGGTCTTCAGGATAAGGTTATGGTTGTTGGAAGTGACGCTCACTATCTTACCGATATGCGAGATAAAGAATATTATTTCGATATTGAAGACGAGCCATATAGCAGCGCTTATGTTCGTAGTCAGTTATTTAAGTTACTTAAATCAAAACAAGGTGAATAAATGAAGGAATTATCCCTAAATATTCTGGATATTACCGAAAATTCCGTGAAAGCAGGGGCAACCCTTACTGAGATTACCCTCGATGAAACGGATGAAACCTTAACCCTTACCATTAAGGATGACGGTTGCGGTATGTCCGAGGAAACGGTTAAATCCGTTACCGACCCGTTCTATACCACCCGTACCACCAGAAAGGTGGGGCTCGGAATTCCGTTTTTAAAATTAGCGGCTGAGCAAACAGGTGGAAACCTAGAGATTTTTTCAAAACTGTCTACCGAGTTTCCCGAAAACCACGGGACTCTAGTAAAAGCGGTATTTTGTAAGAATCATCTGGATTTTACACCGCTTGGTGATGTTACAGCGACGGTTACAACCCTTATACAAGGCCATCCCGACACGGATTTCTTGTTTATACATAAGAAGAACGGCGGGGAAGTGAGTCTTGATACAAGGCAACTTCGTGAGGTTTTAGAGGGCGTACCTCTTAACAGTTACGATGTTATAAAATGGATAGAAGAATATTTGCGAGAGCAATATTCACAAATAAATTAGTATTTTGAAGAAAGGAAGATATATATGAAATCTTTGGCTGAATTACAAGCAATCAAGGAGAAAATGAGAGACAAGGTAGTTATCCGCGAAGGCGTTAACGAAACACGCGTTGTAGTTGGTATGGCTACTTGCGGTATCGCAGCAGGCGCTCGCCCCGTTCTTAACGCGTTTGTTGAGGCCGTAAATGAGGGAGGCCTTGCCGATAAGGTTACCGTTTCTCAGACAGGTTGTATCGGTATCTGCCAGTTCGAGCCCGTTGTTGAGGTTTATGAATCCGGCAAAGAAAAAGTCACCTATGTTAAGATGACATCCGAAAAGGCAAAAGAGGTTGTTGAAAAACACCTTAAAGGCGGCAAGGTAATTGCTGAATATACAATTTCTAACAATTAATTGGAGGTAAAGTTATGATTCGTGCACATGTACTTATCTGTGGCGGTACCGGCTGTACCTCGTCAGGAAGCCAATCTATTCAGGAAGCATTTGCTGCCAATATAGAGGCAAACGGACTTACCGAAGAAGTAAAGCTCGTTCAGACCGGATGTTTTGGTCTTTGCGCTTTAGGTCCCGTTGTTATCGTTTATCCTGACGGTACTTTCTATAGCCGTGTTACTCCCGAAGATGTAAAAGAAATCGTTGAAGAGCATCTTCTTAAAGGTAGAATCGTTGAGCGACTTGTATATAGTGATACAGGCGCTGAAGAGAAGGCTACCTCAGAGGTTGTTCCTCTTAGCGAAACCGCATTCTATAAGTCCCAGAACCGTGTAGTTCTCCGTAACTGCGGTGTTATCAATCCCGAAGAGATTGATGAGTATATCGCTATGGACGGTTACGCTGCCCTCGGTAAAGCTCTTACCGAAATGACTCCCGAAGAGGTTATTAAAACCATCTCTGATTCAGGTCTTCGCGGTCGTGGCGGCGGCGGATTCCCCACCGGCTTTAAGTGGTCTCTCTGCGCTCCCAATAAGGCAGACCAGAAATATGTAGTATGTAATGCCGACGAAGGTGACCCCGGCGCATTTATGGACCGTTCAATCCTTGAAGGCGACCCCCATTGCATCATTGAAGCAATGGCTATCGCTGGTTACGCTATCGGCGCTACCAAGGGTTATGTTTATGTTCGCGCTGAGTATCCTATCGCAGTTGAGCGTTTACAGAAGGCAATAGATGCCGCTTATGAATACGGTCTTCTCGGTAAGAATATCTTTGATTCAGGCTTTGATTTTGACCTTTATATCCGTCTTGGCGCAGGCGCATTCGTTTGCGGTGAAGAAACTGCACTTATGACCTCTATCGAGGGTAACCGCGGTGAGCCCAGACCCCGTCCTCCTTATCCTGCAGTTAAAGGTCTTTACGGTAAGCCCACCGTTGAAAACAACGTTGAAACCTTTGCAAATATTCCCCAAATTATCCTTAAGGGTGTTGATTGGTTTACCTCTATGGGTACCGAAAAATCCAAGGGTACTAAGGTATTTGCTCTTGGCGGTAAGATTGAACATACAGGTCTTGTTGAAATTCCTATGGGTACAACTCTTCGTCATATTATCTATGATATCGGCGGCGGTATTCCTAATGGTAAGAAGTTCAAAGCTGCTCAGACAGGCGGTCCTTCAGGCGGATGTATCCCTGAGTCCCTCATTGATACCGAGGTTGACTTCGATAACCTTACCGCTATCGGCTGTATGATGGGTTCAGGCGGACTTATCGTTATGGACGAAGACAACTGTATGGTTGATATGGCTAAGTTCTTCCTTGAGTTCACCGTTGATGAATCCTGCGGTAAATGTACTCCTTGCCGTGTTGGTACCAAGCGTCTTCTTGAAATGCTTGATGATATTACCAAGGGTAAGGGAACTCTTGAGGATATTGACCGTCTTGAAGAATTCTGCTACTACATTAAGCAGAACTCTTTGTGCGGCCTTGGACAAACCGCTCCTAACCCCGTTCTTGCAACACTTAAATTCTTCCGCGATGAGTATGTAGCTCACGTTGTTGATAAGAAGTGCCCTGCAGGCGTATGTAAGGACCTTCTTTCCTTCACCATTGATAAAGATAAATGTATCGGTTGCGGACTTTGCGCTAGAAATTGTCCTGTTTCCGCAATTAATAAGACTGATTATGTAGCTCCCGGTCACAAACTTCCTTCCTATGAAATTGATGCAGAGAAGTGCGTTAAGTGCGGCGTTTGTATGGGTAACTGCAAATTCAAGGCAATCAGTAAGTCATAAGAAAGGAGCCGAATATAATGGATATGATTAATTTAAAAATTAACGGTATTGCTGTAAGCGTACCCAAGGGCTCCACTGTTTTAGAGGCCGCCCGTGTTGCAGGTGTTGAAATTCCTACACTCTGCTTTATGAAAGAAAAGAACGAAATCGGCGCTTGCCGTATCTGCGTTGTTGAGGTAAATGAAGGCCGCGGTTTCCGTGTTGTAACCGCCTGTGTTTACCCCGTAACCGAGGGCATGGAGGTTCTTACCAACTCTGAAAAAATTCAGAAGGCAAGAAGAACAACCCTTGAGCTTATTCTTTCTACCCATGAAAAGAAATGTCTTTCCTGCGTTCGTTCTACCAACTGCGAACTTCAGAAGCTTTGCCGTGACTACGGTGTAGATGAATCCTCCTTCGGCGGTTTCAAACCCGAATATGAGCTTGATACAACTACTCCTCACCTCGTTCGCGACAACAATAAGTGTGTTCTTTGCCGTCGTTGCGTAGCAGTTTGTCAGGAACAGTATGTTAGCGTTATCGGTGCTAATGACCGTGGTATCGATACCAATATCGGTCAGGCATTTAACCTTCCTCTTAATAATGTTCCCTGTATTTCTTGCGGTCAGTGTACTGCCGTTTGTCCTACAGGCGCATTAGTAGAAAAGGATGATACCGATAAGATTTGGGAAGCTCTTGCTGACCCCACCAAGACTGTTGTTGTTCAGACCGCTCCTTCCGTTCGCGCTACTCTTGGCGAATGCTTTGGTATGCCTATCGGCTCTAATGTTGAGGGCAAGATGGTTGCTGCTCTTCGTCGTCTTGGCTTTGATAAGGTATTTGATACCAACTTTGCCGCTGACCTTACCATCGTTGAAGAAGCAAATGAGCTTTTAGACCGCGTAAAGAACGGCGGAGTTCTCCCCATGATTACTTCTTGCTCACCCGGTTGGGTTAAGTTCTGTGAGTATTATTATCCCGATATGATTAACCATCTTTCTACCTGCAAATCTCCTCAGCAGATGGCGGGCGCAGTAATCAAGACATATTGGGCAGAAAAGGCAGGCGTTAAGCCCGAGGATATCGTTTCCGTTTCCGTTATGCCTTGTACCGCTAAGAAGTTTGAAATCGGCCGTGAAGACCAGTCTGCTGCAGGTGTTCCCGATGTTGATATTGCTATCACCACCAGAGAACTTGGCAGAATGATTGACCGCGCAGGTCTTAACTTTACTGCTCTTCCCGATGAAGAATTTGATAATCCTCTCGGCGAGGATACCGGCGCAGCTGTTATCTTCGGCGCAACAGGTGGTGTTATGGAAGCAGCTCTTCGTACAGCAAATGACTGGATTACCGGTAAGGATAACGCAGATGTTGATTACGAAGCGGTTCGCGGCACTATGGGTCTTAAGCAGGCAACCGCTAAGCTTGGCGACCTTGAAGTTAAGGTTGCAGTAGCATCGGGTGGAGCCGCTGCTAAGGTTGTTATGGATAGAATGAAGGCGGGCAACCCTGACGGTTGGACCTTCGTCGAAATTATGGGATGCCCCGGTGGTTGTGTAAACGGCGGCGGTCAGCCCATCCAACCTCAGAGTGTTCGTGATACTGTTGACCTTAAGGCAGTTCGCGCTAAGGCGCTTTATGACCAGGATGCTGCTATGAGCATCAGAAAGTCCCACGAATCTCCCGTTGTAAAGACCCTTTACAGCGAGTGGTACGACGGTTTCGGCGGTCACAAGGCACACCACGACCTCCACACCTCTTATGTAGCCCGTAAGAAGTTTACAAAGGAATAATTCTTAAAATTAAATCCCCGACAGTTCACTGTCGGGGATTAGCTTTTATATACGATTAAATTTATTTTTCAGTGTCAGATTTTTTAGTGTAAAATATATCTATAATTACATCAAGAAGTTCATCTTCATTGGGGTGAAATTCAATATATTTCTCACCCTTAATGTGTTCGCCGCTAACGATTTTATAATTAAATTCGCTGCCTATATCCGCTTTTAAAAAATTCGTGGCAATATAGGTGATTTGAGACAAACTCAAATTAGTGGATAGATAAGGGGAAAGTGTATTATAATAGGTAAAAATATTTGAATAATCATTCATAATATTATTTCCCATTGTGGTAGCCATAGCAGATAGGAATTGTTTTTGTCGTTCCATTCGTTTTGTATTGGAATCTAAATCATCATCTCTGCACTGTATATAGCGTATGGCAGTATATCCATTAAGGTTAATAGGAACGCCCTTTTTACACTCTAATTTAAATGTTGAGATATCTTCAAGCGGAGTGAGAGTGACACCGCCTATTTTATCGGTTATTTCTCCTATTCCGTCAAGTTCAACAGCCACATAACCGCTTATGTTTATACCGTAGAGAATTCTTTTAACCGATTTTAAAACATTTTCGCAACTTTCCTCTGCGGTATTCCCGTAGGCGTAAGCCAAGCATACCTGTTCGTTTTCAACTCCCGAATAAATACCGGTGGAAGAATAAATGTCCACATCTACCATAGTTTCTCGGGAAATGGGAAGTATCTTAATTTCACCTGTTTTGGTATCAAGGGCCATAACAAAAATCGTATCGGCTTGACCGTTTTTACCGTAACCTTGACTGGTGTTAATACCTTCTTTATCTACACCGATAAAAAGAGCGCTGATAATGTTTTTATTAAGGGTGTATTTATCGCCATTATAGGTGATTTCGTTATCATCCACCTCAACATTATCTGCATTAATATTCTGAAAGTTTTTGCCGAAAAGATTTTTGCCGTTTAAGTATAAAATGCCGTAAGTACTTGCTAAAATCAGACATATTCCGAGTATGCAAGATACTATGATGAGCGGAATTTTTATCTTTTTGTTCACAGAAAAACCTCCTTGCAAAACAGTTTACAATTATTATATATTGACATATGCGTTATGTCAATTGTATAAAATTAAAATAAACTATGGAAAATTTCTAAATGTTGTAGTATAATAAACTGAGTATTTATATACGAAGGGACGGTATATATGAACATTGTAGTTGTTGGATGCGGAAAAATTGGTACAACCGTAGTTTCAAGTTTGGATTCAGAAGGTCATGATGTTGTAGCGGTAGATACCAACCCTGCGGTAATTGATGAAATCAGCGATATTTATGATGTTATCTGCATTTGCGGTAACGGCGCCGATTACGATACGCTTTTAGAGGCAGGTATAGATAAAGCGGATATGTTTGTCGCCATAACCGGTTCTGATGAGCTTAATATGCTTAGTTGTGTTATAGCAAAGAAAATGGGCGCAAAATATACAGTTGCCCGAATCAGAAATCCCGAATACAATGATAAAAATCTTCCCTTTGTCAAACAGTATCTTGATTTATCCCTTCATATAAATCCCGAACTTTTGGTTGCAAATGAATTGTTTAATATTCTTAAGCTTCCTTCTGCAGTTAATATTGAAACCTTTTCAAGAAGAAATTTCCAATTGGTCGAGATTCTTATTAAGGAAAATTCCGTTCTTTGCGGAATGAGTCTTATCGAACTCAGAAAAAAATATAAGTCTAATTTCCTTATCGGCCTTGTTATGAGAAACGATGAGGTATATGTTCCCGACGGTAATTTCGTTATAGAGAAGGGTGACCGTGTAGGTATCATTGCTACGCCCCACGAAATTCATAAGTTTTTCAAAACTGTAGGCGTTATGAAGAAACAGGCAAAAAACATTATGATTTTGGGGGCCAGTACCACCGCGTTTTATCTTGCAAAAATGCTTCTCAATGCAGGAAGCAATGTAACTATTATCGATAAGGATAAAGAACGTTGCGAGCTTGCCGCGCAAAGATTGCCGGGAGCTGTTGTTATTAACGGCGACGGCGCAAGTCAGGAAGTTCTTTTGGAAGAGGGACTTTTAACCAGCGATGCTTTGGTAACCTTAACCGGACTTGATGAAGAGAATATACTTGTGTCCTTCTTTGCAATGTCACAGAATGTCCCAAAGGTTATTGCTAAAATAAACAGGAATGAACTTATTGCTATGGCGGAAAAATTGGGTATTGATTCTATTATCTCACCTAAGCGTATTATTTCCGATGTTATAACCAGATATGCCAGAGCCCTTCAGAATTCCGTAGGCAGTAATGTTGAAACCCTTTATAAGTTTATGGATGGCAGAATTGAGGCCTTGGAATTCAATGTGAGTAGTGATTTTAAAGCACAGCAGATTCCCCTTAAAGATATGAAGCTTAAACATAATGTGCTTATCGGCGGAATAATCCGTAAGCGCAAGGCCTTTATCCCTACGGGTGACGATTTTATTGCGGCAGGGGATAGAGTAGTAGTAATATCCGAAGGGCACAAAATGGATGACCTTTCAGATATATTGAGGTAGCTTTATATGAATTTTAAAATGGTTTTTAATATTATAGGCCGTATATGTAAGGTGACCGGAATTTTATTGCTTATCCCAATGATAGTTGCGGCTTGTTATGCCGAAACGGAAAACATATTCATCTTTATGTGTTTAGGTATTGCTACATTTTTATTTGGTTTATTGCTTTCCGTAGCGTGCAAAACAAAAAATCACACTATATATGCTAAAGAGGGATTTGCAGTAGTTGTTATAACTTGGGTTATTATGTCCCTCATAGGCGCGGTTCCATTTGTGATTTCAGGCAACATTCCTTCATATATTGATGCTTTTTTCGAAACGGTCAGCGGTTTCACAACTACAGGCGCATCTATTCTTACCGATGTAGAAGCAATGAGTAAAGGCATGCTTTTTTGGCGCAGTTTTACCCACTGGATAGGCGGAATGGGAGTGCTTGTTTTTGTTATGGCACTTCTCCCTAATGTTACGGATAGACCTATGCACATTCTAAAAGCAGAGGTGCCGGGTCCCGTTGTCGGCAAACTTGTACCTAAGGCAAAGGAAACGGCAAAAATTCTTTACTTGATTTATATTGCTTTGACCCTTTTAGAAATAGCGCTTCTTCTTATAGGCGGTATGCCTTTTTTCGACAGTGTGGTTCATACTTTTGGCACGGCAGGTACAGGCGGATTTGGCATTAAAGGTGACAGTGTAGCGGGGTACAGCCCTTATTGCCAGTGGGTTATAACCGTATTTATGTTGCTTTTCGGCGTTAACTTTAATGTGTATTTTCTACTTTTAATCAGAAGATTTAAATATGCTCTGAAAAGCTCGGAAATCTGGTGTTATATATCAATTGTTGCCGTAAGTATAGCGGTGATAACTTTGAATATTCGCACAATGTACGATACCTTGGAAGAAACTGTGAGAAATTCGGCCTTTCAGGTTGCTTCTATTATTACAACCACAGGTTTTTCGACAGTAAACTTTGATTTATGGCCGGGACTTTCAAAAGGAATTTTATTAGTCTTGATGATGATAGGCGCTTGCGCAGGTTCAACGGGCGGTGGAATCAAGGTTTCCAGAGTGGTTATCCTATTTAAATCTGCTGCAAAAGAAATAAGAAAAATGATTCATACTAGGTCTGTGAGTTCCGTACACTTTGAGGGTAAAGCGGTAAGCGGCGATATAGTTAGCAGTGTTGCAACATACTTTTTTGTATATATGATTTGTATGTTTGCTGCGTTCCTTGCTATATCCTTTGAACCTTTTGGTTTTGAAAGCAATTTTTCTGCAGTAGTGGCATGTTTTAATAATATAGGCCCCGGCTTTGGAGAGGTTGGTGCCTTAGGCAGTTATTCTGAATATTCTGCATTTTCAAAAATTGTTCTCTCCGTAGCTATGTTACTCGGTAGATTGGAAATATTTCCAATGTTAATCGTATTTTCACCTAAAACTTGGATGAAAAATAAATAAAGAGGGTGAAGTTAATTAATCGTTTATCGAAAGCGTTCTCATCTTCGAGAATAATTATAATCGGTTTTTTTACGGTAATTTTGGTTGGCGCACTGTTATTGATGTTGCCGTTTTCTTCTGTATCAAGAACGGTAACACCGTTTCTTGACTGCCTATTTACAGCCGTTTCGAGCACATGCGTTACAGGGTTAGTTGTTTATGACACCGCTACGCATTGGTCGTTTTTTGGACAGGCGGTTATCCTTATTATGATTCAAATCGGCGGCATGGGAGTCATAACCATGGCTATTCTTGTTTCGCTTATTGCGGGAAAGAGAATCAGTCTTAAGGAAAGAAGCACTATGCAAGAGTCGGTTTCCGCGCCAAGCGTTGGCGGGGTTGTGCGTTTTTCACGCTTGATAATAATAACCGCTCTTATTATTGAAATGATTGGTGCCATAGTACTTTCAACTGTGTTTTGCCGAGATTTTGGTTTAAAAGGTATATGGATGTCTGTATTTCATTCGGTTTCTGCCTTCTGCAACGCAGGATTTGACCTCATGGGACTACAGGGAGAATTTTCATCCCTTACCGCCTATGCGGATAATATTACTGTAAATGTAACTGTTATGTTGCTTATAATAATAGGCGGAATAGGTTTTTTGACTTGGGATGATGTAAAAAAACACAAGTGGCATATTTCGAGATATATAGCGCAAAGCAAAATCATTCTTTTAATTACAGGAATTCTTATAATTGTTCCCGCTCTTTATTTTTTCTTTTTTGAATTTTCGGAATTTGAATTTAAAAAACGTATTTTAGTATCATTGTTCCAATCGGTTACTACAAGAACAGCGGGTTTTAATACGGTGGATGCAGGGAGTTTGAGTGAATCCGGAAATGCCATAACAGCAATTCTGATGCTTATAGGCGGAGCGCCTGGTTCTACGGCAGGCGGTATAAAAGTAACCACGTTGGCAGTTCTGATTTCGACTGCCATATCCGTTTTTAAAAGACGTGATAATGCGCATATATTAAAACGAACTGTAACCGATGATATTATTAAAAGCGCGTTGACTGTTTCGTTGATATATTTGATTAGTTTTGTGTTCGGCGCTATTTTGATAAGCAGAGTTGAAGGCATTCCCTTAACCTACTGTTTATATGAAACTGCCTCAGCCATTGGCACAGTTGGTCTAACAGTTGGTATAACTTCGAATCTTGGCTCGGTATCCAAGATTATCTTGATGGTTTTAATGTATGCGGGAAGAGTTGGCGGTCTAACAATAATGTTTGCAACGATTTCGGGAACAAGGAAAAACTTTATCAAATATCCTAATGAAAAAATAAGTGTAGGTTAGAAGGTGATTGTATGAAAAATGTATTATTAATTGGGCTTGGCAGATTCGGCAGAACTGTAGCGGAGGAACTGTATAAACTGGGTCATCAGGTTATGGCTATCGATAAAAGCGAAAATCTAATCAATGATGTTATGCCTTTTGTGACCAATGCTCAAATAGGTGATAGCACAAGCAAAGAATTTTTGCAAAGCTTGGGTGTTGATAATTATGATGTTTGTATTGTCACTATCAAAAGGGATTTTCAAAGTTCTCTTGAAACGGTTGCTTTGTTGGAAGAGTTGAATGCAAATTTCGTGGTTGCAAGGGCTTCAAGTGATTTCCACGCTAAATTTCTTCTTAAAAACGGCGCCAGTAAGATTGTTTTCCCCGAAAAGCAAATGGCAAAATGGACTGCAGTTCGCTATACCGCAAATCACATATTGGATTATGTAGAAATTGATGAAAATCTTTCGGTGTTTGAGCTGGATGTTCCGTCAAGCTGGGTAGGTAAAACCGTGGCGCAAGTGGACGTGCGTAAAAAGTATAATATTAATATAATGGGCATATTTGAAAACGGTAAATTATCTGCCGCTATAAATGCAGATACTGTTTTTGCAAAGGATAAAGCAATTCTTGTGTTGGGAAGTTATAAGGATGTTCAAAAATGCTTTAAATTATAGATTTAAACCCTTATATTACTCTTGACAAAATAAGGAAAATTAGTTAAAATATTTTATGTAATTATACAGTTTAAGAAGTATAAATTTATCTTTTGGAGGAAAAAATATGATAAGTGCAGGAGATTTCAGAAACGGTGTTACTTTTGAAGAAGAAGGTCAGGTTTTGCAGGTAGTTGAATTTCAGCATGTTAAACCCGGTAAAGGCGCTGCTTTCGTAAGAACTAAAACTAAGAATGTTATTACAGGAGCAGTTATTGAAAAATCCTATAACCCTTCTGCAAAGTTCCCCACTGCTTATATTGAGCGTAAGGATATGGAATATTCTTATAACGATGGTGACCTTTATTACTTTATGGACCAAGAAACCTACGATATGATTCCCATCAACGGAAGTGAACTCGGTGATAACTTTAAGTTTGTAAAGGAAAATATGGTTTGCAAAGTTCTTTCTTATAAGGGTAAAGTTTTTGGCGTTGAGCCCCCCACATTTGTAGAGCTTACCGTAACTGCTACCGAACCTGGATTTAAGGGCGATACCGCTACTAATGCTACCAAACCCGCAACCTTGGAGACGGGTTGTGAAATCCGCGTACCTCTCTTTATTGACGAGGGTGAGGTTATCCGTATTGACACCCGTACAGGCGAGTATATGGAGCGCGCATAATTAGGAGGATAATAATGGACATTTGTGAGAAAATTGCTTATATTAAAGGCCTTGCTGAAGGTTTAGAACTTGATGAAAACACTAAAGAAGGCAAGATTTTGGCTGCTCTTATCGATTTAATCGGCGATATAACCGAGGAAATCTGCGATATTGAGGATGCTCTTGATGATATGTGTGACCAGATTGACGCTGTCGACGAAGACCTTTCTGCAGTAGAAGAAATTATTTATGACGAAGATTGTGACTGTGATTGTGACGATGAGTGCGATTGTGGTTGTCACGATGATGAACTCTATGAAATTGAGTGTCCCGCTTGTAACGATATTATCTATCTTGATGAGGATATGCTTGAAGAAGAGGGAATTGAATGCCCCAACTGTGGCACTCCTTTAGAGTTTGATTTTGATTGCGATTGCTGTGACTGTGAAGATGACGGTTGCGACTGCGGTTGTGAAGAAGAATAAAAAAATAAATTAAAACCGCACTTTCAAAAAGACTGGAAGTGCGGCTTTTTAATAAGGAATTTTTATGACAAAAACTAAGTTTGAAATTGAATTTAAGGAGATAATAGCCGAGGAAAACGGTGGAATTCCCGTAATTATAGTGGCGGCAGGAAGTTCTTCAAGAATGAAGGGAATAAATAAACAATTTGCCAATATTGCAGGCATTCCTGTTATTGCAAGAACCTTACTTGCCTTTGAGAATTGCTCCTTGATTTCCAAAATAATTCTTGTTACGAAGAAGGAATTTATTCCCGATATGCAATTGATTGCCGATAAATATATGATAGGCAAGCTTGACTGTATAATCGAGGGTGGGGAAGACCGTTATGCCTCGGTGATAAACGGAATAAATGCACTTAAAAAAGAGGATTGCAAAGTACTTATTCACGATGGTGCCCGTCCATTTGTGACGGAAAACATAATTGAGAATTGCGTAGAAGCTCTCAAAAGCGCGGATGGTTGCCTTTGCGGTGTGAAAATTAATGACACGGTTAAAAAGGTGGACGAAAAAGGCGTGGTAGTCGGCACTGTTGACCGCAAACTCCTATTTGCCGCTCAAACGCCGCAAGGCGTAGATGTATCCGCTTATAAAAGGGCTTCAGAGGAATTAAAAGGCAAGGACTTCACCGATGATGCCTCTGTTTTGGAAGCGGCAGGTTACACCGTTAAAATGGTTGAAGGCAGTAGTCGGAATATTAAAATTACCTGTGCCGAAGATTTAGTTCTGGCAGAATCCTTGATAATGAAGGGGGAATTTTAATGCGGATTGGTCACGGTTATGATGTTCATAAGCTCGCCGAAAACAGAGAACTGATTATAGGTGGTGTTAAAATTTCCTTTGAAAAGGGACTTTTAGGTCATTCGGATGCTGATGTGCTTTTACACGCTATATGCGATGCCCTTCTAGGCGCCGCGGCACTTGGCGATATAGGAAAGCATTTTCCCGATACCGACCCCGAATTCAGAGGTGTTGATTCAATGCTGCTTCTAAAAAAGGTAGCAGAGTTACTTTGGGATAAGGGCTATAAAATCATCAATATCGATGCTACAGTTTTGGCTCAAAGGCCTAAACTTTTACCTTATATTTTAAAAATGAGGGAAAATATTGCCTCTATGGCAGGCGTTGATACGGACTGTGTGAGTGTCAAGGCCACTACGGAAGAAGGCCTTGGATTTACAGGCGAAGGATTTGGAATTGCCGCCCATGCGGTTTGTCTTATAGATAAGGTATAAAAAGCTTTGTCGCCTCATAAAATTATTTGAGGCGGTATTTATGAAATTGTATTTTTCTTTAACGAAAAAGGTTTTGGCAGCGCTGACTGCGGCTTTTTGCCTTTTTATATTTATTGGGGGCAGATTTACCGCTGCAAAAAATATTTATAAAAACGGTGATACCAATGCTAAAAGAGTGTATTATATAGACGCCTTGGGTTACGAGGTGAACGAAGAATCTGTCCAGAGTAAAAAAACTTTAATAACCGCAAAAATCGCCCAAAAATACGGTATTAGAGGTTATATAGGTTGTGATTCTCTCCTTTACCGATACAATACGGCAAGCGGAGAAAATGAAATTGATTTAGTTATATATAACGGAAGGGTAATAGGCGTAGCTGTTACGCCAAGTGGTCAAAATGAGCAAGGAACGGCTTGATAAATTCATTTCAAATCAACTTAATATATCAAGAAGCGTGGTAAAATCCGCTCTTAAGAGGGGAAAGGCAACCGTAAACGGTGAAATTGTCAAAAATCCTTCTGCTTCGGTTGATATAAATAAGGATAAGGTTTGCTTTGAAGGTAGGGAGATAACCTATAAGAAATATGTTTATATTCTCATGAATAAGCCAAAGGGGATTTTATCCGCCTCCAATGACAAGAACCGAAAAACAGTAGTTGATTTAGTGCCCGACGAGTTAAAGAGAACAGGGCTTTTCCCTGTAGGCCGCCTTGACAAAGATACGACGGGCTTTTTAATTATTACCGATAACGGCGAATATGCCCATAACTGTATTTCACCTAAAAAGGATATACCTAAAAGTTATATTGTTACTCTTGATGGAAATGTAACTGAGGATATGATAACTCTTTTTGAAAGAGGAATTGTCTTGGCAGACGGATACGAGTGTAAACCTGCCAAGCTCCAAATTCTTGAAACAAATAAGGCAAGAATAACTATAACCGAAGGCAAATATCATCAGATAAAGAGAATGTTTGGTGTTGTTGGACTCGGTGTAAACGAACTGCACCGAGAGTCAATGGGTGATATGAAACTACCTGAAAATTTAGAATTAGGGGAGTGTATAGAACTTACTGAAAAGGAAGCATTTTCCGTGTCGTTAAAAGTTTGTTAAAAGTTTGTTATACATTTTAACCAAAACCCCAGATAAAATATTGGAGGAAATAAGCATAGCATTTAATCGCTTATTCTGTTATAATAAATAGGACATTATAGGCGTTAATTTAGGAGGTTCACAAAATGGCAAGTTTATCATTGCGCAACGTTTATAAAAGATACCCTGGCGGCGTAACCGCAGTATCTGATTTTAATCTTGAAATCAAGGACCAAGAATTTATTATCCTTGTAGGTCCTTCCGGTTGCGGTAAATCCACAACTCTCCGTATGGTTGCAGGTCTTGAAGAAATTTCTGATGGTGAAATCTATATCGGCGACCGTTTGGTTAACGATGTTGCACCTAAGGACCGCGACATTGCGATGGTTTTCCAGAACTATGCGCTTTATCCTCATATGACAGTTTATGATAACATGGCTTTCGGTCTTAAGCTTAGAAAAACTTCTAAGGATGAGATTAAGCGCCGTGTTGAAGAAGCTGCAAGAATTCTTGATATTGAGCATCTTCTTGAGCGTAAGCCCAAGGCATTATCAGGTGGTCAGCGTCAGCGTGTTGCTCTCGGCCGTGCTATCGTTCGTGAGCCCAAGGTATTCCTTCTTGACGAACCCCTTTCCAACTTGGATGCTAAGCTTCGTGCACAGATGCGTACCGAGATTTCTAAACTCCATCAGCGTTTAGGTACAACCTTTATTTACGTTACACACGATCAGACCGAAGCTATGACAATGGGTACCCGTATCGTAGTTATGAAGAGCGGTCTTATTCAGCAGGTTGATACTCCTCAGAACCTTTATCTCTATCCTTGCAACCTCTTCGTTGCAGGATTCATCGGTTCTCCTCAGATGAACTTCATCGAGTGTAAGCTTCTTAAAATAGATAATGATTTCTATGTAGAGTATGGCTCAGAGGATACCAAGACCCGCGCAGGCGTGAAGTTTAAGATTAAGCTTCCCGCTTCTAAGAATAAAGATAACTGCCTTGATGCTTATGTAAATAAGGAAGTTATAATGGGTATTCGTCCCGAGGATGTTCACAATGAGGAAGACCTTATTGCTGCAAATCCCGATGGTATTGTTGAAGCAAACGTTGAAGTTACAGAGCTTATGGGCGCCGAAACCTATCTCTATATGGATTCTGAAGGCCAGAAGATTAACGCTCGCGTTGCTCCTACCTCCACTGCTAAACCCGGCGATAAGATTACTATCGCTCTTGAACCTGCCAAAATTCACCTCTTTGATAAGGATACTGAAATTACTATTTGTAACTAATAGTAAATTTTTAGGGCTGCACCGCAATAGCGGTGCAGTTTTTTTATTATATAACTTGCAAATTAAACTCAAAAATAGTATAATAAAATGTGTATTTGTATATTTCCTTCAAATAATATAATTTGGAGGTAATTATATGAGTAAAGATAAAGAAAATAAGGTTATAGAAGAAATTAAAGAGTTGGGTACAGTTACGGCGGCAGGGGGAAGGCATAAGATATTTTGCCTTACAATTATAGGTGAAATTGAAGGTCACAGTGTCCTTCCTGAGCAAAGTAAAACCACCAAGTATGAGCATGTCATTCCCGAACTTATTTCTATCGAGGAAAATGATGATATTGAGGGGCTTCTCATTATTTTAAATACCGTTGGCGGCGATGTTGAAGCGGGACTTGCTGTAGCTGAACTGATTTCGGGGATGAAAAAACCCACCGTTACCTATGTTTTAGGCGGCGGTCATTCCATAGGCGTACCATTGGCAGTTTCAGCAAAACACTCTTTTATAGCTCCTTCGGCTACTATGACTATCCATCCCGTAAGAATGAACGGTCTTGTTATCGGCGTTCCTCAGATGATGAATCACTTTTCCCGTATGCAAGATAGAATAACCGATTTTGTGGTTAAAAATTCGGGCATTACGGCGGAAAGATTTACCCGTCTTATGATGAATACAGGGGAGCTTGTAACCGATGTCGGTTCTGTTTTGAACGGTGAACAGGCGGTCAAAGAGGGGCTTATAGATAGTTTGGGCTCTTTATCTGAAGTTTTAGAATGCCTTTATGATATGATAGATAAAAACAAAGAAAATAAATAAGCCGCAAATGCGGCAGTACATAAATTTCGATTAATTAACGGAGGATGAATATGGCGGCAAAAAGAAAGAGAAAATCTGCGCCTATGACTAAAAAAGAGGAAAACAGCAGAAAACAGATATATGCGGTGGTTTTATTTGCTGTTTCGCTGTTTTTGATGTTTTTGGTGTTTATACCCGGTGAAAATATATGGTTTGATATACATAACTTTATGTTTGGAGTTTTCGGTGTAACTGCATATTTTTACCCCTTTGTACTAGGGTTAATTGCGGTGCTCCTAGCTCTCGATAAAACCAATTCAAGCGTCGGCGCAAAGGTGGTAGAATCAGTAATTCTCGTTATGCTCATTGGCGGCGCTATTGATGTTTTGGGTAAGCATCCCGAAGGCACCTTCTGGCAGCATTTGGTTTCTGCCTATCAAATTGGCGTAACCAAGAAAAACGGTGGATTTTTGGGCGCACTTTTCGGTCAACCTGTTTATGAAGCATTTGGTAAAACGGGCGCCGCTATTACGGTTTTCTTGCTTATTTTTGTCCTTTTAATGATATTAACGGGTACCACCCTGATTACATTCTTCAAAGCAATGGCAAAACCTGTAAAAGCCGTTTCGGAACAGGCGGAAAATGCCTATCAGGCAAGGGCTGAAAGGGAAGAAAAGAAGAAGGAAAACGAACTTAAGGTTATTAAGGGCTTTAATGTTGATATTCCGGTTGATGACATTCCCGAAAAGCGTTCTAAAAAGAGAACTACCCTTGATGAAAAATCCAGAAAGCTTGTGGATTCTTATTATGACGGTGAGGTTCCCGAGGAAGAAACACAAGTTGATAACTCTCCCGTTTTAGATGAAGCCCTTGATGAAACTGCAAGAGAGGCAGAGGAAAATAAGGAAACTCCTGAGAAAATTAAGGTTGATTTTGAGGCGGAAACTGCAAAGGTTACCGAGGAAATCGAAAATAAGGTTATTAATACATATAAATTCCCGCCAACAACACTTTTAAAGCAGTCAAATTCTATAAATGAAAAAACTTTAAGTGCTGAACTTGAAAGCACGGGTGAACGCCTAGTGGAAGTTCTTAAAAGCTTCGGTGTTGAAACAAGGGTTGTTGATATAAGTCGCGGACCTACCGTAACACGCTACGAACTCCAACCCTGCGCAGGTGTTAAAATAAGTAAGATTACCAATCTGGCAGACGATATTGCCCTTAATCTTGCCGCCGCAGGTGTTCGTATTGAGGCGCCTATTCCCAATAAAGCCGCAGTTGGTATTGAAGTTCCTAATAAAGCAAGTGCAGTAGTAGGTGTGAGAGAGATAATCGAATCTACCGCTTTTGTTGCTTCAAAGAGCAAACTTACGGTTGCTATGGGTAGAGACATCGGCGGAAATGTTGTGGTTGCCGATATTGCAAAAATGCCCCATGGCCTTATTGCAGGTGCTACTGGCTCAGGTAAATCCGTATGTATAAACTCCATTATTATGAGCATACTTTATAAGGCCTCGCCCGAGGATGTTAAACTTTTGATGATAGACCCTAAGGTTGTTGAACTTGGCGTTTATAACGGAATTCCTCACCTTCTGATTCCCGTTGTTACCGACCCTAGAAAAGCCGCAGGCGCACTTGGTTGGGCAGTAGGGGAAATGGAACAACGCTACAAAATGTTTGCGGATAGAAATGTCCGTGATATTGATGGATATAATAGAATGGTTGAAACTCTCGTTGATGAACCAGAGGTTAAGAAGATGCCTCATGTGGTTATCATTATAGATGAGCTTGCAGACCTTATGATGACGGCTCCCCGCGAGGTTGAAGATTCTATTAATAGAATCGCTGCCAAAGCCCGAGCCGCAGGTATGCACCTTCTTATTGCTACACAAAGACCTTCAGTTGATGTTGTTACAGGTGTTATTAAAGCGAATATTCCTTCCCGTATTGCATTTGCCGTTTCTTCACAGATAGATAGCCGTACCATTCTTGATGGCTCGGGCGCTGAGAAACTTCTCGGTAGGGGCGATATGCTCTTTAGTCCCATCGGCTCAACCAAACCTAAAAGAGTTCAGGGTTGCTTCGTAAGTGACGAAGAGGTTGAAAAGGTTGCTTCCTTTGTTAAGAGCGGCTCATCGGCAGATTACGATGACAACATCATGCAGGAAATCGAGCGTCAGGCCGCTATTGAAAAACAGAAGCAGACAGGGCTTGATGAAGATGCTCCCGATACCGACCCCGTTCTCGATGAGGCCATTAAGGTGGTTGTGGAAAACGGTATGGCATCAACCTCGCTTTTGCAGAGGAAGTTAAAACTCGGTTACGCGAGAGCGGCCAGAATAATTGACGAAATGGAAACGCGAGGAATTGTAGGTCCCTATGAGGGCTCCAAACCCCGTAAAGTACTTATTACCAAAGAGCAACTGATGGAACGAGAAGCAGGAGAGAGCGATTAATGAAAATCACATATAAAAGAATTAAGAAAACTTTTATAGTTTGCGCTCTTGCAAGTATCACGCTTGCAGTATTAATTCTTTTATTTATAGGTGAGGATTCTTCGTTTTTTGGTTTGTCTGGACGGAAAGTCTCATCTACTCCCTATGAACTTTCAGATGATTATATCAAATTTTTAGATGTGGGTCAGGGTGATTCAGCGCTTATCGGCAGTAACGGTAAAACAGCCCTTATAGATACGGGCCCTTCAACCGCTGCAACGGCTCTTGCTTCCAAACTTTCAGGTTCGGGAGTTAGGAGTATTGACGCCGCCATCATTTCGCACTTTCACGAAGACCATATAGGCGGACTCGAATATATATATTCCGCATTTCCAATTAAAAATCTTTTAATACCGGATTTTCATAAAACCGACGAAGATACTTCAATAGTCCGTCGTATTTGGGCAAATATAGATGCAAATGGCGGTGGAGTATATACCGTAGTTGAAGGCATAAATTTCAACGTGGGTGAATTTACTGTTACCATACTTGGATATTATCCCGATTTGGATAATGAGAATAACCGCTCGGTTTTTGCTATGGCGGAAATAGACGGAACAAAGTTCTTGTTCACGGGTGATGCCGAGAAAGAAGCTGAGTATCGTATTATAGAAAATTCGGTTGATATAAGATGCGATGTCTTAAAGGTTGCTCACCACGGTAGCGCTACTTCTTCAACTAAAAAGTTCTTAAAAGCCGCCGACCCTGACCATTGTGTTATTTCGGTTGGTCTTGGAAATCAATATTCCCATCCAAATGATAATGTGCTCGCAAGATACGAAGAACAGAGAAGGAAGGTTTATCGTACCGACCTTTTAGGTGATATAACTTTTAATGTTAATAAGGGTAAAATCAATGTTATTACTAACGAATAAACCCTTTGTTTAAGCAATTTCTATCCGCAGTAGAGTTTGTAAAAATACTCTACTGCGGATATCTTTTTTGGTAGAAGAGGAGAATTATCCAGTAGGGTGTAATTTTAATTTGCATATAATATAATTATCATGTCAAAACTTTTCAAAAAGAGGTAATGTTATGAGCAAGTTTATTTTATCCTGTGAATCAACGGTGGACCTTCCTTATAAGAGGGTTGCCGATAGAAACCTTCCCATACTCTTCTACACCTATGTTGTTGACGGTGTTGAATATGTTGACGATATGGGCAAAGACCCTAATTCGATTCCTAATTTTTACAGAATGTTGGATGAAGGCAAAATGCCTTCAACATCTCAGATAAATGTTTTTAGATATACGGAATTTTTTGAAAAGCTTTTAAATGAAACCGAAGGGGATATATGCCATATCGCTTTCGGCTCGGGACTTACCCCTTCCGTAAATAATGCTAAAGAAGCGGCAACCGCGTTAAATGAACAATATCCTGATAGAAAAATCGTGGTTATAGATACCTTGTGCGGTTCTTCGGGTTATGGACTTTTTGTTGATATCCTCGCCGATATGCGTGATGCAGGCAAGGGTATGGATGAAATAGTAAAGTGGGCAGAAGAAAATAAAGGTAAGATGCATCATCAGTTCTTTTCTACCGATATGAAATTCTTTAAGCGCAGCGGTCGTGTTTCAGGCCCAGTGGCAACCGTTGCTTCAATTCTCGGAATTTGCCCTATTATGCACCTTGACCATACAGGTCATATTATTGCTTACAGTAAGGTAAGAGGGAAGAAGGCAGCTATAGAGACCACTGTTAAGGAAATGCTTACTCACGCCGAGAACGGTAGTGATTATACGGGTAAATGTTATATTTCTAATTCTAACTGTCTCGATTTGGCAAAAGAAACTGCCGAGGCAATAAAAGTTGCTTTCCCCAAGATTGAAAGCATAGAAATTTTCAATATTGGAACTATTATTGCTTCCCATTGCGGACCTGGTACAGTTGCCGTATTCTTTATGGGTGGCGAGAGAAAACCCGACTGATTTAATAATGGCAAAAAACAAAGCCCGAAGAATTATCTTCGGGCTTTAAGTTTACTATTTAGGTTAAATTATTTTACCATGCTGGCAACTTCGCTTGCGAAGTCATCAACGCGCTTCTCAATTCCTTCGCCCTTTTCGAAACGAACGAACTTAGAAACCTTAAGTGATACACCAAGCTCTTTAGCGCTGTTTTCAACATACTTGCCAACGGTAAGGTCGCCATCCATAATGAAGGCCTGCTCAACAAGGCAGTTTTCTTTATAATACTTGCCGATTTTACCATCAACAATTTTACCGAGAACTGCATCGGGCTTGTTAGCCATTTTGGGGTCTTCCTTCATCTGAGCGATGAGGATTTCCTTTTCCTTCTCAATAACTTCTGCAGGAACGGAAGCTTCATCAAGGAATGCAGGGTTCATAGCTGCAATCTGCATAGCTACGCTCTTACCAACGGTTGCATACTGTTCTTCAGTAGCATCGGTATCGAGAACAACAAGAACACCGATTTTGCCACCGCCGTGAATATAGGAAGCAATTTTGCCTTCAAAACGCTCAAAACGACGAATTTTGATATTCTCACGAATCTTAAGGAATAATTCCTGAACCATTTCTTCAACGGTCTGACCGTCCTCAGTGCACTTAAGAAGAGCATCAACATCGGCAGGATTCTGGTCAATAACAATTTTAGTAACTTTTGAAGCCAAAGCTTTGAATTCTTCGCCATTGGCAACGAAATCGGTTTCAGCATTCATTTCGAGAACTGCGCCAACACCGTTTTCAACTACTGCGCAAACAGTACCTTCAGCGGCAATTCTGCTTGCCTTCTTTGACTGAGAAGCAAGACCTTTTTCTCTAAGATAATCAACTGCAGCTTCCATGTTACCATCGGTCTCAACGAGAGCTTTTTTACAGTCCATCATACCGCAACCGGTCTTTTCTCTTAATGCCTGAACATCTTTTGCAGTGAAAGCCATTGTATTTTCCTCCTAATAGGGATTTTATTATTCAGCGTCAGCAGTTTCTGCTTCTTCAGCCACTTCTGCTTCTTCATCGGTAGCAGCGGTGCCCATTTCGGTACCCTGTCTGCCTTCAATGATAGCAGCAGCCATAGTTTCAGCAAGAAGCTTAACTGCGCGGATAGCGTCATCGTTTGCGGGGATTACAACATCAACTTCATCGGGGTCACAGTTGGTATCTACAACTGCGATTACAGGAATGCCGAGCTTGTGAGCTTCTGCAACAGCGATTTTCTCTTTACGGGGGTCAACAACGAAGAGAGCGCTGGGGATTTTGGTCATATCCTGAATACCGCCCATGAATTTTTCGAGCTTTTCAATTTCAAGCTCGAGTTTAACCACTTCCTTCTTGGGAAGAAGGTCAAAAGTACCGTCATCACGCATAGCGCGAAGCTGGTTAAGACGAGCGATTCTGGTGCGGATGGTGGTGAAGTTGGTAAGCATACCGCCGAGCCAACGAGCGTTTACATAAGGCATACCGCAATGCTCTGCTTCTTCCTTGATGGAATCCTGCGCCTGCTTCTTGGTGCCTACGAAGAGAATGTCGCCGCCTTCAGCTGCAATGTCACGAACGAACATATAAGCTTCGTTAAGTTTTTTAACGGTCTTCTGAAGGTCGATAATGTAAATGCCGTTACGCTCTGTAAAGATATACTGAGCCATTTTGGGATTCCAGCGTCTTGTCTGATGTCCGAAATGAACACCGGCTTCAAGAAGCTGTTTCATTGATACTACTGCCATAATTTTTTCCTCCTGAGGTTTTACCTCCATCCCGTTTATCGCTGCGGTAATTGCCTTGTATCAGGGGCAACACCCTACCGACATCAAACGGAATGTGTGTGATTTATTACTGCATAATATTGCAGCTTGAAAATTATATCACAAATATGCAAATATTTCAAGTATTTTTTTTTAGCATTTTTACAAATAAATTTATTGACCTTTTTACGCTAAAATGGTATAATTTTAGAAATATAATTATAAGTAAAGGAGAGGCTGCAATTATGGCTTATTATTTCAAAGAAACTTCTCACACCTTTAACGAGTACCTTTTGGTACCGGGTTATTCATCGGCAGAGTGCATACCCGCAAATGTTACCCTTAAAACCCCTTTAACCAAGTTTAAAAAGGGTGAAAAACCTGCAATCGAAATGAATATTCCTATGACCTCTGCTATAATGCAGTCAGTATCAGGAGAAAAACTTGCTGTTGCTTTGGCAAAAGAAGGCGGCGTTTCCTTTATATACGGCTCCCAATCTGTTGAAGATGAGGCGGCAATGGTAGCCCGTGCAAAAGCATATAAAGCAGGTTTTGTTGTAAGTGATTCTAATCTAACTCCCGAAAGTACCCTTGCAGATATCCTTACTCTTAAGGAAAAAACAGGTCACGCTACAATGGCTGTTACTTCCGACGGTAGCGAAAACGGTAAACTTTTAGGTATTGTTACAAGCCGCGATTACCGTGTAAGCCGTATGTCAACCGATACAAAGGTTAAAGATATTATGACTCCCTTTGAGGAACTTATCGTAGGCGATGAGGACACCACTCTTAAAATGGCCAACGATATTATTTGGGACAATAAACTTAACTCCCTTCCTATCGTGGATAAAAACGGTAATCTTAAGTATTTCGTTTTCCGTAAGGACTATGATGAACATAAGTCAAATCCCAACGAACTTCTTGATAGTGAAAAGAGATATGTTGTAGGTGCAGGTATCAATACTAGGGATTACGCTGAGCGAGTACCCGCACTTATCGCAGCAGGCGCCGATGTTCTTTGCATCGATTCTTCCGAAGGATTTTCCGAGTGGCAGAAGATTACTATCAAATGGATTCGTGACCATTACGGTGATTCTGTTAAGGTGGGCGCAGGTAATGTTGTTGACGCGGAGGGCTTCCGTTTCTTAGCTGACTGCGGCGCCGACTTTGTAAAGGTCGGTATCGGTGGCGGCTCTATCTGTATTACCCGTGAAACCAAAGGTATTGGTAGGGGACAGGCCACTGCTCTTATTGAGGTTTGCGAGGAAAGAGATAGATATTTCGAAGAAACCGGTATCTATATTCCCGTTGGCTCTGATGGCGGTATAGTTCATGACCATCATATTACTCTTGCTCTTGCTATGGGTGCAGATTTTATGATGCTGGGCAGATATTTTGCAAGATTTGATGAAAGCCCAACAAACAAAATAAATATTAACGGAAATTACTATAAAGAGTATTGGGGCGAGGGCTCTAACCGCGCTCGTAACTGGCAGCGTTACGACCTTGGCGGCGATAAAAAATTATCCTTCGAAGAGGGCGTAGATTCCTATGTTCCTTATGCAGGGGCACTCAAGGATAATGTTGCGCTCACTTTAAGTAAGGTTAAATCTACAATGTGTAACTGCGGAGCCCTTAACATACCTGAATTCCGCGATAAAGCAAAGCTTACTCTCGTTTCTGCAACCAGTATTGTAGAGGGTGGAGCACACGATGTAATTCAGAAGGAAACTTCTTTAGGAACTATAAAATAATTTTAAGAAAGGTCGGAGCGGATAAATTTATTTTTTCCGTTCCGATTTATTGCCTTGAGAAAAGAGGAAAACTAAATGAATCCTATCAATAGTTTAAGCGCCATCAAGAACAATATTAAGAAGGTGGTAGTAGGTAAGGATGATGTAATTGATAAAATGCTCATATCCCTTATCTGCTCGGGTCATATTCTTATGGAAGACCTACCGGGTCTTGGTAAAACCACCATTATTTCGGCTTTGGCCGAGTCCCTCGGTTGCGCTTTCCAGCGTATACAGTTTACCCCTGATGTGTTACCTTCCGATATAACGGGTTTCAATATGTTTAAATTGCAAACCGGTGAACAGCAGTTTATACCCGGTAGTATACATAATCAGATTGTTATCGCCGATGAAATCAATAGAGCAAGTCCTAAAACTCAGTCGGCTTTGCTTGAAGCCATGCAGGAAAGACAGGTTACTGTTGACGGTAAAACCTATCCGCTACCTCGTCCATTTATGGTTATGGCAACCCAGAATCCAATTGATATGGCAGGTACATACCCGCTTCCCGAAGCACAGATGGACCGTTTTCTTATGCAGATAACAATGGGCTATCCTACATTTGATGAGGAACTTGATATTGTTCGCACTCATAGGTCTGTTACCGAAACAGAGAAAATCACACCGGTAGCATCGCCTGAAGATATAATAGCTCTCCAGGAACTTCTGCCTAAAATCCATGTTGATGAAGAAATTGTTAAGTATATAGTTGAAATAGTTACTGCCACAAGAAATTACGAAGGCGTATTAACGGGTGTTAGCCCCCGCGGCTCAATTTTCTTAACACAAGCCGCTTGCGGTATGGCAATACTTGAAGGAAGAAGTTATGTTATTCCTGATGATGTAAAACGTCTCGCTCCCTGTGTTCTTGCTCACCGTATGATAATGAAAAACCGTTCAGGCGCTAAGGGAACAACCGCCCTTGATGCTATTGAAGCAATTTTAAAAACCGTAAAAGTTCCCAAAGTGAGAGGATAAAACTCAATGACAGTAAGAGGAGCAATTTGTGTTCTGGTCGAGTTGTTGTTTTTGATAGTATCGCTTGGTACGGGTATCAGAGAGCTTTTGGTAGTGGCAATTTGCCTTGGAGCCGTTATAGTATATTCATTTATTTCGGTTTTACTATCGGTTTTAACTCTAACGGCCGGTATCGAAGTTGACAAGAAGGAAATCAGCAGAAAAGACACCGTTTGCCTTACACTTACCATAAATGGCACGGTTTTGTTTCCCGTGGTGTGCTTTGTAACCGTTTATCCACCCGGTGTAAAGTATAAGGAAAAGCATAAACGCCACCGTCACGCCTTTTCTTTGGCATCTTCATTAACGCTTACCAGAGAATATGATTTCAATTTAGTATGTTCCCATAGAGGCTACTATACAGCAGGACTTAGGACGCTTCGTTTGCGTGATTTGTTCGGCTTGTTTTCGGTGCCTGTTTTCAGAAGCCGCAAGGAAGAAATGAAGATTCCTTTGACGGTTTTTCCAAAGGTGTATAAGCTCAAAAGCGAGGAAGAAAAGATTGCCATTGCAGAGGGTAATGCCTCAACCCAGATTAAGAGCGCAAGTCAAGGCGAGCTTTTGGGTGATTCAAGGAAATATCAAAGCGGCGACCCTTTAAATCGAGTTAATTGGAAGCTTTCTGCGAGAACAAGAGAGCTATATTCCCGCCAATTTGAAGTTCAGGAAAATCCCCAGGTTCTTATTATACTTGATACGGCGTGCAGGAGTGAAAATATCAGCAGAATTGCCGATATTGCTTGCGAAACGGCTGCCTCCCTTGCCAATCACTATGTGGATAGCAACCGCTCGGTGCGTTTTGTTACTGTAAGAAGTAAATCCTATGTTGAGAATGAGGATATGTGGGTTAAAAACGATAGGGATATTTATGTTGTATTGCATCAGCTTATCGGTATGACCTTCTATAATGACCCGACACCTCTTCAACTCTGGCAGCTTGAAGATATTGATTTCAGAAGCACTAGCACTGTAAGGGTAATTACTGATAATCCTTCACCCGAACTTCTGAATATTATGGGCGATATTATCAGCAGAGATGGTATGGCCGATTGCTTTGTGCCCGTTGCCGATAAAAAATTTGATGAAAACAGTATACCTTCCAATGATAGAATCAGCCCCGTATTTATTTATAAATGCGGTGAGATTACAGAAAAGGCAGGTGGTGTGTTATGATGATTAGTGAGAAGAAGTTTTCAGATACCACCGCCCAGAATAAAGAATCTATAGTCGAATTTATCTGGGAAATACTTTGTTGTTTACTTATAAGCGTGGGTACAAGTTATCTTGTTGATGCTCAGTTCCCAATGCATTCAGAACTTCTGGAAATTGTTTGGCATACCGCCATAGCGCTAACGGTTATCTCCGTAATAACACGCCGTTGGTGGTTGCTCGTTGGCACTGTTGGATTATTCCTTTTGGGAGTGTTTGGATGGCTTACCCTTACGGGCGCCATTGGTATTGCGCTTCAAAATATAACGGGATTTTTCTCGTGGTGGTTTTCTAATCTACCGCAGAATTCCGTATGGTTTACCGAGGAAAACATTGCCACCGTTCATCTTCTAATCCATATTGGAATAGGTATCGGCTTCTTTACGATTTTGCGGGTTACCCGACGAGCTTGGCCCACCCTTGTTGTTTGTATTGTAATAATAGTTGTCGTAATGATATTTGGTCAGGCGGTCAATAATAGCGTTGCCGTTGCCTTTTATGCGGCAGGAATTTTCCCGCTTTTTGCCAAAGAGCATTTTAGTGGCAGGGTATTGTTTATAAGACGAAATAAGCTTTCCATTCTCGGCAAAAGATGGGTAGTTGTAACCGTTTCGGGAGTGCTTTGTATGGTGGTGGCGCTGGGCGCATTTTTCCTTTTGCCATATGATACAAAGGATGTAAGAACAAGATTTTGTTCTTATGTTACCGCCGATTTGCAGACCGCTACCGAGTTTTATACCACCGAGCAACGCGAGGCAATAAATATATCCCTTCACGATTTAGGATTGCAGTATAGACCTCAGTATATAGGCGGAAACCTGAAACCTATAGATTCGGCGGTAATAGCCGTTACGGATAGCACAGAGCCCTTACTTCTCAAGGTAACATCTTATGATGTTTATGACGGTATAAGATGGAAAAACAGTTTTGCAAAAAACTATAGAATAAACGGGCTTTGGCAAGATGAGGAAATTAAATATCTTTCAGGCCCCATAACCGAAGATGAGGCGTGGATGGATAAAATTTTCAAATTTACCGAGCTTAAGGATGTTACTATAACTATGACCCATGCAGGTAATATTTTGGGAACGGTAGGGCAGACCATAGCAGTTACACAAAATACCAAGACTAAAAATCCAATACTTTTTAATGAAAAAGGTGAATTGTTTTCTTATTTCCAGTTGCCGAAGGGATATAGTTACACCCTTTCATATCTTTCTTATCCTACTAAAACGAATATAGGCGAGAAGAATTTTATAACTATGCTTGGCGCTGCTTCTACAGGCACCGACCCGCTTTATGACAACCCCGAGTTTTATAAGCATTATACCGCTCTGCCCGAAGGGTATTCCAAGGCGGCGGAGGAGCTTGTAAACGAGCTTATTCCCGAAGGAATAGGTATATACGAAGCGGCATGGACAATCAGCGACCATTTTTCAAATCAAAACGGATACTACTACACGAATTTCCCAGGTTGGATAACCGCGGGTGAAAATGTAGTAGATAAATTACTTGAGGAGAAAAAGGGACACTGCGGTTACTATGCTACTACTATGATTACAATGGCACGTGCTCTGGATATACCGAGCCGTCTTGCCGCAGGATATAAAACCGTGGCTTCAAATGACGGAAAATATCAGGTAGTAGATGTGGCATCACCATACTGTTGGGTTGAGTGTTATATCAAAAATATAGGTTGGGTATCTTTTGACCCCACACCTAAAAAGAGGTCATTAAAACCGACTAATAACAATATTACCGAGATTGTAGATTCAGAAATAATTGAGGAAGACCCCGATGATTTCGAGGATGATGACGATGAGGCGCCCGATGTAATCGAGCCGGGCGAACCCACATATAGCACCTATAAATTCCCCATAGTAAAATTCCTTATAATTCTTGGCTTGAGCATTGCCTCCTTCTTGCTGCTTCGAAGTGTTTTAGCACCCTTGATTTATAGTAAGGGTATAACTAAGATGCTGTTCAGAAAGAAGAAAAAACGGGTAATTTATTACTATAGGGATATATTGCGACAGCTCTCAATTATTGGCTTTAAACTTAGAAAGGGCGAAACCTTAAACGAGTTAATTGAGCGTTTGGATACTCCCATTGACGAAAAATTAAAATTAAGAATAGAAAAAGAACTAAATGTTATTGAGCGTATGCAATATAATAAAGAAATACCTACCGATGAAGAAATTAATGAAATTATTGCTCTTAGAAAAATCCTTGATAAGAGAATACTGAAAAGTAGGAAAATATTAATTTTCATTCTTCGCAGAAGGATGTTTATTCCCGTAATTAATTTAAAAATCTTTTAGAAGAAAAAATCCGCCAACGGCGGATTTTTTTGTTGTTGACTGAAAAGCTGAAAAAAGGTATAATCTATATAGATATATATAATCTAATATAAAATGGATGTGAATTTAAATGGATATTAAAAAAATTCTTTCTTATGTAGACCATACTCTTTTGGCTCAGAGCGCAACCTGGAACGATATTAAGGGAATACTTGATGACGGTATCAAATATTCTTGCGCTTCTTGTTGTATTCCCGCTTCCTTCGTTAAGGAAGCTAAGGAGTATGTAGGGGGAAAGGTGGCAATCTGCACCGTTATAGGTTTCCCCAACGGATATTCTACCACCGCCGTTAAATGCGCAGAAACCGAAGATGCTGTTAAAAACGGCGCTGATGAAATCGATATGGTAATCAATATCGGGTGGCTTAAAGATAAAAAATATGACTTATTGCTCGAAGAAATCAAAGCAATAAAAGCCGCTTGTCACGGCAAAATATTAAAGGTAATTATTGAAACCTGCCTTCTCACAGATGAGGAAAAGATTAAAATGTGCGAAATAGTATCCAATTCGGGCGCAGATTTCATTAAAACCTCTACGGGATTTTCCACTGGGGGCGCAACACCCCATGATGTTCAGATTTTTGCAGATAATGTTGCGCCTCATTTGCAGATTAAAGCAGCAGGCGGAATTTCCTCTATTGAGGATGCCGAAAACTTTATAAACATCGGCGCAACCCGCCTAGGTACCAGCAGAATAGTAAAGATTGTAAAAGCAATGGAAGAAGGTAAAGAAAATGACAAACAAGACACCTCATATTGATTTAAAGGGTTCCGAGGTTGGCTTCGGTAAAACCGTGCTTATGCCGGGTGACCCACTGAGAGCCAAATATATTGCAGATAATTTCCTCGAGGATGCAGTTTTGGTTAACGGCGTTCGTGGTGTTAACGGTTATACAGGTTATTATAAAGGCGTAAAGGTATCGGTTATGGCAAGCGGAATGGGTATGCCATCTATTGGCATTTATTCTTACGAGCTTTATAAGTTCTTCGGTGTTCAGAATATTATCCGCGTTGGCTCTGCGGGCGCCATAAATGAAAGGGTACAGGTGCGTGATATCGTTGTCGGAATGGGCGCTTGTACAAATTCAAATTTCCCATCCCAGTATAATATGAACGGCACCATAGCCCCAATCTGCGATTATGATTTGCTTTCTACTGCTAAAAATATTGCCGATAATAAGGGACTGAATATCCATATCGGTAACCTTTATTCTTCGGATACCTTCTATGATGATTCCTTCCCCTCAGCAAATTGGGGCAAGGTGGGATGCCTTGCAGTTGAAATGGAAGCGGCCGCTCTTTACTGTACCGCGATGCGTCTTGGTATGAGAGCCCTTGCTATTTGCACCATTTCAGATATACTTTTCCCGCCCTTTACCGCCCTTGATGCAGACAGTAGGGAAAAGACATTTACAAGTATGATGGAGTTGGCTCTTGACTGCGCAGTAGAATATGAAAAACTGCCCCATTTAGAGCCCAAAGAATAATATGAAAAGAGTATTTTTAATCGTTCTCGATAGTTTTGGAATAGGCGCAATGCCAGATAGCGCAGATTATGGTGATATTGGGGTTAATACATTGGCTGCTATATCCAAATCCCCCAAATTCAAAGCAGATAATCTAAAAAAGTTAGGTTTATTTAATATTGACGGTGTAGAGTGCGGAGAAAAAGTTCCAAACACTGCTGCCGCCATTTGCCGCCTGAAAGAACTGTCTAAAGGTAAAGATACCACTATCGGACATTGGGAGATTGCAGGTATTGTTTCAAGTAACCCCCTTCCCACATATCCAAACGGATTCCCGAAAGATTTACTTGACGAATTTTCAAAGCGTGTAGGTAGGGGAGTTATCTGCAATAAAACCTATTCGGGTACAGAGGTTATTAAGGATTACGGCGACGAGCATATAAAATCGGGCGACCTTATTGTCTATACCTCTGCAGATAGCGTTTTCCAAATAGCCGCCCACGAGGATATTGTACCCTTAGAGGATTTATATAAGTATTGCAAAATTGCAAGAGAACTTCTTACGGGTGAGCACGGTGTGGGTAGAGTTATAGCCCGTCCCTTTAAAACGGTTAACGGGGTTTATACCCGTACCTCTAACCGTCACGATTATTCACTAGAGCCACCCAAAGATACAATGCTTGACTTTATAAAAAATAAAGGCCTTGATACCATCGCCGTCGGCAAAATATACGATATTTTTGCGGGAAAGGGCGTTAGTGAGCATATTTTTACCTCTGGTAATACCGACGGTATGGCTAAATCCTTAGAGTATGCTAAAAAGGATTTTGAAGGTCTTTGCTTTATAAACCTTGTTGATTTCGATATGCTTTACGGCCACCGTAACGACGTAGACGGTTATGCTGCCGCCATAGCAGAATTTGACGGTTGGCTTGATGAGTTTTTGCCTCTTTTAAAAGAGGAAGATATTCTTATAATCACCGCTGACCACGGTTGCGACCCCGCCTATACTGTAAGCACCGACCATTCCCGTGAATATGTGCCGCTGCTTGTTTACGGTAATTCTATTAAACCTGTAAACTTAGGTACCAAAGAGGGCTTTTGCTCTATCGGTAAAACAGTGTGCGACTATTTGGGAGTGGATGCCGATATTGACGGCGAAAGTATGTTATCGGAGATTTTAAAATGAATAATAAAGAATTAGTTAAATTGGCTTTTGATGCCATGCAGAATTCATATTCGCCCTATTCCGAGTGTAAAGTGGGCGCCGCTTTGCTTTCTAAGTCGGGTAAGGTTTACCTTGGCTGTAATGTAGAAAACTCGTCCTATGGACCTACAAACTGCGCAGAAAGAACCGCATTCTTTTCTGCTATATGTGCGGGGGAGAGAGAGTTCTCTAAAATCGCCATTGTGGGTGGTAAAAACGGTGAGGTGACAAGTATGTTTATGCCTTGCGGCGTATGCCGTCAGGTAATGTCCGAATTCTGCCGCGATGATTTTGAGGTAATAGTTGCTTTAGGTTATGATGATTTCAAATCTTTCACCCTAAAAGAATTATTACCCTATGGTTTTTCTAAGAAAAATGTAAAGGATGATTTGTGATGACACAGTATCATATCGGTCTATCGGAAGAACACGGTGCAAAGTATGCCATAATCCCCGGTGACCCAGGTAGAGTGCCTAAAATTGCCGAATTTCTTGATGATGCTAAGCAGGTTGGTTATAACCGCGAATATAATTCCTATCTTGGTTACTTGGATGGAGAAAAGGTCTTGGTTACCTCAACGGGTATAGGCGGTCCATCTTGCGCTATATGTGTTGAAGAACTTGCCAAAATCGGCGTAGATACCTTTATAAGAGTTGGTACTTGCGGCGGTATGCAACCTGATGTTGCCCCGGGGGATGTTGTTATAGCAACGGGCGCTATCCGTATGGATGGAACAAGCAAAGAATATATGCCCATAGAATTTCCCGCCGTTGCCGATTTCCATGTAACAAGCGCCCTTTATGAAGCCGCAAATAAGCTAGGGTACGACAACCATATTGGTGTAGTTCAAGCAAAAGATAGCTTCTACGGTCAACACGCCCCCGAAAGTATGCCCGCGTCGGCAGAGCTTCTCGCTAAGTGGGATGCTTGGAAAAAAGGCGGTTGCCTCGCTTCCGAAATGGAAGGCGCAACTTTATTTATAGTTTCTGCCGCAAGAAAACTCCGTTCAGGTGCGGTTTTCCATTGTGTATGGAACCAAGAGGTTGCTAAATCGGGTATGCCCAAAGAACGCACAGAAGATACCTCTGCGGCAATTAAAACCGCCATTGAAGCCCTTCGTATAATGATTAAAAAGGATAAAAAGGATTAATTGTTTATGTTTGAAGCAGTTCTTGACTGTATAAAAGAATACGATACCATAATTATTCATAGGCATAGCCGTCCAGATGGTGACGCTATGGGTAGTCAGATTGGTATGAAAAATATAATTTTGGAGAATTTCCCTGAAAAAAAGGTCTATACCGTGGGTGATTCTACCAAATTTTTCGGCTTTCTGCCTGATTCTACTATGGACCAAATTCCCGATAGCGCATTTGAGGGAGCATTGTGTCTGCTTCTCGATTTTGCCGCGTCCCCTCTCGCATCGGATGAAAGGTATAAATTAGCCGCAAAAACAGCCAGAATCGACCACCATATATACTGTGAAACCTTTACCGATGTAGAGGTTGTAGATAGCAGTTTTGAAAGCTGTTGCGGTATGGTTACGGCATTTGCAGTTGAGAGCGGACTCAAAATTAACGAAACCGCAGGCGTCGCTTTATATACGGGTATGCTCACCGATTCGGGAAGATTTCGCTATGATAGCGTAAGCCCCCGTACCTTCCGACTTGCCGCCGAGCTTGTTGGAACGGGCTTTGATACCAATGAGCTTTATAGAAACCTTTATTCTGATGAGTTTGAGGGTAAACTTTTAAAGGCCAAATTCACTTTAAAGGTTCAGTTTACCGAGAATAAGGTTGCATATATCTATACAACCCGTGAAGAACTTAAAGAGCTTGGCGCCGATGAATTTTCCGTATCGCGCGGTATGGTTGGCACTATGGCCGATGTTAAGGGCGTTGATATCTGGGTTAATTTCACCGAAAGCGAAGAAGGGGTTCTCTGCGAACTTCGTTCAAGCCGCTTTAATATTAATCCTATTGCCGTTAAATATGGCGGCGGAGGACACGCCAAGGCAAGCGGCGCTACCGTGCCCGACCGAGAAACTGCAATGGCAATGCTAAGCGATTTAGATAAGATGATGCAAGGAGCAAACTGATGAACGAAGCAGTTAAAAAGCAAATACTTGATAAAATAAAGGAATATGATAAAATTACGATTTTCCGCCATATCCGTAATGACGGTGACTGTGTAGGAGCTACTAAGGGCTTTAAGCGTATTTTAGAGCTTACCTTCCCCGAAAAAGAGATTTACCTTATTGATTTCGATAATGCAGAATATCTTGAATTTTTGGGTCCTGAAGATGATGAAGTTGACGATAGCGTTTATATGGAATCTCTTGGTATTGTTATTGATACCGCTTCCGAAGCCCGTATTTCCAACAAGAAATATACGCTTTGCAAAGAGCTTATTAAAATCGACCATCATATCCCTTTGGAAAATTATGGGGATATACGGTGGGTAGAAGAGGATAGAAGCTCTGCTTGTGAAATGATAGTGGATTTCTATAAAACCTTCCGTGATGAACTCAAGATTGACCGCGAAGCCGCTACCTATATCTATACGGGTATGGTTACCGATTCGGGCAGATTTAAGTATGAGGGCGTAACGGGAGAAACTATGCGTAATGCGGGTATACTTTTGGATGAGGGTGTCGATACCGAAACCTTATATGCCCACTTGTACCTCGAATCCTTTGGCTATCTTAAATTTAAAGCCGAAATTTACAGACGTATGCAGATTACCGAAAACGGCGTTGCTTATATCTATGTTGATAAGAAAATGCAAGAGGAGTTTAATTTAACTCTTGAACAGGCAAGTGCTTGTGTCGGTACCCTCGATTCTATAAGGGGAGCTATCGCTTGGATGGTATTTATCGAAAACGGTGATGATGAAGGCACTATCCGCGTTCGCCTTCGTTCCCGTTTTGTGCATATTAATCCCGTTGCCGAAAAATACCATGGCGGCGGTCACGCCTGCGCAAGCGGCGCCACCGTTTATAGTTGGGATGAGGCAGAGGCCCTTCTTAAAGATGCTGATGCCCACATTAAAGAATATAAGGAAACTCACGAGGGTTGGCTATGAGAATTTTAATTACAAATGATGATAGCGTAAGCGCTAAGGGATTAGTGCCCCTCGTTAACTTCTGCAAAAAGCTTGGTGAGGTTACTGTTGTAGTTCCAAAAATTGAGCAGAGCGGTAAAAGTCACGGCATAGAAATTCATAACCCTTTTAGTATGGAAAGGCAAGAAATTACCGAGGGTGTTAATGCCTATGTGGTTGATTCAACCCCTGCCGACTGTGTCCGTATGGCAATGTTAGGTCTCGATATGAAATTCGATTTGGTAATTTCAGGAATTAATAAGGGTTTTAATATGGGCGGCGATATAATGTATTCGGGTACCGTTTCTGCCGTGCGCGAAGCCGTTCATCAAGGCGTTCCCGCCATCTCTTTCTCAACAAGTCCCGAGTATTATGATTTTGCTGTAAATCATCTTGATGAGGTTTGGGATTATATTAAGAAAAATAATCTTTTGAATTTGCATATGGCCTATAATATTAATATCCCGCCCGAGAATAAGGGAATTCGTATTACCCGCCAAGGCGGACCTTTCTATTCCGATTCCTTTAAAAATACCGAAGGGGTTATGTATTTAGCCCAAGGGCGATGCATTTACGAGCGGTCTGATGACCCCACCCTCGATACCAATTCGGTTATGGACGGATATATATCTATAATGCCCTTATCGGTTGATATGACCGATATGGAAACCTTTAATAAATTAACAAATAAATTATGAATTAAATTAAAGAGCAAGGGTGAACAAGGTTCACCCGTGCTCTTTTTGTAGGAAACGGTAGAAGCCCTCCTTGCCTAAAGGAGGGGGGACCATCCAAGATGGTGGGAGGATATTATGAAGATTTTTTGCCGTATCTATGGATTTGGCATTTAGGCGATGAAGTATCCCTCCACCGCAAGCGGTCCCCCTCCTAACAGGAGCCCGTACCCTCTGTCACTTCGTGACATCTCCCTACACCGTAGGGAGTCACCCTTTAGGCAAGGGAGACAAAAAAACACCCAAGTGTTTCCACTTGGGTGTCAGGATTTAAATGTTAATTATTACGCAAATCTTTTCTTTGCAACAAGTACCATAGCTGCTGCAGAGATAGCCATCATTACGATATAGAGAGCGATGGAATCACCGGTCTCGGGGCTCTTTTCAGGAGCGGGAGTGGTAGTAGTTGTGCTACCGGTGTTAGTGTTGGTGTTAGAACCGGTTGTAGAACCAGTGCCTGTACCTGTACCGGTGCCTGCGCCTGTGTTACCACCGGCGGGAGCTGCCTTAAACCAGCCGTTCTTCATCTGAGCAGTACCGTTGTACTGACCGATAATACCATAAACGGTAACGGTATCGCCAACTTGGGGCTGGTCGGTAAGAGCATCATAACGAACGGAGCCATCTTCATTCCAAGTACCATATACATAAAGTTCATTGCCATCAGCATCTTCAATGGTCATATTGCCAAAAACATCGTTTGCGATGGATTTAATTGTACCGGTTACATAGTATTTACCGGTGGTGTAAGCATTGGGGTCCTTAGAAGCGCCGAGCTCAGCTGCTGCTTTAACGGTAAGAACAGTATCAGCTGCGGGGTCATTGTTTACAGGAGGAGTGCCGGGAGTGTGAGCAACAATCCAAGCATTCTTCATCTGAACAGTGGTGCTATATTTACCGATAATGCCGTAAAGCTTAACGGTATCGCCAGCAACGGGCTTAGTAGCCATAGCATCATAACGGTTTGTACCGTCGGCATCATAAGAACCATAAATGGTAAGAGCATTGTTGTTGGCATCCTTAATTGTCATATTGCCATATTCTTCGTTAGAAACGCTGGAAATAACGCCTTCAACATAGTATTTGCCTGAGGTGTAGGTATTGTGTTCCTTAGTGCCGCCTACTTCAAGTGCCTGAGGAATGGTCAAGGTGCTGTCAGCAGGGGGGTCAATAGTTGAGCTGCCGCCGGGGTTAGAAGTAGCAGGAGTATGAGTGATAATCCAACCATCCTTCATCTGAAGAGTAGTTACGGAACCATCAGACTTTACATATTTACCAATAACGCCATAAACCTTAATAGTATCGCCAGCAACGGGCTTGGTTGTTAAAGCATCGTAACGGGTAGTACCGTCTGCACTATATGTACCATAGATGCAAAGTTCATTGCCGTTGGCATCTTTGATGTACATATTGCCATACTGGGTGTTATAAACGTTCTTGATTTCACCTTCAACATAATATTTGTTAGTGGTGTAAACGTTGTCATCTTTGGACTCAGCAAGAGCAAGAGCTTCAGGGATAGTTAAAGTGCTACCATCTGCAGGGTCGTTGCTTGTTGTGCCGCCTGCGCCAGAACCGCCATTGCCGCCTGAACCTGAGCCGGTAGCATCTGCCTTGAATAAATAAAGACCTTTAGCACTTGATTTAGCAGATTCTTTGTAACCGCGAATAAATTTGCTGGAAGCGGTAGCAGCGGTACCAACGTAACAAGAGTTTGTGCCAACAGTACCAACTAATATAATACCACCATCAGCATGATTTTCTGCTTTCCATTCAAAAGGAGTACTACTCAAAACGATTTTTCGGCTGTTAGTAACATCGCTATAGCCAAAATACTGGTTGCCGTCCTTAACAGTATAGGTGTTTGTTTTACCAGCAACAGCGGTAAAAACAAGTTCCTTAGCGGTGTAGGTTTCGGTTGTAGTAAGTGTGCGGTCAGTGCCGTAGGTGTATAAAGATGTGTAGCAGTCACTACTGCTACCGGTGGCTACACCAGTATAGAACTGATAACCATCTTTATACGCAGCCATCAAATACGTACCTTCAGTAAGGTCGGCAATTCTGTCAATCTTAGTGTAGGTGGTTTCTGCTGCGGATGTTGAAAGAATCATACCTGAAACTATCAAGCAAACGCAAACGAGAAGGGAAACGATTTTTGTGATTTGCGATTTCATTTTCATTATCTCCTTTATTTTATTTTTTTCGGAAACGGGATAGTACGGTCCCATTTCCATCATCGCTTAAATCCATAGGACATATTACGACAAAATAGCATAATATTCCTATAGATATATTATATATATAATTTCAATAACTGTCAACAGTAAAAAAACAAAATTTTCACAATATCTTGTTAAAATTTTTGCTTTTCGGGATAAATATGGTGGTATCCATTATTTAATGTACGATATATTGAGATTTATGCTTGTAGGGGAGGCGTTGCGCCTCCCGTTAAAATTCGTTAAACCGAAACGGGAGGCGAAACGCCTCCCCTACAATATATCAATGAATTTTTTCGTATTGAGAACGCCCAAAGCCCTCCTTGCCTAAAGGAGGGGGGACCATCGCAGATGGTGGGAGTTTTATTTTATATTCCCCGCAAAGCCCTCCTTGCCTAAAGGAGGGGGGACCATCGCAGATGGTGGGAGTTTTATTTTATAAAGTCGGAGGCCAAGCGGTCTTAGGAAGACAAGGCATATTA
>JAZNWP010000099.1:0-24239 GCA_045593385.1 Acutalibacteraceae bacterium
CAACTTTCTGTTCACAACAGAAGATACAATAATTTTCCTATGCGTCCTCTAAATTGGAAATCTCCTGCTGATTATTTAAAAGCTTTTCTTATTAACGGCGAAGTTTTCTAATTTTGTAACACATCATTGACAAACCTACAAACTCATCCTTTTTAGATGGAATTTTTTGTTTTTTCTTGTAAAAGAAGTGAAAAAGTGATATAATTACCTCAAATTTGAGGAATCCAGAAGAAAGGATGTAAAATTATGATTAAAAAGTATCTAAACCGACTGTTTATTGATGGGCTTTCGGGAATGGCTTACGGGCTCTTCTCAACCCTTATCATCGGCACCATTATCTGCCAAATCGGTAAACTTGTCGGCGATAATTCCATAGGGCAATATATCACCGCCATCGGCAGTGTTGCCAAGACAATAACGGGCGCAGGAATAGGCGTTGGCGTTGCTTGTAAATTAAAAGCATCACCCTTAACTACCGTTTGCGCCGCAGTTTGCGGTATGGTTGGCGCTTTTCCGAATATCGCCCAAGGTGCCTTTACTGTGGGCGCTCCAGGTGAGCCCCTCGGAGCATTTATCGCCGCTTACATAGCCATTGAGGTTGGCTACTTTGTTTCAGGCAAAACCAAGCTCGAAATCATTTTAACCCCTCTTTGCTGTATCCTTGCAGGCGCTACCGCGGGATATTTCGTTGGCCCCTATATTTCTGCTGCTATGAAGTGGCTCGGAGAACTCGTTAACTTTAATGTTGATAATTCCCCCATCATCGGCGGTATTATCGTTTCGGTAATTATGGGCATTCTTTTAACTCTGCCCATTTCCTCTGCCGCTATAGGTATTTCAATGGGAATCACAGGTCTTGCCGCAGGCGCAACAACCATTGGTTGCTGTTGTCATATGGTGGGCTTTGCCGTTATGAGCTACCGCGAAAACAAGTTTGGCGGTCTGATAGCTCAGGGTATCGGTACCTCTATGATTCAGATGCCAAATCTTGTTAAAAAGCCGATTTTATGGCTTCCCCCTATTATTTCGAGCGCAATTTTAGGACCGATTTCCTCCGCCCTTTTAAAGATGGTAAGCAACCCCGTGGGCTCGGGTATGGGCTCGGCGGGTCTTGTAGGTCAGTTTTCCGCCTTTGAATCAATGACCGCCGCGGGAGTTAAACCCGTTATGGCGCTTTTGCAAATCGTTGTTATGCATTTCGTGCTTCCGGCAGTTTTGACCCTCGGTATTGCCGAAGGAATGAGAAAGCTCGGATTTATCAAGTCGGGCGACCTTAAACTTGCCGATATTAACAAATAATATGACCAAAAAAGAGATAACCTTAAGGGCGGTAGAAGAACTTGAAAAACTCTACCCCGATGCTATATGCTCCCTTAATTACTCGGATCCTTTTCAGTTGCTCATAGCAACTCGGCTTTCCGCCCAATGCACCGATGCAAGAGTAAATCTCGTTACCCCCGCCCTCTTTAGCGAATTTCCCGATGCAAAAGCTATGGGCGAAGCGCCACTCTCGCGAGTTGAAGGGCTTATTAAAACCTGCGGACTTTATAAAACAAAAGCCCGAGATTTAATAGAAATAGGCAAGAAAATTACCAAAGATTTCGGCGGAAAAGTTCCCGATACCATAGAAGAACTTACTACCCTTTCGGGCGTTGGAAGAAAAACCGCTAATTTAGTAGTAGGTGATATTTACGGCAAGCCCGCAGTTGTTACGGATACGCACTTTATCCGCCTTTGTAACCGATTAGGGCTTGTGAACACCACTGAGCCCCGCAAGGTTGAAGATGCTATGAGGAAACTGCTTCCCCCCGAAAAATCCAACGATTTTTGCCATAGAAGCGTACTTTTCGGCAGGGATATCTGTACCGCAAGAAAAGCGTTTTGCGAAAATTGTCCTATGAAGGATTTCTGCCCTAAAAAGATAAAAAGAAAGTAAAAAAACAGCAGTCACGCGACTGCTGTTTTTACTTTCCTTAAATTAGCACTTTTCGGCTATTTCAAAAATCTTTGCGGGAAGGTCTGCTTCGTCGCAAGAAACGGTAAAGCAGAACTCAACATCATCAATCTTTGCTACGCGAGCCAAGAAATCAGCAAGCTCATCATAATTACGGGTGCCGATACGAAGGGTAGCATCACCAAAGATATGAGTTACATCGTGGTTACCCGATTTAACGCCTGCCAAAAGGCCGTAATACTCTCCGTAGCCGCTGATGGCGAAAGCATCGGAATCAATGAGTCTTGCCTTATGTGTTACGGAATAGGTAAGGGTGTCGCCCTTTTCAACGCATACTACATTGCCTAAACTTTCGTTAGCAGCGGTATTTACCAAATCTACTAACTTTTTGGTTTTGCCCGAACCTTTTTTTCCGATAATGAGTTTAATCATACTAAACATCTCCTTTATTCTAATACCGCATCCGCGGTTTGTGTCCTGAAATTTATTTTGAAATACGCGCGATAAGCTCTTCCCTTAAATTCTCATATCCGGGTTTTCCGAGAAGGGCAAACATATTTTTCTTATACGCCTCAACACCGGGTTGGTCGAAGGGATTAACTCCCAAAACATAGCCCGAAACGGCGCAGGCCTTTTCGAAGAAATAAATCAAACGACCCAAGTTTTCCTCATCCGCTTTTGATAGAGTTATAACGAGATTTGGTGCGCCGCCGTCAACATGGGCAAGTACCGTTCCCTCAAAGGCCTTTTCATTAACGAAGGACATTGTTTTTCCTGCAAGGAAATTAAGACCGTCACCGTTATCTTCGGCTTCTTCAATAACTATATCTTTTCCGTTATCCTTAATATCGACAACGGTTTCAAACATAAGACGGGTACCATCCTGGATATACTGGCCCATTGAGTGAAGGTCGGTAGAGAAGGTTACGGAAGCGGGGAAAATTCCCTTTTGCTCTTTGCCTTCGCTCTCGCCGTAAAGCTGCTTGAACCATTCGGCCATCATAGTGAAACGGGGTTGATAGTTTGCAAGGATTTCAACCGATTTGCCCTTTCTGTGAAGCACATTGCGAACTGCCGCATATTTATAGCAAGGATTACTATCAATATCGGGAATATCGTAATCCTTTGCGCCATCCGCGGCGCCCTTCATAAGAGCATCAATATCTCCGCCTGCAACGGCTATGGGGAGAAGGCCAACTGCGGTGAGAACCGAAAATCTTCCGCCGACATCATCGGGAATAACAAAGGTTTCATAACCCTTTTCGTCGGCAACCTGCTTAAGAGTGCCTCTCTGTTTATCAGTAGTGCAATAAATACGCTTTGTAGCTTCTTCCTCACCGTATCTTTCCTCAAGATATTTTCTAAAAACTCTGAAGGCAACGGCGGGCTCGGTGGTAGTTCCTGATTTGGAAATTACATTAACCGAAACTCGTTTACCTTCGCATAAACTTAAAAGGTCTGAAAGTTCGCTACCAGAAATGCTATTACCCGAAAAATAAACCTCGGGGACACCCTTGCGGGTTGAATTATAATATGTTCCTTTTAAAAATTCTATTGCGGCACGAGCGCCAAGGTATGAGCCGCCGATACCGATTACTATAAAGATATCAGTATCATTTTTAATTTTTTCTGCGGCCTTCTTTATACGGGAAAACTCTTCTTTATCATAATCGAAAGGAAGGTCAATCCAACCGAGAAAATCATTACCCTTACCGTTTTTCTCTTTAAGGGCGGTATGAGCGGATAGAATTTCGGGTGAAAGCGCCTTTACTTCACCTTCGCTAATAAAACTTTCTGCATATTTGTAACTAAAATCTAATGCCATGGTAAAAATTTCTCCTTTTTTCTAATTCCATTTTACTATATTTTCCTCACCATTGCAAGTAGTAATATCAATATAACTGAATATTTTTATTTAAAGGGTAACAAGCCCCGATAAGAGCCATTTAAGCGCCGTAAAAAAACTCATTTTTTCGACGTTTTCCGCCGCGGTTATATCTATGCTCCCTATCTGCTCATCCCCCATAAAAATATCTATATTCCCCACCTTATCGCCCTTTCTTACAGGGGCTTCTATTTCCTCTTTAAGATTTACTTCCTGCCTTATTTCCCCCGTGTTATTTTTCTTCAGAAGAAGTTTTAAAAATCCATCTGCCTCCGCCTTAAAATTTTTCTTTTCTCCATCGTCAATTTCCACCGAAAACGCCTCGCTTTTTTCGGGGTGAATTTCTGTGAGCGAAAAGTTGGCAAAGCCGTAACTTAACAGTTTTTTAGCGCTTTCAAATCTATCATTTGACGCTTCACTTCCCATAATAACGGCAACAAATTCCGTGCCGTCCCGCATAGCTGATGCGGAAAGACAGTAACCCGCCGTAGAGGTGGTACCCGTTTTCAGTCCCGTTGTACCCTCATAAAATCTGACAAGCTTATTTGTATTTACAAGCTCGCTTTCTCCGTCACGCAGAGAATCCATCCAAACGGTTGTATATTGCTTTATAAGCTCGTGCTTAATAAGCTCGCAGGACATTATGGCAACATCGTGGGCGGTGGAATAATGCCCCTCGGCATCAAGTCCCGTGCAGTTGATGAAATTAGTGTTATTCATACCAAGGGTTTTGGCCTTTTCGTTCATCATTGCAACAAAGCCCTCCTCGCTTCCCGCAATTGCCTCGCCGAGCACTACGGTGGCATCGTTTGCCGAAGCGATTACGGTGGCTTTCAGCAGGTCATCCACCGTCATTGCTTCCCCCGGCTCAAGCCAGATTTGTGAGCCACCCATACTCGCAGCGTGGTCACTACAAGTCAGTACATCCTCGAGATTTAAAGTTTTATTGTCTATTGCCTCCATAACAAGCAAAAGGGACATAATTTTAGTGATGGATGCAGGGGCGGTTTTTTCATCAATATTATTTTCATAGAGTATGGTTTTTGTGTATGGCTCCATAAGTATTGCCGATTTACCCTTTATCTCTAAATTTGTCCCCTCGGCTTTGGCAGTTACGGGGTAAAACCCCGTAATTAAAACGGTTATAAGGCAAAAAGATAAAAATTTTGCTAATTTTTTCATATTGGCTCCCCCTAAATTTATGTATCAGTAATTGCTATGCATAAAAATCTTAAAATATTTCTCAAAACACTTGAAAGAGTGTCACTGTTTTGCTATAATTATGATGATTTATTGTATAATAGATAAATCTGTGATTTTTCAGGCAAAGAGGTAATGAAATGGGGAAAATAGGATTTGACAATAGTGAATATATCCGCCTTCAATCTCAAAAAATAAGAGATAGAATAGCTCTTTTCGGCGGAAAGCTTTATATGGAATTCGGCGGAAAGCTTTTTGATGATTACCACGCTTCTCGCGTACTCCCCGGTTTCCAGCCCGATTCCAAGGTTAAAATGCTTTTAAATCTTAAGAATGATGCAGAAATCGTTATCGTTATCAATGCGGACGCTATCGAGAAAAATAAGCGCCGCGGTGACCTTGGAATTACCTATGACCTTGAAACCCTTCGTCTCATTGATGCCTTTAGAAATATTGGTCTTTATGTGGGCAGTGTTGTTATCACCTGTTTTACGGGTCAGCACCTTGCCCTCGCTTTTGAAAAGCGACTTAAAAGCTTAGGTATCAATGTTTACCGTCACTATCCTATCCACGATTACCCCAACAATATCCCCCTTATCGTAAGCGATGAGGGCTTCGGCAAGAACGATTATATCGAAACCACGAGAAAGCTTGTTGTTGTCACAGCCCCCGGTCCCGGAAGCGGTAAGATGGCAACCTGCCTTTCCCAGCTTTACCAAGAACATAAGCGAGGCATTAAAGCGGGTTACGCTAAATTTGAAACCTTCCCTATATGGAATCTTTCCTTGAAGCACCCCGTAAATGTGGCTTACGAGGCCGCAACCGCCGACCTTAGAGACGTTAATATGCTGGACCCCTTCCATCTGGAAGCTTACGGCAAAACCGCCGTTAACTATAACCGCGATATCGAGATTTTCCCCGTGCTTAACGCTATGATGGAAAAAATCCTCGGTGAATCCCCCTATAAGAGTCCTACCGATATGGGTGTTAATATGGCTGGCTTCGCCATTAAGGATAATTCGGCAGTAAACGAAGCCGCTAAACAGGAAATTCTCCGCCGCTACTATAACGCCCTCTGCTCTGTTAGACAAGGTATGGGTGACCAGGCGGAAGTTGCTAAAATCGAACTTCTTATGAATCAGTTAGGTATATCCACCGATTCCCGTCCCGTAGTTAAAGCGGCACTCCATAAGGCAGAACTAACCGGTGGCCCCGCCACCGCCATAGAACTTGCCGACGGCACCGTTATAACGGGTAAAACCTCCTCCCTTCTGGGCGCATCTTCATCAATGCTCCTTAACACCTTAAAAGTTTTGGCGGGAATTCCTGATGATATAGAACTTCTCTCCCCCACCATTATCGAGCCTATCCAGAAGATGAAGACGGGCGTTCTTGGAAATCATAACCCCCGCCTTCATATAGATGAACTTCTTATCGCTCTTTCTATCTGCGCGGTAACCAATGATACCGCAAGAAAAGCACTTGACCAGATAAACAAACTTCGTGGCCTTGAGGCCCATTCAACTGTAATTTTATCAAGAGTTGATGAACAAACATTTAGAAAACTGGGCGTTAACATTACCTGTGAACCCCAGTATCAAACAAAAAAACTTTATCATGCGTGAGGTATAAATTATGAGTAAATACGATATTGAAACAAAATGTGTTCAGGGCGGCTACACCCCAGGTAACGGTGAGCCTCGTCAGATACCCATTATTCAAAGCACTACCTTTAAGTATGCTACCAGTGAAGATATGGGCAAACTTTTCGATTTGGAAGCATCGGGATATTTCTATACACGTCTTCAGAATCCTACCAATGATTCTGTTGCCGCTAAAATCTGCGATATGGAGGGCGGCACCGCCGCTATGCTTACCTCCTCAGGTCAGGCAGCAAACTTCTATTCTATCTTCAATATTGCATCTTGCGGCGACCATGTAGTTGCCTCTTCTGCAATTTACGGCGGCACCTATAACCTTTTTGCTGTTACAATGAAGAAGATGGGAATCGAGTTTACCTTTGTTACTCCCGATTGCAGTGACGAAGAACTCGGGGCCGCATTCAAACCCAACACCAAGGCCGTTTTCGGTGAAACCGTTGCCAACCCCGCCCTTTCGGTGCTTGATATTGAAAGATTTGCAAATGCCGCCCACGCCCACGGCGTACCCCTTATTATCGATAACACCTTTGCAACCCCCGTTAATTGCCGTCCTTTTGAGTGGGGTGCAGATATCGTAACCCACTCCACCACTAAGTATATGGACGGTCACGGCGCAGGCGTTGGCGGTTGTATAGTTGATTCGGGTAAATTTGACTGGACAAAGTACCCCGAAAAATATGCAGGCCTTTGCACCCCCGATGATAGCTATCACGGCGTAACCTACACCGAGCGTTTTGGCCTCGAAGGCGCGTTCATTACCAAAGCCACCGCTCAGCTTATGAGAGATTTCGGCTCAATTCAGTCACCCCAGAACGCCTTTATTCTTAATTTAGGTCTTGAGAGTTTACATCTTCGTATGAAGAAGCATTGCGAAAACGGTCTTGCCGTTGCAAAATTCCTTCAGAGTGACGAGCGCATCGCCTGGGTTACCTACCCCGACCTTCCCGGTGACAAGTACTACGACCTTGCTAAAAAGTATATGCCAAACGGCTCCTGCGGCGTTGTAAGCTTCGGAGTTAAGGGTGGCAGAAAAGCGGCTGAATCCTTTATGAAAAACTTAAAGCTTGCCGCCATTGAAACCCATGTTGCTGATGCGAGAACCTGTTGTTTGCACCCCGCAAGCGCAACTCACCGCCAGATGAACGATGATGAGCTTGTTGCGGCAGGTGTTTCGCCCGACCTTATCCGTTTCTCTTGCGGAATTGAAAGCAGTGAGGACCTTATTGCCGATATTAAACAAGCCCTCGATAATATGTAATGTAATCTAATATAATACAAAAATTGGAGGTATTGGGATGCCCATTAAAATTCCCGATAATCTACCTGCAGTAAAAACTCTTGCCGAGGAAAACATCTTTGTTATGACCGAAAAACGCGCCATAACTCAGGATATCCGTCCTTTAAAGATTTTGCTTTTAAACCTTATGCCCAAGAAGATAGAAACCGAAACTCAGCTTTCCCGTCTTCTCGGTAACTCTCCCTTGCAGGTTGATTTTACATTTATTCACACTAAAAGCCATCAGTCAAAAAACACCTCTGCTGAGCATCTTTTCACCTTTTATAAGACCTTTGATGATGTGAAGCACGAAACCTTTGACGGTATGATTATAACGGGCGCTCCCGTTGAACACCTTAAATTCGAAGAGGTTGAATATTGGAAAGAACTCTGTGAAATTATGGAATGGACTAAAACCCATGTTCACAGCACCTTCCATATTTGTTGGGGCGCGCAAGCTGGACTTTATTATCACTACGGTATAGATAAACAGCCCCTTAGCGAAAAGCTTTTCGGCGTTTTCCCCCATACCGTTGATTATAAAAAATCCATACTTTTCAGGGGCTTTGACGACGTATTTATGGCCCCCCATTCCCGCCATACCACAGTAAATCGAGAGGATATTGAAAAGGTATATGACCTTCGTATCCTTGCCTCCTCCGAAGAAGCGGGAGTTTATGCCGTTGGCACCAAGGGCGGTAAGCAGATTTTTATTACGGGACATTCGGAGTATGACGCAGGTACTTTAAAAGCCGAGTATCTTCGGGATTTAGGCGAAGGCAAACCAATTTCTATGCCCAAAAACTATTTTCCCGATAACAATCCCGACAAAGAGCCCCTTGTAACCTGGCGCTCCCACGCTAACCTACTTTATACAAACTGGCTTAACTACTTCGTTTACCAGACCACCCCCTATGATATAAGTGAAATAAACAAAAAGTAACAAAACAAATCCCGATTAGGAAATCCTAATCGGGATTATGTTTTGTGTATATGAATTGATATATTGTAGGGGCGGCGTTATGCCTCCCGTAAAGATTTTGGGTTTAAAAACGGGAGGGGAAACCCCTCCCCTACAACCATTTATTTATATTGATGAAATCAAAACGGAAGGACCAAGGCCCTTCCCTACGATATATATTTTTTTATTCTGATGGGTTTATTGTGTTTTTTCGCATATTCTATCATAGATTTTGTACCCCTGCTTTTTCCATCCCAAAAGCATATCACGCAGTCACATATTTTCGCCATCTCTTCGTTCCTTTTTGGACCTGCGCTTCTGCCGTATTTTTTCCATTGAGCAGGATATATTTCAACCCTAAATCCGTTTTCCTTTGCATATTGTTCACCAATAGCATCTGCGCCTCTTGCTCCGCCTGAAATTATGATGATTTCATTTTCTTTTCGAATATTGCAAAGACAATAATCAATATATTCTTTAGCCTCATTATATTTTGTATAATCTCTGCACCCTGCTATTACTACTCTTTTTTTCATTTTTAACTCCTTATGCATTCAACCGTTGATATCGACATTTTAACCTATTTCAGATTAAAAATCAATAACCTGGTTAAGATTAAACTAAAATTAAGGATAATAAACTTAACTATACAGAGGTTATATATGTATAAAAGAATTCGCGATTTAAGAGAGGATAAGGACCTAAACCAAACTGAAATTGCAAAAATGCTCGGTATGTCGCAAACGGGATATTCGAAATATGAAACAGGTGAAAACGATATACCTACCGCAATATTGATTAAACTCGCAAAATTCTATAACACCAGCGTTGACTATATTTTAGGTATTACAAACGATAAAAATTCTTATCCAAAAATTAAATAAAACAGCAAACCCGATTAGGCCTCACCTAATCGGGTTAATTTTTACCGATATTAATTTGTTTTGTAGGGGAGGCGTTGCGCCTCCCGTGAAGATTTTGGATTTAAAAACGGGAGGCGCAACGCCTCCCCTACATTCATCTTTTTATATTGATTAAAGCAAAACGGAACGGTATATACCGTTCCGTTTCTCTTTTACGAAACATACTGCGCCAAGGTTACGATAAGGGGCATTGTGATTATAGAAATCAAGGTGCTTACCGAAACTAAATTTGCCGAGGTTTCGGTATCGGCATCATATTTTGCCGAGAACATTGTGGTAGCCGCCGCAACGGGTGAACAAATGGAAATTACCGAAGAAACGAGTATTTTATTCCTTACGCCGCAAACCCATAAAACCACAAGGGCTAAAAGGGGTAAAACCACAAGTCGCAACGCCATAGCCAAGATACATTTAATATCCTTAAAGGTCTTTAAAATATTACTCTTTGCAAGATAATAACCGATTATTATCATTGGAAGAGGCGTATTTAAAGAGGCAAGATAGCCAATAGGCGCTTTGATAATTGACGGCACGGGAATTGAAAGCAAAAAGATAATAAGTCCAACGCTTACGGCAATTATTCCAGGATTAATAAGCAACTTTTTGGCGCTTATTTCGACCTTATCGCCACCCATAATATAAAGCCCGTAACTCCACATAAAGATATTGAATATAGCAATATACGCCGAGGCGATAAATACGCCGTCATCGCCGAGAAGGGCTTGTTGGAGAGGAATGGACATATATCCGCAGTTGGCGAAAATTATGCCAAACTGCAAAACCTTTTCTTTTGCTTTATCATTATCTTTAATTAAAATTCTGCTTGCGATTATAAAGAGAAGATGGGCTCCCACCCCAATAAGAAAACTCAAAAGCAGAGTTTTAAGGGAAGATTTATCAAATTCTCTGATAAACGACTGCACGATAACGCAAGGCGTAGCAAGCACCAGCACCACATCTGCCATACCTTTACAGGCGTTTTCATTTAAAATTTTAATTTTCGCGAGGGCTACGCCCACAAGGATAAGAATAAACAGGATAACAACCTGAACAGTAACATTAACGAACATTATTTTACGCTTTCTATGAACTTATCAAAGCCGTTTTGGCCCTTTTCATCTCTTTTGAAAACGCCCGCATCAAGAAGAACTCGCTTAAATACCTCACCAACCTCGTATTTAAGGATTTTATCAACGTTTTCTTCGTTTATATCATCATATTTCGACTTAATTTCATTAGCCCAGTTTATATGCTTTATAAGTTCTTCTTCGGCGATTTCTTCACCGCTAACCAATTTTTCGCCCAAAAGCTTAAGCTCGGTTTTAAGACGGGCGGGTAAAACTGCCAAGCCCATAACCTCGATAAGACCAATGTTTTCTTTTTTGATATTATGAAGCTCTGCATGGGGGTGGAAAACGCCTAGAGGGTGTTCCTCGGTAGTGATATTATTGCGAAGCACGATATCAAGCTCATAAACCTCACCATTTTTACGGGCAATGGGGGTAACGGTATTGTGGGGCTCACCATCGGTTTCGGCAAAGATAAAGCACTCGGGGTCGGAATAACTTTCCCAATTTTTAAGAATCTTTTCGGCAAGAACTACGATTCTTTCGGTATCCTTACCCGAAAGGCGAATTACCGACATAGGCCACTTGACAATACCTGCCTTCACGTCGGAAAAGCCCTCGAAGGTATACTCCCTTTCAATAGGCGCCTTAGCCATAGCAAAGGTATATCGGCCGCCCTGATAATGAGAGTGGCTTAATATGGAGCCGCCAACTATGGGAAGTCCCGCATTGGAGCCCAGCATATAATGGGGGAACATTTTTACGAAATCAAAAAGCTTTCTGAAGGTGGAGGCGTTGATTTCCATAGGAATATGCTCACCGTCGAAAACGATGCAATGCTCGTTATAGTAAACATAGGGCGAATACTGGAAAAACCATTCTTTACCGTCAAGGGTAACGGGAATAACCCTATGGTTTTGCCTTGCGGGGAAATTCATTCTGCCCCCATAGCCCTCGCACTCCTTACAAAGAAGGCATTTAGGATAATTGGAAGCGGGGGCATTTTTAGCCGCCTCGATATCCTTGGCGCTTTTTTCGGGCTTGGAAAGATTTACGGTAATATCAATGGTGCCATACTCAGTTTCGGCCTCCCACTTCATATCCTTTTTAACTCTGTATGTTCTTATGTAATCACTGTTGCGGCTTAAATTATAGTAATATTCGGTTGCTGCCTCGGGTGATGTTTTATATGCCTCGTAGAATTTATCGGTTACTACCGAAGGGGGCGGAAGCATAAGCCCCATAAGCTTGGTATCAAACAAATCACGGGCGGTGATATTATCCTCGATAATACCCTTTTCTACCGCGTAATCAAGAATTTCTTTAAGAGTTTCTTCGAGATTCACATCACTATAATCTTCACTCGAAGAAAAACTGCTGAGCCCTAATGCATCTATAATAAGATTAGTTACATATATTTCGTCACGCTCATTAAATAAATTGTTTTCCTTGCCGTAGCAAATAAGTTTTCGTATGCTCTTTTCAATCATTTCTATACCCCGTAAAGTTAATTTATTTAAACCCAAAACCACCCCATCAAAAGACGAGGTGGCAAAAAATTACTGATATTTAGGATTGGATTTGTTTTTATCCGCAATGCAAACCCAAGAATTACCTGCGTTAACTTTAAGTTCGTTACCTTCGGTATCGGTAAATTTAAAGCCGTTATTGGCGCTACCCTTCTGCCATTTAATGAAGGTGAGTTTTCCATCAGAGAAATAATATCCATTGCCGCCTGAAAGGGCTACCTCTCGGTGCTCGCCGTCGGGATAATCCTTAATGGTGGTGAGTAATACAAATACATTTTCAACATCAACGGTTTCACCGGTTGCATAGTCCTTTTGAAGCTTGCCCTGAATATAACGCTGATATTTGCCCTTTTCGGCGTTATATTTGAATTCGGCCTTATGAGAGGTGGAGAAGGGAACGGTAATCTCAGTAGCATCGCCGCCTGTTAAGGTTGCCTTTTCACCCTCTTCAGTGAAATTCGCCCAAGCTTTCGTAGTGTTTTCTACCTGACGGAAGCCCTTTTTATCGAAGCCCTTTTTAAGCTGTTCGCTAAAGGTATATAACTTGTGGTCACCCGATTTTCCGTTTTCAATTCTGGTACCGTAGCCATTGGCGCCATCGTAAATATCAAGGTGCTGCATAGAAGCGAGACGGGGACGGCAATAAACGGGGTCAGAACCGCAATGAACAAAAATCGCATCGTGACCGAGAGCCAAATCTACATAAACATACCTTGCCGAACGGACAGAGCCGATTTGCTTTACCGATTCGATATTTTTATAAACCGCCATAAGACGTGTAATTCCGCCCTCAACCTCGGTTTCGTATACGATATCCGCATAAGGTAAACCTGCCTGAACATCCTTAGCAACATTTATATTATTAACCATAACCGCAACAGGACGGGCAGAAAGCTTATCTTCGGGAATATCCTTAAGCCCCGTTAAAGAGTTAACGGTAAGGGGCTCTACGGGAGCAGATTCCTCATTGGTGCTTCCTCCATTAGAATTCTTATTACAACCTACGCAAAAAAGCATAGAAATTACTAAAATAATCGCAAAAATTTTCTTAACCATAATTTTATCCCCTTGTATCTGATGAGTATACAATTATTATACATTTTATTCCCCCTTATTTCAAGGGGGAAAGGGCAAAAATTATTATTTTTAAATATGTAAATTTTACTATTGTTTATTGTTTTGTTTTATAGTATAATTATATAGAATATCAGCAGATTGGAGGGAAGGTCGTTTTGGAGCTTATATATCTTGATAACAGTTCTACCACCCAGCCATGCCAAAAGGCCATAGAAAATATAGATTATGCCCTTAAAAACTCCTGGGGCAATCCTTCCTCCCTTCATCGCCTCGGCGTAGAGGCAGAAATCGGCGTCAGTGATGCAAGAAATCATCTTGCAAGCATTTTAGGTTGCCGCTCCGATGAAATATATTTCACCTCTTGCGGTACCGAAAGTAATAATACCGCTGTTTTAGGTGCCGCTCTTTCCCGCAAAAAGCGAGGGGGCCGCATTGTTACTACCGCTATTGAGCACCCTTCGGTTTTAGAGGTTATGAAAAAACTCGAAAACAACGGCTTTGAGGTAATTTATTTAAAACCCGATAAAAACGGTGTTATAAGCCCTGACGATATTAAAAATGCCGTTAATAAGAATACCATTCTCGTTAGCATAATGCTTGTTAATAACGAGGTTGGCTCCATTCAACCGATAAGTGTGGCCGCCAACGCCATTAAAGCTTCGGGCGCTCCCGCCCTTTTGCACTGCGATGCCGTTCAGGCCTTTGGCAAAACGGCTATAAATATCAAATCTTTAGGTGTTGACCTATTATCCGTAAGCGCACATAAAATTCACGGGCCCAAAGGTATCGGCGCGCTTTTTGTTAAAAAGGGCATTACCCTTCCGCCACTGCTTCTCGGCGGCGGTCAGGAAAAAGGTGTTCGCTCAGGCACCGAAAGTGTTCCGCTTATTATGGGATTTGGCGGTGCGTTAGAGGAGCTTGGAAACATAAATGAAAATCTTAAAAAGGTTTCTGCATTAAATACGTATGCAAAAGAAAAGCTTTTAGAAACGGGAATTGTTACTGTAAACTCGGGTGAAGGTCTGCCCTATATTCTTAATATATCGGTGGTGGGTTACCGCTCAGAAACCCTTCTCCACTTCCTTGAAAGCAAAAATATATTCGTATCCTCAGGAAGCGCCTGCGCTAAGGGCGAAGGAAGCTTCGTGCTTAAGGAAATGGGACTTAAAGCTGATAGAATAGATAGCGCCCTTCGCATCAGTTTCTCCCGTTTTTCTAAGAAAAGCGATATTGACGCTTTATGTAAGTCACTGATAGAAGCAACAAATAAACTTAAAAAGGTTAAGTAGGTCTAAAATGAAAGAAATTATACTTATTAAGGATGGCGAATTGGCCCTTAAGGGTCTTAACCGCCGCAATTTTGAAGATAAAATGATATCCAATATCCGCCGCCGCTTAAAACCCCTTGGCGATATTAAGATAACCACCTCTCAATCCACCATTTATATCGAGCCGCAGAGCGAGGACTTTGATTTTGAAAAGGCCCTCGAGAATATGCAACTGGTTTTCGGCGTTGCCGCCTTTAGTCGCGCTTGTGTCTGCGAGAAAACGGTGGATGATATTTTAGAAAAGGCCCCCGTATACTTGGCCGACACTATGAGAAGCATCAAAACCTTTAAGGTTGAAGCTAAACGTTCTGATAAAAGCTTCCCCCTGACCTCCCCTGAAATCAGTCGCGAGGTAGGCGCCGCTTTACTCAAAAGGTTTAATCATCTTCGCGTTGATGTTCATAATCCTGACCTTATTGTTACGGTAGAAATCAGAGATTTTGCCGCTTATATCAGAGGCGCTCAAATCAAGGGTGCGGGTGGACTTCCCGTAGGCACATCGGGCAGAGCCGCCGTACTTATTTCAGGTGGTATTGACAGTCCCGTTGCCGCATACACTATGGCAAAAAGGGGTCTAACACTAAACGCTATCCATTTTGCAAGTCCTCCCTATACCAGTGTTCGCGCCGAAATGAAGGTTAAAACTCTGCTTTCAAAGGTTGCAAATTATAGCGGTACTATTAAACTTGCCATTGTCCCCTTTACCGAAATTCAAGAGGAAATCGGCAAGTGCTGTCCAGAAGATTATTTCACCCTTATAATGCGCAGAATGATGATGAGAATTGCCTGCCGCGTTGCCGAAAATGACGGTTGCGGCGGTCTAATAACGGGGGAAAGCTTAGGTCAGGTTGCAAGTCAGACTTTACCCGCCCTCGCCGCCACCGACCAGGTTTGCACAATGCCTGTTATGCGTCCTTTAATCGGAATGGATAAGGAAGAAATTATTTTAATCTCAAAGCATATAGATGCTTTTGAGACCTCAATTCTTCCCTACGAGGATTGTTGCACTGTGTTTACCCCCAAGCATCCCCATACTCGTCCCAAACCAGGTCAGTGCGAAAAAGCCGAAGCAAAGCTTGATATAGAGCCCCTCATTGAAAGAGCCATCGAGGGTATAACATATTCCTATATTGAAGGAGAAAGATTATGATACAAAACATTAAAGTAGACCTTATCTACTACGCCACCCCTTCAGATTTCGAGATGGAGTTTAATCTGGGCGGTAGTTGCCGTATGCGCCTTCTCACAGATAAAGCAGAGGACCGAAAAGCATTTTTGAATTCTCTGTCACGGGCAGTGGGAAGAAGCAAGGTTATTATCACCTGCGGCGCCCTTTTCGGAAATGAGGGACTTATAAATACCGTTGCCTCGGCCATCGGTAAAAATTTAGTTGCCGCCGACAATAAAACCTACGGTATAAACAGTGACGAAGAAATCAATATTATATCGGGCTCTGTTCCCCTGGTTACCTCTGATGGTATATTCGGCGGTTGCATAATTGAATGCGGACCGCAGACAATAATTATGCTTACCGATAGTAAGAGTATTAAAAAGCAACTGCTTCGCGACCTTATTCACCCCTATATCAGCGAACTTAGTATGCTTCCCGAAACCCCCGCTGCCGTAGAGGTTGCCCCCGAGGAAACAGTAGAAGAAACCGTAGCCGAAGAAATCGAAGAAGAAACTGTAGCCGAAGAAACGGCAGAAGAAATCACAGAAGAAACAGCAGAAGCCGAAGAAGCAGTTGCAGAGGTTGCCGACCAAGAAGCAACTACCGAAGCAACCGTTGAAAATGAAGAAGAAATCACCGAAGAAATTGCACAAGAGGTTTCAGAAGAGACTGCAAGGGAAATCAATGAATTCATAACCGAAGAAAGTGAAGAAGACAGTGAGGAAGCTGAAATTCCCATTTTCAATATCGGTATGGAGGATATGCATATTGAGGCCAATGCCCCCAAAAGAGATGCAAAAAGCTACTATGAATATTTCGTTCCAAACAGTGAAGATGATATTTTCATCTCCGAGGAAGAGGAATTTGACAACCAGAAGCCCACGAGCAGTAAGCTTAACGCCCCCATCATCATAATCGCAGTTTTGCTTGTTTTAATGCTTACAGTTGTTGCTTATTTCCTTTTCTTTATACCCCTCTCAAGCGGTCAGAACGTGAGCGAATATATAAATGAACTTTTCAGTGTTTCTGAAAATCTATTAGTTTAGCGAGGTTTGATATGATAACACTTTCTGTTTTTGCGCCACTGGTTGAACAGTGGAAGGATGTTTTATATACTCTTTTTATATCTATGGTGCCTGTTGTTGAACTTCGAGGCGCTATTCCCATAGGCATCGGCCTTGGCCTTCCCCTATGGCTCGCCGTAACTGTTTCTATTATAGGTAACCTTATTCCTATACCGTTTATCATAATTTTCATAAAGAAAATTTTTGCCCTTATGAGAAAATGGGATAAACTTGACGGCCTTGTAACAAAACTTGAGCAAAGAGCCGAAAAAAAGAGCGATACTGTTAAAAAGTACGCTTTCTGGGGACTTTTTATTTTCGTTGCAATTCCACTCCCCGGAACAGGCGGATGGACCGGAGCGCTTATCGCCGCTATGCTTGATATGCCTCTAAAAAAGGCATTTCCCTCTATTCTCCTTGGAATTTTAACTGCCGCGCTAATCGTTTCAACTGTTTCATACGGCGCATTTTCAATTTTTTCTTAAATAATAAAATTAAAAAGCGAAGAGTTGATGAAATTCATCAACTCTTTTTCTTTTTTTACACAATTTTTCTTTTATTTCACCCTTTAACCGACAGAATCGGCGCCCCTTTTCCTATATAATTTTATGGGGAATGTTTAATTTGAAGGTGATGTAAAATGAAAGAATTTTTAAGTTTAAAAACCAAAAAAGGAATTTTTAAAAGCGAGGAGCTTCTTACGGCGGGGCTTTGGCAACTCGGCGTTGCAGTTCTCGCCTTTATTTCTTCAAGAGGTCTGGTAATTGGGAAACTTTTGCCCTTTGGAATTGCCTTCCTTTCGGGTTGTCCTCACTACTACTGCGCTTCAGCAGCTCTCGGCGCTTTTTTAGGTTATTTTATACCCGTAAACGAGGGCAACGGTTTTCGATATATTGCCTCTATTTTTGCAATATTAGCCATAAAACTTTTGCTCTCATCTAATAAAAAAATTTCACGCAATCCGCTTTTTTGCGGCATCATAGCCGCCTCGGCAAATATTGTTACCGCCGCTGTTTCTTCACCCGCAGTAACCATTGGTTTTACATACAACTTAGCCGAAACCCTACTTTGCGCGTTGGGTGCCTTTTTCACCGCCAAAACCGCCTTGGCCTTAAAATCAGATAGGGTAGGTCTTTCAAGCGAAGAACTTGCCGGCGTACTTATAGTAGCGGCTATGGTTATTATCGGACTTATGGGCATTAGCGTAGGCGGAGTGACACTTGGCAGTATAATTGGAGTGTTTTTAATTCTTACCGCCTCTAAATACGGAGGCACTCTTGCAGGCGCTATAAGCGGAATTGCCGTATCTTTCGCCTCTATGCTTTCGGGGGATAGCGGAGGACTTTTATATTTTGGCGGTTTAATGTCGGGAGTCTTTAGTTCCCTCGGTAAATACGCCCAAATCGCCGTTATGGGTATTTGCGCTATCATTTCTTCCCTTTTTATAGGTGATAAAGGCGCCGCTTTCCCTTTAATTGCAGGAACAGTGGCAGGATGCCTTTTATTCTTGTTTTTGCCCAGAAGCGCAGGTATTTACCTTGGTAAAATTTTTGCGGGTGTACCCAAAATCACAATGCCTTCCGGACTTAAAAAAGCGGCGACTCTGCGGCTTAATCTTGCATCGAATGCCCTTAAAGATATATCAGAAACCGTAGGTCAGGTTTCGAAGGAACTCGGTAGAATTAACGCCCCCGATTTCAATTCGGTCATTGAAGGAACTACCCGAGAGGTTTGTATGGGCTGCAAGCTCCGCCTTCACTGCAACGAAGGGAAAAAAGAGGAAACCCGAAACGCCATTTTAGAGATGACAAAAGCCATAAAACGAGGGGATGAAAATCCCTTGGATAGCGCCCCCGATGAATTTAAAGGGCGTTGCCTGAAGCCATCTATGATTGAAAATGCGCTTAAGGAAAGATATAGCGACTTTTTATCGGGTGTTACGGCGGAAAACCGTATTGAAGAGGTGCGCGAGGTGGTTTCCGACCAGTTTGAAGGCATATCAAATATGCTGGAGGATTTATCCCTCGACCTTCAAAGAGATGAGCAGTTTGATAACTCGGCAGCTTTAAGCGCGGCGGCAGTGCTTAAAAACTTGAATATTCACGCTGAGGAGTGTTCAGCAAGAATAGATAAATACGGCAGAATGACTCTGGAAATTCGGGTAAAGGACTCAAGTGACCTGACACTGAATAAAATGCGGATTATGAAGGCGCTGTCCTTAGTCTGCGAAAGAGATTTCGATGTACCCGTTATAAACCGCGCGGGTAATGATACCTATATTACCGTAAGCGAACATGCCGTTTATAAAATAGATATGGGTGTTACCCAACTCTGCGCCAAAGAGGGAAATATGTGCGGTGACGCCTTCAACTGTTTTAATGACGGAAAAGGTCATTATATTGCGGTTTTAAGTGACGGTATGGGTACAGGCGGACGCGCCGCAGTTGACGGAGCTATGGCCTCAGGGCTTATGGCACGACTACTTAAAGCAGGATTTGGTTATGACTGTTCTCTCAGGATACTCAATTCCTCAATGCTCTTCAAATCCACTGATGAATCCCTAGCTACCGTAGATATTGCAAGTATCGACCTTTTCACAGGCGAAACCGAACTTTACAAGGCGGGAGCGGCTCCTACCCTTGTACGCCGAAGCGGTAGGACGGGCAAGGCCGAAAGCACCTCTTTGCCCGTAGGCATTTTAAGAGAAGTAGGATTTGATAGGGCGGCCATACGGCTTAAAGCAAATGATATTTTACTTCTTATGTCCGACGGGGCGGTAAGCGAAGGACTCCAGTGGATAAGAGCCGAACTCGAAAGTTTTAAAGACGGAAATGCCCGTGACCTTGCCGACCGTATAGCTCTTAGCGCCAAAAGCCGACGCCAAGATGCTCACACCGACGATATAACTGTTATTGCCCTCATTATAGAAAAAGCACCTTAAAAAACACTTGCAATATTCTAAAAAGATGGTATAATATCATTGATATAAATGCGATGATAAAGAAAAGTAGTTTTGCCGTAGGTTTAAAGAGAGGGCAGGTCGTGGCTGTAAACCGCCTAAACGAAAGCTTAACGAAGTTCCCTTTTGAGCAGCGCCGCCGAACCCAAAAGTAAGCGACGACGGGGTGACGCCGTTACCGTCAAAAGAGTGTTTGCTCTTTGTAGCAAAAATCACGGGTGGTACCGCGGAGTTTTTTAAATTTTAAAACTTCGTCCTGTTTTTCAGGGCGAAGTTTATTTTTATGTAAAATTTCCTATTTGCCTCCCTTGCCTAAAGGGAGGTGGCACGGCAAAGCCGTGACGGAGGGATTTTTCAAGCTCTCCCACCATTAAACATTCAGGAGGATAAATATGAAAGAACAGTTAACGGGAATTCTCGAAGTCGCTAAATCAGCCATTGCTGATGCAGATAGCGAACAAATTATTGAGGAACTGCGAGTTAAATATCTCGGTAAAAAAGGTGAACTTACCGCACTCCTTAAACAGATGGGCTCTCTCTCTCCCGAAGAGCGTCCCAAAATGGGCCAACTTGTAAATGAAGCCAAGGCGCAGGTTGAAGCTCTTATTACCGAAAAGGCGAGGGAACTAAAGGAAAAGGCAACCGAGCTTAAACTCGCTGCCGAAACCATAGATATTACTATGCCTGCAAAGACGGCCCGTAAGGGTAAACTCCACCCTCTTAATACCGTACTTAATGATATGATAGATATTTTTCAGTCCATGGGCTTTGATGTTGTAGACGGTCCCGAGGTTGAAACCGACCACTACAACTTTAAATGTCTTAATGTACCTGCAGACCATCCCGCAAGAGATATGCAGGATACCTTCTATCTTGCAGAAAATCTTCTGCTTCGCACCCAGACCTCTGCGGCGCAAATCAGAACAATGGAAACCCGTAAGCCCCCAATCCGCGTTATCTGCCCAGGGCGTGTTTTCAGAGCCGATGAGGTTGATGCTACCCACTCCCCCGTTTTCCATCAGATAGAGGGACTTGTTGTAGATAAAGGCATTACCCTTTGCGACCTTAAGGGCGTTCTTGAACAGTTTGCCCACGAAATTTACGGCAGCGATACAAAGGTTAAATTCCGTCCCTCCTTCTTTCCCTTCACCGAGCCCTCGGTTGAGGTTGATGTAAGTTGCAGTGAATGTGGAGGCAAAGGTTGTCGCGTTTGCAAGGGAGCAGGTTGGATAGAGATTTTAGGCGCAGGTATGGTGCACCCCAATGTTCTCAGAAGCTGCGGCATTGACCCCGAAGAATATAGCGGTTTCGCCTTTGGTATCGGTCTTGACCGTCTTACCACCACCCGTTATAAAATCAGCGATATTCGACTTCTCTTTGAAAACGATAAGCGTTTTCTTGACCAGTTTTAATTAAGGGGGTACAGAAAAATGAAAATTTCACTTAAAGCGCTTAAATATTATGTAGATATAAATGTACCTGTCGAAGAACTCTGCGACCGTATGGTTATGGCAGGTTTTGAGGTTGAAAGTATCGAGCGTGAAGGCGATAATATTAAAAATGTTGTTGCCGCTCGCATCATCGACCTTGCTCCCCATGAGGATAGTGACCACTTGCAGATTTGCCAGATGGATATCGGCGGCGGAAAAACCGTTCAGATAGTAACGGGCGCTCAGAATATTAAAAAGGGCGACCTCGTTCCTGCCGCTCTTGATGACAGTTACCTTCCTAATGGCGCTCATATAAAAGCAGGCAAACTTCGCGGCGTAGACTCTCTTGGTATGCTCTGCTCAGGTGAAGAACTGGGTCTTACCGAAGAAGATTATGAAGGCGCTTCGGTACACGGTATTTTAATCCTCCGCGACGAATGGGAAACAGGTACCGATATGCGTACTGTTCTCGGTCTTGACGATTATATCATCGACTTTAAGATTACTGCTAACCGTCCCGACTGCAACTGCTTTTTAGGTGTTGCAAAGGAAATTTCGGTGGTTTTAGGTACCAAATTTAATCCCCCTGTTCCTACCTATAAAACCGTAGGCGAGGATATTAAAGATTATATCGATGTAACCGTCCAAAACTATGACCTTTGCCCCCGTTATGTAGGCCGTGTAGTTAAGAATTTAAGAATCGGACCCTCTCCCCTTTGGATGCAAAAGGCCATCACTGCCTCGGGTATGTGCCCCATTAATAACATCGTTGATATCACCAACTTTGTTATGCTTGAAACAGGTCAACCCATGCATGCCTTCAACTACGATGACCTAGAGGGTAAGAAAATCATTGTAAGAAACGCCAAAGATGGTGAAAGCATCACCACCCTTGACGGTAAGGAATATCTCCTTTCTACCGATATGCTTGTTATTGCAGACGGTGAAAAACCCTCCTGCCTTGCAGGTATTATGGGCGGTAGGGAAAGCGAAATTGAAGACGATACCAAAAATCTCTTCCTTGAATGCGCTAAATTTAAAAGAGATAATATCCGCCATACAGGTAGAGCCCTCGGTATCCGTACCGAATCAAGCGGCCGCTTTGAAAAGGGCGTTGATATTGTGAATACCGCTTATGCTATGGAAAGGGCCCTAGAACTTATTGACCTTCTTGATGCAGGCGATATTATTGACGGCGTTATTGATAGAAACGAAGGTCTTCCCGAGGATAAAATTATCACCGTTACTACCAAGAGCATTTTAGACCTTTTGGGCGTAGAAATTCCCGATGATACTATTGTAGGAATTCTTAACAGTTTAGGTCTTCCTACTGTATATGATAACGGCACCATTACCGTAAAAGTTCCTTCTATCCGTGATGATATTGAAGGCAGAGCCGATTTGGCTGAAGAGGTTATGCGAATTTACGGTTATGACCATATTGTCGGCACATCTATGCGCGGTGATGTTATAAGGGGTAAGAAACTTCCCTCTCGCATTAAGGATGATAAGATTAAATCCGCCCTTATCGGTATGGGCGCTTATGAAATCGCAACCTATTCCTTTATCGCATCGGGTGCTATTGATACCCTTCGCCTCGAGGAAGATGATGAAAGAAGAAACGCGGTTAAGCTTATTAATCCTCTCGGCGACGAATATTCAACCCTTCGCACCCAACTTACTACAAGTATGCTCACCGTTCTTGCAACCAATATTAACCGCAAAATCGAGGAGGGCAGATTCTTCGAAATAAGCAAACGCTTTGTTCCAAAATCTATACCCCTTACCGAGCAACCCGATGAACTTCCTACAATGAGCATAGGAATTTACGGCAAGGATGAAGATTTCTTCACTCTTAAGGGCATAATAGAAGAAATAACGAAAATTTTCGGCGCTCATACCCAGTATAAGCGTAGTGCAGAACCCTATCTACACCCAGGCCGTCAGGCAGAGGTTCTTGCCAATAATAAGAGCGTTGCCGTTTTCGGTGAGGTGCATCCCGCCGTTCTCGACACCTACGATATTGAGCAAAAGGTTTATGTTGCCGAAATCAAGCTTGATGTACTTTATTCAATAGAAAAACGCAAGACCGTTTATAAGCCACTTCCCAAGTTCCCCGCAGTTGAGCGTGACTTTGCTATGCTATGCGATAAGGATATCCCCGTAGGAGAACTGGAAAAGGCCATCATTAGCGGCGGCAGCCGACTACTTGAAAAAGTAGAACTTTTTGATGTTTATATGGGCTCTCAAATTCCCGAGGGTAAAAAGAGCGTGGCCTTCAGCGTATGGCTCCGTTCTGCAGAAGGCACACTAACCGACGAGGAAATTGATACCACTTGTGGCCGTATTATCGATAAACTCACTAAAGTTGGCGCGGAACTTAGAAAATAATACTTGCACTTTTTAAAAGTCCGTTATAAAATAGATATAAAGATTAAAAAATAAGAGGTGTTATTTATGAATGATAAGACTATGACCTTCTCCCTTGGCGACCAGACCGAGCAAGAAATCAGAAGAATTCTTACTGAGGTTTACGATGCTTTAAAGGAAAAGGGCTATAACCCCATAAACCAGATAGTAGGGTATATTCTTTCGGAAGACCCTACCTATATCACCACCCATAATAACGCCCGTAATTTAATTAGAAGAATCGACCGCGACTTGCTTTTGCAGTCCCTCGTAAGATATTATTTAACGGCATAAGAAATTAAAATGATAAAACCCCGATTCGCTATAGAAGTCGGATCGTAGCCA
>JAZNWP010000100.1:0-33547 GCA_045593385.1 Acutalibacteraceae bacterium
TCCCCGGTAGACTACCGGGTTGATAGGCAACAAGTGTAAGCGTAGCGATACGTGTGCTAGGTTGTACTAATAGACCGAGGGCTTGACCTATTTTTTCGTATCCTCACTTGCTTTACTTGTTCAGTTTTCAAGGTGTGAGAACTAAATAATAATTAAACCCGATTAGGTTAATTTCTAATCGGGTTGTTTTTTTGTTTGCGACGAAATAAGGGCTAATCAAATCTGAGAAAAACAAAAGGTTCGTCTTTTTCGCGGGGAATGGGGTCAAAGGTAACAACTATATAATTTTCTTTTTTACACAAAGGACATTCCCGCTTGGTCTTTGAAAAACCAACTTGGTTTTTACCGATTAACTGATATTGTTTTTTCAAGCATTCAAAGCAACAAAGTTTAAACATAAAAACCCTCACTTCAAACATATTTTACATATATTTTAAGGGAATATCCCTTAAAAGTCAATAAGGGACATTCCCTTAAGGCATAATATATGCGGTGATATTATGTTTAAAAGGATAAGAGATTTACGAGAAGACCGAGATATTTCGCAAAATGATATGGCGGAATATCTTAAAATTCATCAAACAACCTACTCGGATTATGAATTAGGAAAGTTAAATGTACCTGCAGAGGTATTGGGTAAGTTGGCTGATTTTTATAAAACCAGTGTTGACTATATAATGGGTAGAACAGATGAAACGAAGCCGTATTAAATTAAAACAAAACAATTTTATTAATTTGAAAGCGAACACGGAAAAATTGAAATCGAATAATTAGCAAAATTATACCCGATTAGGTTAATCCTAATCGGATTGTTTTTTGCGACAAAATAAATCGATATTTTGTAGGGAACATCACGCGGGGTGGTCCCATTGGTTTTTATCTATATTAACAGATGGGTGTAGGGGAGGGGTTCCCCCTCCCGCAAAGATAAAGCGAATTTAAAACGGGAGGGACGACCCCTCCCCTACGATATATCAATATAGATTTTGTGAAAACAAAACGGAACGGCACAGAGACCGTTCCCTACTAAATACCAATATAGAATTCATAAACATAAAAGGGAGGGCACGGAGACCTCCTCTACGAAAACATTTTAAAAATTGTCGGGTGATAACAATTCATCAAATGATTTATTAAAAACCTTTGCGAATGCAATTATTTCTATATCGGTGACAAATCTTTTTCCGCACTCAATTCTCTGGATAGCGTTTTTATCAACATCAATTCCCACAAGCTGCATTCTATCGGCAAGTTCTCGTTGGGAAATTTTTAAATCTGTTCTAAAAAGGGCAATATTTTTACCGCAAATATTGTTTAATCCGTCCGCTGTTTTATTTATAAACATAAATTTTCTCCTTTTTGACATTTAGTGCTTGTCAACAAAGAAATTATATGCTATAATGTTTGCAAATATGACATTTAGTAAATGTCAAAAGGAGGAAGAAAAATGAAAAAATTATTGGCAATGTTGTTGGTGGGGATAATCGTTTTATCTCTTGCTGCCTGTGGTGGAAATTCTGACATCATCCTTGATGATAATGATATTATATCATCAAGTGAAGAAACAAGTGAAGATTTAACCTCTGGCGAAGACCTTGCAACAAACAAATCGTCACAAAATGCAACTTCTTCGAAAAAGGAAGAGGTTGTAGAATCTCAGAAAACAAATAGTAATTCAGAGTGGCGGAAATTCATCAAGGATTATGAAAAGTGGGTGGATAATTATATTGCTTTTATGAAGAAATATAATGATAACCCAACGGATTTCTCTTTGTTGGCGGATTACTCTAAAATGTTGACTGAAATGGCGGACTGGGCTGAAAGAGCAGATGAGCTTGAGCTTGAAATCGTAGATACCGCTGAAGCGTTAGAATATTCGGCAGAACTAATGAGAATTGCGGCAAAATTGGCAGAAGCCGGCGCAGATATGTATAAATAAGGAGAATTGAAATGAGAAAAAGAAGTATAGCATTAGCGGTAGCAACAATTGCAGCTACAGCATACATGATATATCTGTTTTGTTATTTTATAGGTGGTTTGGCTTCGGCTGAGGGCGCAGAATGGGTTGGTGGCGCTATAGCGACCGCTTTGGTAACACCTCATACAATAATGTTTGCCATAGGCGCAGTTTTTGGCTGGCTTGGATTTTTGTTTAAGAAAGCTTGGGCGGCATTGGTTGCGGCAATTCTTTATTCGGTCGGAACACTTTTTTTCTTGGCGTACATAATGTTTGGCGCACCTATTTTAATTTTAGGATTTATCGGATATGCAAACCAGAAAAAATTAAATAAAAAAGCAAAAAAAGAAGTAACAGAGATATAATAAGCTAAACCCGATTAGGAATTAACCTAATCGGGTTGTTTTTTTGTATCATATTTTATTGACTTATATGAGAATTTCTTATATAATTATATTACTATGGGAATATTTTATTGACTTATATGAGAATTTCCTATATAATTATATTACCATGGGAATATTTTATTCGGAGGTCAAAAAATGGAAAAGTTTTCACTAAAAAGAACTCTTACGGTTGTTACCGCCTTTGCTCTGTGCCTTGTAATTGCCATTGCATCCATTGCAGTTAGTTCGGCAAGCGGTACAAGCACCAGCAGAACTATAACCGTAAATACCGGCAGTGTTATCCAAGATAGTTATGAAGGTCTTGGCGATAACCTTTGGTGCGGTCCTTACTATTACGGTATGAACGATGCTTATCAGCGTGTAAATGATAAGCGTACCAATATAGTAAAACCCGCGTTTATGCGAATGATGTTCTATCCTCAGTGGATAGTATATCTTGATGAAAGTTCCGCATCTCAAGAGTATAAGTGGACCAATGCCATTTATAATTTTGACAGTATAGAGTATAAGAACTTCGTTATAAGAGTAAAAATGCTAAAGGAAGCGGGAACTATCGTTCAGCTTAACTTCGGCGGTATCGTTGCGGCCGAAATGCAGGATTGGTTTGCAATTCCCGGCTCCTCCCGCTATGGATCCGATGGTACCCGTGCGGCGCCCAGAGATTTAGAGGCCTTCGCCCAAGCCGCATATCACCTATGGTATCAGCTATTTTATGTTGAGGGTCTTACTAATGTCAAGTATATCTCTTTCTATAATGAGGTTAATGGCGATAACTATGAAACTATTCTTGATAAGCGCGTTTACTATTCGAGAATGGTTCTTGAAGTACATAATAAATTCGTAGAAGAAGGCAAGAGAAATTTAGTTAGTATCTGCGGCACCGATTTCTCTGCTTGGTGGCGCGAGGATACCGAGCAGAACGGCGCTATAAGTTTCTTTAACGTTGCAAGAGAAGAACAGGTAGATAGCAAAGGCAAAAATGCTTACGATTATCTTGCAACCCATACCTACCTAAATATGCTTCCCAACTTTACAATCGGTATGGATTTACACGATGGATATAATCTCTATGAGTATTATCTTGACTATTATAAAATTTTGGCCCAAAACGTTCCCGATATTTATATAACCGAATTTGCAGGATATCCCTCCCGCGTAATTGCCCTTAATGCCGAGCAAAAGAAAGGTCTTGAATTTGGTATTAACGAAGCGAGTATGGTAATCGCCCAGAGCAATGCGGGTGTTGGCGGAAGCGCAAGATGGTTCTTTATGGGCGAATATATTCCGAAGCCCATTTCTGTAGGTCATAGCGGCCGAAATTCTAACCTTTGGTGTTGTCCTTCTCAAGGCCTTAATACCGTTTCTGATATCTATGCTTATCAAGGTCTTTTGATGAGATATATTCCCAAAAAGAGCCAGATAGTTACCACCACGTGTGACTCTGAAGATATTATTGCCGCTACCTATCTTAAGGATAGCGATATTGCTTTGGTTGCCGAGGTTAAGGAAAATGCTTCTGCAAGAAGTTTGACCGTAAATATGGGCTCGGCTGCAGCAAATAAGAAATTTAAGAGAATAGTTTACTATTATCCCGCTGATATAGAAAATACAGATGCCGAGGGAAATGTTGTGGATGAGGATGATTGCGCCGATACGGGCAGATATTATCCCGATGGTGACCTTTTACCCGTTGCCGATAAAGTTGTTACCGCAAATTCAAGCGGCGTAATAACCGATACCCTTACTGCAAACGAGCATATGCTTATCATCTATACCACTATGGATGAGCAGGTGCAGGTTGTAACAGGCGAAGAAATGGCCGAAATTGAGATGGTTAAGGGCGAGAGCATGACCTTTGATGTTGATGCTATCTATGGAACAAAAGATGCGAGCGGCAACGCTATTTTAGATGGCGCTTCTGCCAATCTTTCGAATGTTACCTGGGAAATCTGGGGCAAAAACGATTATGTTGCCGCAGGCGACGGTCTACCCCACACCTACGGAGGTGGCTACGGATGGACTCAAAACAACGTAGGTACTCTTACCGCAAACGGGGAAACCGCTACATATACCGCTACATCTTCACAACTTAATGTTGGCGATACCGTTGCAATTAAGGTAACCTCTAATTATGACACCAGCGCATATACAGTAATTATCGTTAAAATTGTTGAAAGCAAAACTGCATAACAAGGGAAAGGAGAATAGATATGAAAAAGTTTATTAAGAAAAACATTTCGGTAATTCTCTCGGTAGCCCTTATTTTGGGAATGATGCTTCCCGCCTTTTCGGGAGTGGTAGCAAATGCCTATACTGCAGAAAATACCGTAATAAAAAATAATATTGATACCGCTTGCGATAACCTTATCGCCGAGTGGATTAAACTTGATAGCAGCGTAAAGGGATTAGATAAGTTGTCTCCCTACGAATTGTTTACCGAGGCATCTGCCCTCGATTTAACCGATTTTGAAGGAACCGATGCCTTCTCTGCTGCACTGCAGAATCTGGCAACACTTTTTGTTAATTCTTTTGACCCTACCGAACTCAAAACCGCTTGGGGAAATCTTTATAGTGTTATAAGCGGTGACTTCTTTACCCCTTACGGCGTAACAGGCGAAAAAATGGATAATACTCAAGCAGATTACCTCGCTGATGCAACCTTTTTGAAAGAGGGAAATGCGGGTGTTACCATAGGCGCAGTTTCAGAAGAAGATAAGCATCTTTTCGGCGTAAAAACCGCAACCTTTGATTTCGCTACGAATATAGACAGAACAAGTGTTGACGGCGATAATAAATACACCCTTTTCCTTTCCAATGACCCCGAAAGTATTGAAGATGACCAGTTATCCGCCAACTTCGGCGCAATGAAGAAACTCTATTCCATAGATGATTTGCAGTTTAGTTTTGTTGTAAATGAAATTAACACTGCCGCCACCGGCGCAAAAATGGGATTCAGAGTAACCGGTACCTTTAATGGTGCGTATGGCGTCAGACCCACCTCTTATTTCATTGATATTAACGAATCTATGGTAGGCGAGGTTGTTACCGTTAAATTTTCCGATTTAGCAAATAGCATAGCGGGATTCAGCGGTTGGAGAGAAAAATTCTCAGGCACCGATTATATCGCAAGAATAGAACTTCAGCTTATTGATAGCGACGCTAATAATAACCCCGATATTAATATGACAATAGGTTCGGTTGTCGCTTTAAATTACAACGATGTTCCTACCTCAGAAGAGAGCGCAAACTGGAATGTAAGCGACTGGGTATATGCGGCAAAAAGCGTTGATACCAAGGCCGCATATAATGTCGAGCCCTTCGAAACCGCAATTAAAAATGCAGAAGAACTAAAAGAAATTTCGGGAGTTGAAATTGGCAGCACCGTTTCTTCATATAACAATGTCGTGGATTTAAACATCACCAAAGAAAACCTTCTTGCAGGAAGCAATCCTACCGTAAATTATTACGATGGCGTAAGCGATAAGAAGGAAGAATGTTTTACTTCCCAATATAAAAAACTAACGGACAGCGGCTTTGATAAATCCGTTAGCATAAAGACGGGCAATTTCAAAAACGACGGCGCTTTCTTGGAACTTATATACGATTTGGATAAAAATATTTCCATTGAAGGTATGGTAGTATCTTCGGATTATCAAACTTCACTTCGCAACTATAAATATAAAATTTATATGGCCGAAAAAGAAGGCGACTTATTTACCGAAAATTCTCTCGTGTTTACATATATAAACAGAGATAATTCCTGGATTCAGTATTTTGATTTTTCTAATAGCCCCGAACTTATTGCAAAATATATTGCGGTAAGAGTATATGCTCCCGTATATGATATGAGTACTTTTGACGGATATGTTCGTTTTGCAGAAGTAGGTGTCTATGGCGAACAGAGAGATTATGAGGTTGCGGCTTCGGAATTCAGCGCCGATAATATTAAGTCCCTCGGTCGCAATATCCTCGCCGAAAACACCAGTAAACCCTTTGTCAGAGCCGATACAGGCAACCGCCAGAGATTTAACGGTCTTTTCGATGAAAACGAGTATCCCATAACCCAACTCTATGATGCCGATGAAGCAACAGGAGTTGCCATCGGCGGTAACTATAGGATGTATTATGACGGTGATACCACATCCCTTCATATATATTATGACCTTGGAAAAACCTATTCTATTGATAAATTCCTTTTCGGAAGTTATAGTGGCTATATTAACGAAATAGGAAAGTATAAAATTCACGCTTCAAACGATCTTAACAAACTCTTTAACGGTAAGAGCGTTATTGTGGATTACGACAACACCGTAGATACCACAAGAATGCAGATTTTCACTATGAAAAACTCCGTTGCCGCAAGATATGTAAGTTTCGAAGTTACCTTGCCTTTGGCAAATTATAAAGCGTGGGTGGCAAGAAACGGTATCGCATCCGAGGGAGCGGGAATCAGAATTTCCGAACTCGGTGTTTACGGCAACGAATATATTAAAGATAACGAAAAAGAAAATCTTCTTTCTCATATTGCCGTAGATATTAACCGCCTTGATGCGAGCGGCAATAGAACTGCCGTTAACGAAACTGACTATAGCGGCGAAAATCATATGCTCACCTACGATGGCGATTATGATACCTTTGCAACGGTGACTTCAGAGGGCGAAAATAAGACCATTGAATATAGCTATAACCTCTATCAGAACGCTCCTCTCGATAGCATAAGATTTGTTTCCGCTGCGAATAATATTTCCTCGGTTAAATTCTATGCTTCCTCATCAAAAACTGCCGTTTTTGATGAATCGGCATTGGTTTATAGCAGCACCGCTTTGGGCGAAACCGAATTTTCAAAATATTTCGTTGATGCGCCCCTTATGGCATCATATTTAAGAGTTGTCGCTACCGTTACTTCGGGGAACTTGGATGTTGCCGAAATAGAGGCCAACGGCTATAACAGACGCAAGGCAACCTATGAAAATATCGTTCTAAACCGTGACGATTATCTGGACCTTTATCTTGAGGATTCCGCTAATAAGCGCACCCTCGTTCACGAAAACATGGATAAATGGATTCCTGCAGGGTCGTCCAATACGGAGTATCAGGTGGTTGAAAACGCTTTTGACGGTGACCTTGGTACCATATACACATATTACGGCGGCGTAAATAACGATACCTCCGTAAATATGTTCCTTAATCTTCGCACCAAGAACTGCGTTGATAATATTTCGGTTTATACCAGCGTTTTGGAGGATTATAGACCTTCTAAAATGAATATATATATAGGTAATAGCTATGATGAAGTTTTCGCAGCCGATGCTACTCCCATAAAAGCATGGACCGAAAAGGTGCTTAACAATAATGAAACCTATGTCCCCGAAGAAGATGAGGGCGAGGGAGACAGCGATGGTGAAGATATTATTGACGGCGGCATAATTGATGATGATATTTCCATAGATTTCGATACGGGTATTGGTGACGGTGAAATTGTAGGCGATGCCACAGTTTCTACCGAAAAAACTCCCGCGCAACTTGGACTTTATGATGCAAATATCACTCCTACGGAAATCAGCTGCGTAAGAATAGAAATCGTTGAAGCCAACCCCCAATATTTCTCTCATATAAATAAGGTAGGCGGAATTATTTCCGAAGTAGAGGTTAACGGTTTCGCCGCAACGGGTAATGCGCAAAATAATGTAGTTGAATCCACGAAGGATATGGTTATGCGCGCTCTCGACCCGACCACTGCGCTCGATAACGCAAGCGACACCGTCGCCAATAAAGTGACCGACGGCATCGAAGGCGAACCCGCTTATACCGTAAACGGCGTAGGTGATACGATTGCCGATAGCGTCTGTGATGACCAAATGGGATATATAGAATTTGCGCAGACAAATGCTTTGGCAAACACCGTTACCCTTGCTGATATAGACGATATTTATTTCTCTTATAAGGTTAAAAAAGCCATCCGAAGCGGAAACATTGCCGCAAGAATTTATATCTATAACAGCACCAATAACGGACACAACTTTGCGTATTACGGTAACCCTGCAACCGCCACCGTACTGTACGTCGATACAAGCAATACCGAGTGGGTACATACTTCTATGACCAAGCAGTTTGGCGAAGATTGGAAAGAATGGCTTGTGGAGGCCCACAGTGTAACCGCCGAGGAACTCACCATTTCAAAAATTCATTTCAGCTGGAATAATGTAAGCGGGGCTGCCGATATGTTGTTCACGGGTATGTACTATACCTTCAACGAAGGCGCTAACCCCTATTATGAAGCCGTAGGCGGAACTTTAGGCGATAGCGAACAGCAGATTGCCCTTCGAATGAGCAAATATTATAATAGCAACGGTTCTTCAACTACACCTACATTTATCAATAGCGGAAAGTCAAATGAATATGTAGATATAAGCAGTGTTGGCGGAGATATCGGTAGCAGTTCTTGCGCTTCCGACGTGGGAACAATAAGATTCGCCGCAACAACTGCGGGCTCCGCTGTTACCCTTGCGGAAATAGATGATATTTATTTCTCATATAAGGTAAATACCGTGAAGATGGGCGAAAATGCCGTCGCAAGAATATATATTTATGACCAGAACGGCGTTCTCGCCTCTACCTTCGCAACAACTGGTACATCCACCGTATTCTATTTCCCCTTCATTCATAATGATTGGACCACCATTTCCTTAAGAAGTGTGGCAGGAAATAATTGGAAGACAAATCTTTTGGATTCCTTTAATACCGCTACGGGTACCGAAAGAACGGCCGAACAGATTAAGATTTCCGAAATCAGATTAGGATTTAACTATACTGGCGAAGCCGATATGTCCTTTGGAAATATATTCTATCAATATACCGACAGTAATGTAGGTACTATGTCTAACGCTATCGCAACTTCCATACTCAATAATGCAAGAAATAATATTGATATTTCCAGCGTTGCCAAGAAGACAGCCAAGGAATTCAAGTATAGCGTTCAGTACCTTGCAGATACGCTTAATAAGGAAAAGAGCGAAGCCAAGTATATCTCGGGCGATTATAATAAGACCGCCGCAGATATGAAAGAACTGGCCCTTATGGCTCAGTATCTAGATAAGACCTTGGGCGCTGATGACTTTATGGACCCCTACTGTGCCGATATTAACGGTGACGGAGTGATAGATGAAGCCGACTTAATCGAGCTTCGCAAACAACTTTTAGGAATCGCTAATTAAAGCCAAAACGGCTCGGGATAAATCCCGAGCCGTTTTAAGTTATAAGTTAAAAGTTATGAATTTGGCTTACGCCAAATGTTATGATATTCGCTTCGCGAATATCTTATGTGTTCGCATAGCGGACAATATATATACCGTCGGCATAGCTGACACCGAAGATTTGCCCTTTTGGGCAAATCTTAACGCGGCAAAGACGCTCACAACTCATAACTCATAACTTTTTAATACAGAACACCGCGCCTATAATAGACGCGGTGTTCTGTATGGGGATGAATATGGTGGAATAGTGCGGATACGGTTTTCCGTGCCATTCCTTTATATAAATACTGCGCTCTCCCCAAGGGGACAAAGAGGAGAGGGCAGAATTTACCGATAAAACTCAAACTATTTTAAGTTGGGTAGCTGAAGGGGTAAAGTTTTTGTTTATTCTGATTTTGTATTCGGTATATTTTTCGGTTTCCACCGTTTTAAGCGTGGCTTTTACACCCGATTCTTCGGCGCGTCCCACAAGGCGTAACAAACTGTTGGTTAGTAGTTTTGAGTCACCGAGAGCGGATTTCCGTTTTGGTACTTCGGGGATTTTCTCTGCCTTTTCTTCTGCAGAAAAATCTATATTTTCATAGTGCTCCTCGGTGAGCAGTCGGCTTATTTCAAGCTGCAGACCGCGCTCACTTAGGTTTTCTCGCACTACTTTTTCCAAAAGATAATTTTGGCTTGTTACAGGAAGGCGACAGATTATTCTGGCACAGGTTTCACTTAAATTAAAACGTACGAGCTTTTCTTTTATTTCGGGGGGGAGTTCTAAAAGGCGCAGTTTGTTTTGTATAGTGAGCGCCTTTAGTCCCGCAAGGGCGGCAAGTTGTCCTGCTTCTAAATTATCCTTGTCCATAATCTCTTTTAAAAGTTTGGCGTGTTCTAGGTAATGGGTTTCGTATCGGCAAAGGGAGGTTATAAGGCGGTAAAGACGGCGGGTTTGTGTATCGGCCGCCAGAACAATGCAAGGGATTCGCCTCATACCAATTTCTTTGGCGCAAAACAGTCGTTTGCTACCTGAAATGAGCCAATATGTATGCCCTTTTTCCTTTGCCACCAAAAGCGGCTCTATAATTCCGTTGGCGGCAACACTGCCAAGCAACGCTTCGAGGTCAATTTGGTTATAGTTTCCTCTTTTTTCTTTATCTTCTTTAATTTGGGAGGGCTTTAACATTAAAAACTTTGGCCTGTTTACGAATTTCATTTTTATCGCCCTCCTTCATTTCTTTGCAAATTTATGATAAGTTAAATTTTTTAAAATGTAAAGAAAAATCGGTCGGGTAAATTCCCTATAAAAACAGAAAAACCGCCTTTTTAAAGGGCGGCTTTTGAAATCTTTCCGTTGTTTCTTGGGTATTTTGGCGGAGTTTGCGATATTTTTTTTGAAATAATGAAGGTTCGCGCTTCTTCTCCCGTTAAAGTTTCGCATATAATATGGGGTTTTTCGCATCCGAGAATTTTATAGGCGTTTTTCGCTATCTCTAATTCCTCTTGTCCGCGGTCGCCTTTCATTGCTACAAACAGACCGCCTTTTTTAACATAGGGGATACAGTATTCCGATAGCACATTTAAGGATGCAACTGCTCTTGCGCAGGCAATATCGTATTGCTCTCTATATTCTTTTTTCTGTCCGCCCTCCTCGGCGCGAAGATGCACGGTTTCGGCAGTTAAACCAAGCTCTTTCAAAACCTCGTTTAAGAATATAAGGCGTTTGTTTAGTCCGTCAAGTAGTGTTAAATCTATATCAGGTCGGGCGATTTTTAATACCATACCGGGAAAACCAGCGCCCGTACCTACATCTATAATTTTAGCGCCTTTTTTAACCTCTACATTCTTAAAAAAGAGAAGGCAGTCAAAAAAATGCTTATATAAAACTCCCTCAGGGTCGGTTATGGCGGTTAAATTCATTTTTTCGTTCCACTCTGTTAGGAGATTTCCGTAAAGGGTAAGGCGGTCTTTAATTTCCGCCGTTAACTCTAAACCAAAATCCGCGCAAAGAGGGGCAATTTTTTCGTAATCGCAAGTTATCATATATTACTCCGTTTTAAGATAAATTAGAAGTACTGAAATGTCTGCGGGGCTGACACCCGAAATTCGTGATGCCTGACCTATATTTTTAGGTCTTACCTTATTTAGTTTTTCACGCGCCTCAAGACGAAGACCATAAACATCATCATAATTTATGTCCTCTGGGATAATCCGCTTTTCAAGGCGAAGCATTTCGTTTACTTGCGCTTCCTGACGGGTTATATAGCCTTCATACTTAATTTCGATTTCAACCTTTTCTGCAACCTCGGCTGGTAAATCAGGTCTATTCTTATCAAAGGGCGCTAAAACCTTATATGAAAGTTGGGGACGCTTGATTAAATCAGAAAGGCGGCAACCTGTGGATAAAGGCGCGGTACCGCATTCCTCTAAAACTTGGTTTAATTCTTCTGAAGGTCCTAAAAACACAGATTTAACCCTTTCGAGTTCCGCTTCTTTAAGGGCTTTTCTGTTTAAGAATTCTCCGTAGGTTTCTTCACCGATAAGACCGAGTTCGTAACCTATGGGCATAAGTCGGTCGTCAGCATTGTCTTGCCTTAAAATAAGGCGGTATTCACTACGGGAAGTCATCATTCTATAGGGGTCTTGGCAACCTTTGGTTACAAGGTCATCAATAAGGGTGCCGATATAAGAAGATGCGCGGGAAAGGACAAGGGGCTCCTTGCCTAAAACTTGGTGAGCCGCATTTATACCTGCAACAAGTCCCTGTGCGGCCGCCTCCTCGTAACCGGACGAGCCATTAAACTGACCTGCGCCAAATAGACCTTTTTGTCCTTTGATTTCCAAAGTGGCTTCAAGACCCAATGGGTCAATGCAGTCATATTCAATAGCGTATGCATTGCGCATAACTTTAACATTCTCAAGTCCCTTAATAGAGCGGTAAAACTCTATCTGCACCTCTTCGGGCAGGGAAGAGGACATACCTTGAAGGTACATTTCCTCAGTATCCGCACCGCAGGGCTCTATAAAGAGTTGATGCCGTTTTTTATCGGCAAAACGAACGATTTTATCCTCAATACTGGGGCAATAACGGGGGCCAACACCCTCAATATCACCTTTATAAAGGGGAGAACGGTGAAGGTTTTTAAGGATGATTTCCTTGGTTTTGTCATTTGTGTATGCGATATGGCAAACCTCGGTGTTTTTGGGGTTTCCCTTGGTTGAAAAACTAAAGGGTACGGTTTCCTCGTCCCCTTCCTGAATTTCAAGAACGGAAAAGTCTATACTATCTCTTAGGACTCTTGCAGGGGTACCTGTTTTAAATCTCATAAGAGGCAAATTCATCTCTTTAAGGCATTTAGCAAGTTCTGTGGCGGGGAAGTTGCCATCGGGTCCGCTTTCATAATTCACTTCGCCGATATAAACCTTACCGCCTAAAAATGTGCCTGTTGCGATAATAACGGTTTTAGAAAGGTAATCGGCGCCAAGGCGGGTAAGTAGATGCCAACCGTCATCTTTTTTCTCTATGTTTATAATTTCTGCCTGTTTAACATCCAAATTTTTTTGAAGCTCAACGGCATGCTTCATATATCCGCTATATGCGCGGCGGTCGATTTGAGCGCGCAAGGAATAAACCGCAGGTCCTTTGCCTCGGTTAAGCATACGGCTTTGTAAAGTTGTCTTGTCTGCCGCTTTGCCCATTTCACCGCCCAGCGCGTCAATTTCTCTAACGAGGTGACCTTTGGCGGTACCGCCAATGGACGGGTTACAGGGCATATTTCCTACCCAGTCAAGAGAAATGGTGAACAAAACGGTTTTACAGCCAAGTCGCGCGGCGGCAAGAGCGGCTTCAATTCCCGCGTGACCTCCGCCTATAACGGCAACATCATAATTTTCAGCTTTATAACTTGGTATCATAAACTACTTTCCTATACAAAATCTTTTAAACACCTCTGCGGCTACTTCGTTTGTAACTCGCTTACCTGTGAGTTCCAATAGGGCCTCAACAGCAGAGTCAACAAGAACGCCAACGGCATCAAGAGTAACGCCGGACTGATAGGTATTAAGGGCTTCATTTACACTTATAAGGGCTCGTTCCGCGCATTCTCTTTGCCTTTCGGTAATAAGAACTGCATCATCGGGGGATAACTTGTTTAGCCCCACCATTTCGGTGATGGCCTTTATTAGTTCTTCCTCTCCGTCACCCGATTTGGCCGAGAGAGAAACCACCTTAAAACCATCAAAATCTCTTTCCGAAAGTATTGCGCCCAAATCGGTTTTATTAAGAATAACCACCGAGGGCTTACCCTTAATTTCTTGGAGAAGGGTAAGGTCATCAGGGCTAAGAGGAGAAGAGCTATCGAAAACTGCAAGGATAATTCCTGCAGAGCGGGTTCTCTCTACCGCCCTTTCAACACCGATTTTTTCTACCTTGTCAGCAGTATCGCGGATACCCGCCGTATCGGCAAGGTTAAGGATTATATCGCCTAGGTTTACGGTGTTTTCAACAATATCACGGGTAGTTCCCGCAATATCGGTAACGATAGATTTTTCTGCCTTTGAAAGCAGATTCATAAGAGTTGATTTTCCCACATTTGGCTTACCTACAATGGCGCAGTCGATACCCTCGCGGATAATCTTTCCCGCATCAAAATTCTTAAGCATTTTTGAAAGTTCATCTTGGCACTCGGTTAAAAGACTTATAAACTGTGCAGGTTCTAAATCGGGGATATCTTCATCGGGAAAATCCGAATATGCGGCAAAACAGGCGGCAGTATGAAGAAGTTTTTCTCTGAGTTCTTCGGTTCGGCGGCTTATAGTACCGTTTTTACCCGCGCGGGAAAGTTTTAATGCCGCATCGCTTCGGGCGGTTATAACCCCTATAACACTCTCGGCTTCCGAAAGGTCAAGTTTGCCGTTTAAAAAGGCACGTTTTGTGAATTCTCCGCCTTCGGCAAGCCGTGCGCCACACTCTAAAATTCGGCGAAGTACGGCGCGAGAGGCGGCGTTACCGCCGTGAACAGAGATTTCTACAGTATCCTCACCCGTATAACTTTTCGGTGCGCGGAAAAGAAGGGCAACGCCATCGTCAATAACCGAGCCATCATTGGTTTTAATCTGACCGTAGGCGGCGCTATAACCCGAAAGAGCGGAAAGAGGTTTGCCCGAAAAGGCAAAAAAGCACTTGTCCGCAATATTTATGGCATCGTCGCCCGATATTCTTATTACGCTTATTCCGCCTTCGCCCTGCGGGGTAGAGATGGCGGCAACCGTAGAATTAATCATAAAAACACCCTTTAAAATTACTAATCTATATAATACCAAATATTATATATATTTTCAAGTGGTGGAAAATGTATTGACTAAATGAGTAAATTTATGTATTATAAATATAATATATAGTGAAATTAACGGAGGCAGAAAATGAGAAAAGAAATTATAAAAATGCTCACCGAAAATGCAAGATATACCTTAGAGCAGATGGCCAAAATGTTGGGGGTTACTGCGGCGGAAGTAGAAGCCGAAATCAAAGCCCTTGAAAATGACGGCGTTATTAAAGGTTATAAAACCATTGTGGATATTGAAAAGTGCGAGGATGCGCCCGTTTCGGCTATGGTTGAACTTAATGTTATACCAAAGGCAGATTTGGGCTTTGAAGAAGTTGCGGCGCGAGTTGCGTCTTATCCTCAGGTTGAATCGGTTTATCTTATGTCGGGCGGATATGACCTCAATGTTGTTGTTAAGGGCAAAAACCTTCACGATATAGCCCGTTTTGTTGCAAAAGAACTTGCAACCATCGATTCGGTTACCTCAACTGCAACCCACTTTGTTATGAGAAGATATAAGGAAATGGATGTTATCCTATGTGAAAACGAGGGTGACGATAGAGAGTATATATTATGATAGATTACAGTAAGGTTTTTAACACTGCTGTCAGCGAAATGAAGCCATCGGGTATCAGAAGATTTTTTGATATTGCCGCTACTATGGAAGGGGTTATATCCCTTGGTGTCGGCGAGCCCGATTTCCAAACTCCGTGGCACATTCGCAAGGCAGGAATTGCCTCTTTAGAGCGAGGCAAAACAAAATATACCTCCAATTCGGGTCTTATTGCTTTACGCGAAGAAATAAGCCGATATGTTGAGAGAAAATACGGGATGAAATACAATCCCGAAGACGAAATTTTAATATCCGTAGGCGGAAGTGAAGCCATCGACGGTGTTATCCGCGCCATAACCGAGGCGGGCGATGAAATTATTATTCCTCAGCCCAGTTATGTTTGCTATGAGCCCATGACCGCTCTCGCAGGAGGCACTCCCGTTATTATCGAGACCCGCGCGGAAGACGATTTCAAACTTACCGCCGAAGCCCTCAAAGCCGCCATAACCCCAAAAACTAAAGCCCTCATTTTACCCTATCCTTGCAACCCTACGGGCGCAATTATGGAAAAAGAGGATTTGGAGAAAATCGCCGAGGTTTTAAAGGATACAAATATAATCGTAATTTCCGATGAAATCTATGCCGAGCTTACCTTCGGTAAAAAACATACCTCTTTTGCTTCTATTGAGGGTATGTGGGATAGAACGGTAACCATAAACGGATTTTCTAAAACCTTTTCTATGACGGGTTGGCGTCTTGGCTACGCTTGCGATCCTAAAGAAATTATAAAAAATGTTACCAAGATTCATCAGTATGCTATAATGTGCGCTCCCACCACCGCTCAATATGCGGCTATCGAAGCCCTTAAAAACGGTGATGAGGCGGTAGAAAATATGAAGAAAGAGTATGACCGCAGAAGAAAACTGATGGTTTCCTCTTTTAACGAAATCGGTATGACCTGCCGTGAGCCAAAGGGCGCGTTTTATACCTTCCCTTCAATTAAGGTTTCGGGAATGAGCAGTGATGAATTCTGCGAAAAGCTTCTTATGGAAGAAAAGGTGGCGCTGGTACCCGGTACCGCCTTCGGTAAGGGCGGCGAGGGCTTTATAAGGGCCTCTTACTGCTACTCAACAGAGCATATTATCGAGGCCATTGAAAGAACAGAAAAATTCCTTAAAAAATTAGGAAAATAAGGCAAAAAAACTTAAATTATTAAGCAAAAACGGGGTTGACTTAACCCCGTTTTTTTGTATAATGAAAGTATCAATAACCTTAAGAGGTGTTTTTTATGGAATGTACCAACAGAATTAATTTTATCAACTTTCTTCGCGGTGTAAACCAAGCCCACGATTTCGATTATATGATTGAGCCCGTGGTTGAGCAAATTAAGGTTGCAAAGGAATATAATGTTCCCATAACCTTCCTTCTTCAGTATGATGCACTTATTGATGATGGATTTATTAAGGTGATTTCCGCCGAGGACTCCAAGTTCTTAGAGGTCGGCGGTTGGTTTGAAATACCCAAACAGCTCGTAGAAGCCGTAGGTCTTAAGTGGCGCGGTCGCGAGGGCTTTACTTGGGACTGGTATAACGAGGTTGGCTTTCTTATCGGCTATACCCCCGAAGAAAGAATGCTTCTTATAGATGAATATTTCAAAAAGTTTAAGGAAATTTTCGGATATTATCCCGTAGTTGTGGGCTCTTGGCATATTGACGCTTTCTCTATGAACTATATGGCAGAGAAGTACGGTGTTATCGGCTCTTGTATGTGCCGTGAGCAGATTGGCACCGATGGATATACTATGTGGGGCGGTCATAGGTCACTTTACTACCCCAATAAAAATAATATGTTTGCTCCTGCAAAGGATAAAAAGAATCAGATGAATCTGGTTGCCTTCAAAATGTTGGGTGAATGCCCCATCTACTGCTACGACCACCCTTACCTTGCTACCGTAGGCGGCGCACCCACCGTTTTAAAAAATGTTATGACAATGGAGCCCGCAAGCAGAATATCAGGCGGCAACGAAAAATATATAAACACCTATTACAGAAACGAGTGCAACCCCTTAAACAGTCAATTCACCTATACTCAAATCGGTCAGGAAAACGGTTTTGGTTGGGGACTTTACGGCGTGAAAGACGGTTCGCCTATTCAGGTTAGAGAAGCTAAAAAGCTTATGGATGAAGGCAAGGTAGTGGTAGAAAAATTTGCCGAAACTGCCAAGTGGTTTATGGATAGATACGATACCACCCCCGCTTCCGTTTATGCCGCAGAAGAGGATTACTTTGAGAGCGGAAGAAAATCCTATTGGTGCTATAATAAGGACCTTCGCGCCAATGTTTATGTTCAAAATAAGATGTTCTGGCTCCGCGATATTTATCTTTATGCTGATGAATATAAGGGAAGATATATAGATAAAAATTGCGCTACCCATAGCTGCACTTATGATAACCTTCCCGCAGTTGACGGTTATGTTTGGAGTAATGAGTTTGTAAGAGCTGGTATTTATCCCGTAACCGTTAAAAACGGAAAGAAGAGAGCGGTGCAGTTCAAGAAAACCGAAATCACCAATAATGATGGCGTTCTTAACTTTAAGGCAATTACCGACCTTGGTGATATCGAGATTGTCGTAGCTGATAAGATTACTCTCAAAGCCCCCGAATGCGTTTGTTGGCAGTTTAGATACGCTATGCCCGAAAAGGAATTTGTTGAAGATGGTCAAGGTCACGGCGAAGGCGTTAATGAATGGGATAACAATATCTCTAAATGGGATAAAAAAGTTATTCATTATGTTCATAACGGATATAAGTATAAGTTTGGCGCTATTAAGGGCAAGATTGATAAAAAGAGCATAAAGGGTTATATCACCTTCCTCCCCGAAAATGGCGAGCTCGTTCTCGGAAGAATAGAAAAATAAAATATTTTACCCGAATGTCATCTGATATTCGGGTAATTTTTTGCGAAAACTTAGCATTTTATTAAAATTTTATCCAAAACCTGCTATTTTGTTGAAAAGAACAGAGGGCGCGTGCCAAAATGAGAGTAAGAAAGGGTGGTAAAAGTGATCCAATATAAAATTAAGGATACCTTTAATCCCGTAGCTTTGGAAAACTTAAGATTGGAGGGTAAAATCGCCCGCCTTACCGATATTTTCTTTGAAGAACGCATTTTATCCGATTTTGCTAAAAATACTGTTTATAAAGAGTGTGAAGATGCCTTTAAAAATCAGGTTGATGATGAATCTCCTGTCTGCTATTGGCAGGGTGAGTTCTGGGGCAAGTGGATAATAAGCGCGGCAAGAGTTTGCCGTTACAAAAATGATGAAAATCTAAAAGAGTTTTTAAAAAATGCCGCTCATAATCTTTTGACCGTTCAGCGCGAGGATGGATATATCGGAACCTATAAAGATTCTAAAAACGTTTTTGCAGCCGACCCCACCGTTACAAGAAGTATTATCGGTTGGAATTGTGATTGGAACTGGAATATATGGTGCAGAAAATATACCCTTTGGGGACTTCTTGAGGTTTATTCTCTCACAGAGGATAAAAAATACCTTGATTTTTGTCTTGATATAGCGGCTCGTTGGGAAACCCCAAAAATAGCAGGTCTTATATATAATTCACTTAACAAAACACGGCTTTGCGAGTGGTATGAGAATTTCATCAAATGGTCTAAAACCTATGAATCCCTCTCTTGCTTTGATGGAATAATCGAGCTTTACAGAGTAACGGGTGAGGAAAAATATCTTACTGCCGCCGAAAACTTTTACGAGCTTTTAGAAAGAGATGAAAAGAATATACTTTTCTCTGTGGGCTATAATGACCGGTATTATAATGCCGCCCAGTCGGCTTTGTTTAGTGGAGGCGGAAGTATAACCATAGCCCTTTATCACCCCTATGAAGCAGAAATAACGGTAGGGGAAACTAAAGCAAGGGTTAAAGTGAGCGGAGATTACCTTAATACCTCGAATGCCGATATCAATATAAGTTTTGAGGGTAAGGCCCTCCCGATAAGATTGAGAATCCCCGTTTGGACGAGGGTTGGAAAAATCAGCTTCGGCCGGCAATATAGAAACCGAAGAAAAAGAACTCTATAGCGTGTTTTTCTAAAAACAAAAGTAAGGGCAGAATATTGTTTCTTAAACAGAAAAAGACAGGTTTATCAAAATGATAAACCTGTCTTTCTATTTTGGTATTGCTTTTGTTCGCGTTTTGGAATATAATAATTCCAAAAGGAGTGGTGAAATATGTTGGCGTATATGACAGCAAATCAAGCCGCAAAAAAATGGAACATATCTCACAGAAGAGTTTTAACTTTGTGCAAGGAAAAGCGCATTACGGATGTTGCAATGCTTGGAAATATGTGGATTATCCCTATTAATGCTAAAAAACCGGAAGATGCGAGAATTCGGAGATATGTTGAAAGTGAAGAAAAAGTAGTTAAACCGTTTCTAAAATGGGCAGGCGGGAAAGGCCAACTTATCAAAGAAATCGAGAAGTATTATCCCTTTGAAGAAGAGAATATTACAAAGTACGCCGAACCGTTTGTTGGTGGCGGAGCAATTTTATTTGACATTCTTAGCAAATATGACTTAAGTAATGTTTATATCGGGGATAGTAACGCCGAACTTATTAATGCCTATTGTATCGTTCGTGATAATGTCGATACGGTAATCGATATGTTATATGCAATGCAGAAAGAATTTATTCCGTTATCGTCGGACGATCGCAAGGTTTATTATAATGAAAAGCGTGAACGCTTTAACAATTTGAAAATCAGTGAGGACATACGTGAAAATACCGAAAAGGCCGCTCTGATGATATTCTTAAATAAAACTTGCTTTAACGGATTGTTCAGGGTAAATAAAAAAGGACGTTTTAATGTGCCGATAGGCGCGTATAAGAATCCTGTGATTTGTGACGAAAGCAATCTTCGAGCGGTATCGGAAAAATTGCAAAAGGTTACTATTGTTTGTGGTGATTACAAGGATTCGGCGGATTTTATTGATCAAAATACATTTGTGTATTTTGATCCGCCCTATAGACCAATCACAGATACATCAAATTTTACTGCATATACGGAAAATTTATTCAATGACAAAGAACAAATCGAACTTGCTCATTTTGTGAATGATATGCACAAAAAAGGTGCTAAAGTTGTAGTCAGTAATTCAGATCCTAAAAACTCGAATAAAGACGATGATTTTTTCGACAATATCTATTCTAAATATAATATCAAACGAGTTGAAGCGGCAAGAATGATTAATTGCCAAGCGCAATCAAGAGGAAAAATAAAAGAATTGCTTATTAGTAATTTTTAAGGGGGAAGAAAATTATGATTAAAAATGGAAAAGGCGGAGGCAACACGAAAACCGGACTTGTGTTCGAGGGAAAGACCGATTTATCTACATTTCTCTCCATGCAAAAGGGATATAGTGTTGTTAAAGATAAAGTTTATTATGAAAACGAATTAGTTGCCAGAATTTTTAAAAAATATGATTTCTATAAAATATTTTTAGAGGAACTCGAAATCGATTGGACTAAAATCATTTCAAAACGTCTTTTACCAGATGATAGTATTTTTGTAATTATTAAAAACACTTTATATATAATAGAATGCAAATTCCAACAAGTAGAGGGATCTGTTGATGAAAAATTGCAAACGTGTGATTTCAAGAAAAAACAATATCAAAAACTTTTATCCAAGGCGAATATAGATGTGGAATATATGTATTTGTTAAGCGATTGGTTCAGAGCTCCAAAGTACAAAGATGTGTTAGATTACATACATAGCGTCAGATGCCATTATTATTTTGAGTATATTCCACTATATAAATTTGGTTTGCCCGTACCTGGTGAAAATTAATATGAAAAGCAAAAAAATAACTGCTTGGGGACCGGAAAACTTTGAGTTGGAAATGACGACCCATTGGTCCTTCCCAAAACGGGGAGACTGGGCTACACATGATGCTAAATGGCGCGGAAATTGGTCTCCGTACATTCCACGAAACATTCTACTTCGTTATTCAAAAGAAAACGATTTGGTTCTTGACCAATTTGTCGGCGGAGGCACTACACTTGTCGAGGCAAAACTGCTTAATAGAGATATTATCGGAGTCGATGTAAACGAGGAAGCGCTCACACGCTGCAAAGAAAAAATTGCATTTGAATGCGAAGGCGCCAATGGCAAGGTATATCTTCACAAAGGTGATGCAAGAAATCTGGAATTTATTCCAGACGATAGTATAGATTTAATCTGTACGCATCCTCCGTATGCTAATATAATTCAATACAGCAAGGATATCCCTGAAGATTTATCTTTGCTAAAAGTTAAGGATTTCCTTGAGGAAATGAAAAAAGTAGCTGCGGAAAGCTATAGAGTTCTAAAAAAAGAAAAATTTTGTGCAGTTCTTATGGGCGATATTCGTCATAAAGGACACATGATACCAATGTCCTTTGAAGTTATGAGAATTTTTGAAGATGCAGGATTAAAACTTAAAGAACTGATTATTAAAGAGCAGCATAACTGTAAAGCAACGGGTTATTGGAAAACAAATAGTATAAAATATAATTTTCTGTTAATAGCACACGAATATTTATTTGTATTTAAAAAATAGAGCATAGCGTATCAAATTAATTGTGTAAGAGCATTAATATTGAGCGTTAATATTTCAATTGTTATAGCACTTTTACACTTTAACGAAAAAAGGAACGGATTTTTCCGTTCCTTTTTTGTTTTATTATTTCTTCTTATTTTTCTTGGGTTTTGCATCCTTATGTTCTCTGTATTTAACCCAGAGGGGACCTGAAACAAAGAGTGATGAAGCGCATCCTGAAATAAGACCGAACATCATGGGAATTGCGAAGGAGCGAAGAGAGGTTAAACCAAAAATCTCTGAAACCACGATAATGGTAAGCACTGCGCAAACGGTGGTGGTAGTAGTAACGATATTACGAACCATTATACGAGTTATGGATTTATCCATATTCTCTGCAACCGAGAGTTCGGGATAATATTTAGCGTTTTCTCTAACCTTATCGTAAATAACGATGGTATCGTTAAGCGAGTAACCGAGTATTGTCAGCACAACTGCGATATAGTTGGAGTCAACGGGCAGGCGGAAAATCACGCAGGCAAAGAAGCTCACAAACAGGTCAAGTACCAATGCGCAAAGGGCGGTGAGAGCCGCCGAAACGCCGCCGATTTTCTTAAATCGGAAGCCAACATATACAACCACCAAAGCGGCGGCAAGTAAAACTGCGGCTAAACATTTAAGGAAGAAAACACCTGCAATAGAGGGGTTAACCGACTTAGAGTCATAAAGGGCAACCTTGTTATCCTTAAAGGTTTTGGTAAGCTCGGTAATAAGCTTTTCCTGAGTTTCTGCAGAAAGGGCTTCCTTATCAGCGAGGGTTACGATATATGTTTTAGTATCGCCCGAAATAGAGGTGTTCTGACTCAGTTTATACTGCTTATCAAGAACTTCGTCAACAACTTTATCGAAATCCTTTTCGGCGATTTCGCCTTCATAGGAGTAGCTTAAAATGGTACCGCCGCTAAAGTCGATATCCATTTTAACACCTGCAAAAAGGGTAATGATTATACCTACGATAAATACTGCGGCATAAACTAAAACCGAAATTTTAAATGCCTTTTTAGTGTTAATTGTTTTATTAGCCATTTTTCTTACCTCCATACAAGAAGGGCTTTCTCATGAACTTGAGCTGAGATACGCTCTTTAACATAAGCTTGGAAGCAAGAACGCCCATAATAAGATTGAATATAACACCGATTAAAAGGGTGTAACCGAATGAATAGATAGAGCCAGTAATAGAGGTGCCGAAGGCAGAGAAGATGAAGGAGAGAATCTTGGTTAAGAAACTGTCCGAAGTGCCGAAGGCGCCCATAAGTACAAGAGAAACAATAACGATGGTAACGTTACCGTCGATAATAGCGTTTAAACTGTTCTTGTAGCCCGAATCGATAGCGCCATCAATGGTTTTGCCGTTCTGGAATTCATCGCGGATACGCTCGGCGGCGATAACATTACAGTCAACACCCACACCGATAGAAAGGATAATACCTGCAATACCTGGGATGGTGAGGGTGAAGCTGGAGCTTCCGGGGAAGAAGCCCGAAATACAAGCGATGGTGCCCGCAAGCTGACCGAGCAGGGCAACGGCGGCAACAAATCCGTTAACGCGGTAACGAAGAATCATTATAAGGCAAACAACGGCAAATGCGATGGAGCCCGCAATCACCATAACCTCCAAAGCATTGGAGCCCAAGGTGGGGGAGATTATCTGGAGTTTGCTATCATCAACCGAGAGGGCGAAGGGGAGAGAACCTGCATTGATAAGGTTTGCAAGTTCACTTGCCGATTCGGCAGTGAAGTTACCGTAGATAATTGCCTGGCCGCCTGTGATGGCTTCAGAGCAAGAAGCGGAAGAAATCTGCGTATCGTCCATATAGATAGAGATATTGGTCTTGTTGGCAGCGGCCTCGGCAGTAGCGGTAGCAAATGCGGCGGCGCCTGTGGGGTTAAGTCGAAGAGCTACAACATATCCGTGCTGCTCATCATAGGAAGCGGTAGCGCTTTCAACAACTTCGCCCTTCATAAAGGGAGCACCTGTTTTGGTATCTCCGTTATAGAAGGCGAGTTGAGCGGTTTCGCCAAGTTCTCTTATGGCTTCCTGAGCATCGAAATCACTTTCCTCTGCTGCCCATGGGAAACGAACGATAACCTGATGGTTAACAGAATCGAGGTAAACCTCATAGTCGGTGATATTATTGTTAACAAGACGGGTTTCGATAATTGCCTTGGCGGATTCCATATCCTCGGCAGTTATTTCGGCATCCTTAATATCGGGAGAAAACACGGCTTCAACACCGCCGCTTATATCGATACCCCAACGGATATCATTTGCTCCCTTTGTGTAAACGGTTTTGGTATCGCCATAGTAATTGTAAATTCCGAAGAAGGATGCATAGGTAAATGCAAGAATCAACAGAAAAATCACAAAGAACCAAAGCTTACCTGTTCTTTTGGACTTCATTGGTATTCCTCCAATTTTTTTAATATAAATATTATATATTTAAATGGACATTATGTCAATTTAATCTTGCAAAAGCTTCTCCAAAGCGGCGTATCTTACGGCGGCGCAAAGTACCTTAGCGGCAGTACCGATTTCCTCTGCCGAAGGATAGGTGGGGGCTATACGGAGATTTGAATCCTTAGGGTCGAGGCCGTAGGGGTAAGCGGCGCCTGCGGGGGTCAAAACCAAACCTGCATTGGCGCAAAGCTGTTCGGTGCGCTTGGCGCAACCTTCGAGGACATATAAACTGATGAAATATCCGCCCTTGGGATTGGTCCAACGGGCAATTCCCGTATTTGCCAAGGAGTCATCAAAAGCATCGAGAACATTCTGGAATTTTGGTCTGATGCAGTCGGCGTGGCGCTTCATATGGGCTTTAAGGTCACTCATAGAACGAAGCAGTCGAGAGTGGCGAAGCTGATTTAGCTTATCGGGACCGATGGTCTGGAATTTCATTCTGCCTTTTAGCATAGCTACATTGTTGGGACTTGCCGCCTCAACTGCAACACCTGCGCCTGGGAAGGTAATTTTAGAGGTGGATGCGAAGATAAGGGGAAGGTCGGGATTACCCGCCTTAACGCACTCATCATAGATATTGAGAAGCTGGTCGCCCTCATCATAAAGGTCGTGAACAACATAAGCGTTATCCCAGAAAATACGGAAATCCTTTGCGGCGGGTTTTAAATTCGCAAATCTGCGGACAACTTGGTCGCTATAGGTAATTCCTTCGGGATTTGAGTATTTGGGAACGCACCAGATACCCTTAACGCAAGGGTCTTTAATATATTCCTCAACGGCATCCATATCAGGACCGTTTTCGTCCATAGGGATGGGGATAAGTTCAAAACCAAAATACTCTGTAATGGCAAAGTGACGGTCATATCCGGGAACAGGGCAGAGGAATTTAAGTTTTCCCTGCAATAGCCAAGGGGTAGAGCCGAAGCCGTGGGTCATTGCCTGAGCAATGGTATCATACATCATATTGAGGGATGAGTTGCCGCCTACTATAATCTGGTCCTCGGGAACTTCAAGAATTTTTGAGAAAAGAATTTTTAATTCGTGAAGACCGTCAAGACCGCCATAGTTACGGCAATCGATACCGTCGATATTTTTAAACCCTGTGTCATTACCGACAAGGTCAAACATTTTTTCACTTAAATCCATATTGTCGGCCCCGGGTTTTCCGCGGGACATATCAAGGGTAAGGTGCAAAGAGCGGAGTTTTTCATACTCGGCTTTAACGGTTTTAAACTCGGCCGATAATTCTTCCCTTGTCATTTCAAGATAGGTTTTCAAAAAGTGTCACTCCTTGGGAAATAAAATCAATTAATTATACTCTATTTCGCCGCATATTTCAAGTGCTATATATTGTATATTTTAATGTAAACATACTATTTCATTAACTAACGGGGCGGTAAAATGTTGATAAAATCAGAGGATTACAGTTACGCAAACCTAAATAAAGCATTACGGGCGCTATGCCACGAGTATCCGTTTTTTAAACCCTTTGCCATTGGAAAAAGCGTGAGAGGTCTTGATATTAAGGGTATAAAAATCGGGGCGGGGAGGGAGAGCGTTTTATATGCCGCCGCCTTTCATGGAAGCGAGCATATAACTACAAATATCACCCTGTTTTTCCTTGAGAGGTTGGGCGAGTGTATAAAAAAGGGAGAGGATTTATGCGGTATAAATCTGAAGAGAATTCTCGCTAAAAGAAGCATTTTAATTTTGCCGCGAATAAACCCCGACGGTTGCGATATCAGTATACTCGGCAAAAAGGGTTGCGTCGGCAAGGAAAAAGAAATCAGAAATTTGTGCCAAGGGAACTTTAAAATATGGAACTCAAATTTCAGAGGCGTGGATATAAACCATAATTTTAATGCCGACTGGGAAGACCTTAAAAAACGGGAGGAAAGAGCGGGTATATGGGGACCTTCGCCCACCCGTTACGGCGGTCGGGCTCCCGAAAGCGAGCCCGAAACCAAAGCCCTTTGTGACCTATGCCGAAGGGTAAATATTTGCCACGCTTTAGCCCTTCACTCTCAAGGTGAAGTCATCTATCACGGATATAAAAATATACACCCCAAAAAGAGCAAAAGAATGGCTGAAATATTGGCTACGGAGTCGGGCTATGCCCTTGATGTGCCCATGGGACTCGCTTCGGGCGGCGGATTTAAAGACTGGTTTATTTTGGAGTTTGACCGCCCCGCCTTTACGGTGGAAGTGGGCAAAGGAAAAAATCCTCTTCCCATAAACACGGCAGAGGAAATTTATAAAAAAATAGAAAAAATGCTAACGGTAGCAATGGGGCTTTAAAAAATAGAAAAATGTTGAAAAATCTGTATTTTTATAGTAAAATAATAACAACAAAGTTTTTGCTTTGTAATAAACTCTAAGGAGATAAACAAATGAAAACAAGAACAGAATTGAAGCAGATGGCAAAGGAGCAAATCCGCGGTAAAATCGGTATACTGTTCCTCGTTACAGTGATTATTGCGGTAATAGCGTTTTTAGCGGGTTTAATACTTGGCTTAATTCCCGTTGTAGGTCCTCTGGCTGTAACATTTATCCTTACACCCGCATTTTCGCTGAGTGTGGTAAGAATTTATCTTAACCTTGCAAAAGGTCAAGACCCTGAGGTGAAGGATGTTTTCTCAGGATTTGATGATTTCTGGACCGCCTTTAAAACTACTTTTCTAGTTGGTTTATTCACATTCCTTTGGAGTTTGCTTTTCTATATCCCAGGCATTATTAAGGCAATTTCCTATTCTCAGGCAATGTACATAGTTGCAGAAAACAAGGGTATCAGCGCTCTTGAAGCTATTAACCGTTCAAAAGCTATGATGCACGGTCATAAAATGGATTATTTCGTATTAGGTCTTTCTTTTATCGGTTGGTCGCTTTTAGGCGCAATAACATTTGGTATTGCCTATATTTATGTTATTCCCTATATGAGTGCAACAATGGTTAATTTCCACAACGATTTATTACCCGAAGTCGCAGAACCCGTAGTAGAAGATATCCCTGTTGCCGAAGCTCACGCAGAAGAAACCACCGAAACAGAAGAATAAGTTAAAATAAAATTAAGTCCCGCTTCGGCGGGACTTTTTGATTACATACACGCATCGTGTGATGATATGCAGTCCTGCGGACTGATGATATGCAACCTTCGGTTGATGATATGCCATCGCTTCGCGATGGATAAAAAACAAGGCAGTCATTTGACTGCCTTGTTTTTGGTGGAGATAAGCGGGATCGAACCGCTGACCTCTTGAATGCCATTCAAGCGCTCTCCCAGCTGAGCTATACCCCCATATTAAATTTTTTGTTACACAATATATTGCCGAACACAGATATATTATCACAAGCCGTATTGTTTTGCAAGAGTTTTTTTAAAAAATACCCTTTAATTTGCAGATTTTAGTTGACAGAAAGGTACTCTTTAGGGTATAATGTCAAACTGATAGGTTATCTAATTGAAAAATAAATGCATTTGTGTTTTTTATATGACCAATGTAAACAAGGAGGTTGGAACTAATGAAAAGAACTTATCAGCCCAAGAAACTTCATCGTAAAAAAGAGCACGGTTTCTTAAAGAGAATGGCTACCGCTAACGGCCGTAAGGTATTAGCCCGCCGCAGAGCAAAAGGAAGAAAGCAGTTGACTTACTAAAAAGCCACTTCCCGTGGCTTTTCCTTTTATTTCATAAAAGGAGTTTTTCTATGCAACACTTTGAAAAATTAAAGTTGAACCGCGATTTCAAACGGATTTACCATAAGGGCAGCCCCTTTGTTTCTTCTTCCTTCGTGCTTTATATCGCTAAGGGAAGAAAGGAAAGGACGCGGCTTGGCATTACCGTCACCAAGAAAATCGGCGGAGCGGTGGAGAGAAACCGAGCCAAAAGGGTTATAACTGCCGCCTTTCGCCAGTGTGCCTCCCATATCGAGAAGGGGTATGATTTTGTGTGCGTTGCGCGAACGCGAATTCTCGAAACTAAAAGTAATGTAGTTGCCGAAAAAATGCGCGGTCACCTTAAAAAAGCAGGAATTTTAAATGAAAATGAATGTGATTAGCCGAGGTCTTATAGGGCTTATTAGATTTTATCAGCGCCATATTTCCCCTCGGAAAATTTCCTGTTGCAGATTTACACCTACCTGTTCGGCCTACGCTATTGAGGCCATAACCGTTCACGGATGTATTAAAGGAACGGCTTTATCTGTATGGAGAATATTGCGGTGCAATCCTTTTTGTCAGGGCGGGGTGGACCCCGTTCCCGAAAGAAAAAAGTAAATAGGAGTGCGATTGATGAACTTTATAAATCAGCTTTTAAGTTATGTGTTGAGATTTTTTGCCGATATGTTCGGCGGCAGCTTTGCGGGTGCCGTTTTTCTCTTCACACTTCTTATAAATGTGGTTATGATACCCCTTAGTATCAAAAGCCAGAAATCTGCCGTTGACCAGCTTCGCATCAAGCCCAAGCTTGATGACCTTAAGAAGCGTTACGGTGACGACCGTCAGAAGCTTGCCGAAGCTCAGCAGAAGCTTTATCAGGAAGAAAAGGTATCAATGTCGGGCGGATGCTTACCTATGATAATCCGTCTCGCTTTGATGATGTGTATTTACTCCCTTATTCTTTCGCCCCTCACCTATATGTCGCAGGCAGAAAGTAAAAAAATCGAAAATGTTACAAAGGCGTTTTCAAGCTCTCTTGCCGACCTTAAGGAAGAGAATAAATCTGAATATGACCGCATTATAGAAGAAACCTCTTGGAATGAGAAGAATGCTCGTAACGAACTTTCTTTAATTCGTATTATTGAAGAAAAACCCGAAGTTTTCAGCGAGGTTATGAGTGAAAAGGATTACAAGAAGATTGAGGATGACCTTGCCGACCTTATAGATAATGTTAAGGAGTCGGAAATTGATTATTCCTTTATCGGTATAAACTTAACCGAAACCCCTAAATTCAATATAAATATTTTTGCAAATTTCCGTATGATATGGTTGATTCCCATATTTGCATTTTTATCCCAGATTCTCACATCGATTATTTCGATGATGATAAACAAACGCAACAATCCCGATGCGCCTACTATGGCAGGTATGATGCTCACAATGCCTTTAATATCGCTGTTTTTGGGCTTTACCTTCCCCGGCGGCGTTGGCTTTTATTGGATTTGCTCGTCCCTTATCGGCGGACTTATTCAATCGGGCGTTCAGTTGCTTTACGGTCCCAATAAGCTACTTGCCAAAAACAGAAGCAAGGAGCTAAAGGAACGCTATACTTTTGAAAAAAAGCAGTTGGAAAAATTCAATAATCCAACTGTTGAGGAATAGTTATTTTCCAACATAAATAAGGAGGATTACCCTTGATTAGAGAAGCGATTGGCTACGGCGAAAGCGTAAACGAAGCCAGAGAAAATGCCATTGCTGCTTTGGGTGCCGATATAGAGCTTGATGTTCAGTTCGAAATCCTTGAAACCCCTAAAAAGAAGGTTTTAGGTCTATTCGGCGGCAGTAAAGCCAAGGTGAGAGCGTATATAGAGCTCCCCGACCCCAAGCCCGCAAAGGAAAAGAAAAACATTAAGAAGGCAGAAAAGCCCTCAAAGCAGGAGAAAAAGCCCCTTCCTGAGAAGAAGGAAGCCCCCAAAAAAGAGAAAAAAGCAGAGCCCAAAAAGAGCACTGTAGCTGAAGATTTCAAGGATGCAGTTGATGCATCAGAAATCCCCGACGATACCAAAGCAGGTAAGGCAATTGCCTATATTAAAACCGTGCTTGTAGGTCTTGGCTGTGAAAATGTCAGCATTAAAGCGGCTGTTAAGGAAGACGGCGCGTTTATTGTGCTTGACGGTGAAGGTCTTGGCGCCGTAATCGGTCACAGAGGCGAAACTCTGGATGCTTTGCAGTATCTTTCCAACCTTGCCGCAAATAACGGCGGCGGATATTATAAAATATCCGTTAATATCGGTGATTACAGACAAAAGAGAGAACAAACCCTCACTTCACTTGCAGGTCGTATTTCCGAGCAGGTTATCCGCACCGGCAGAAGCCGTCGCCTTGAGCCCATGAACCCCTATGAGCGCAGAATTATTCATACCGCAGTTCAGGAAATCAGGGGCGTTACATCTTCGTCTGTTGGCGAAGGAAGCAACAGAAGGGTAGTAATTTCTCCCGAAGGCGGCGAGGCCCCCAGAAACAACAGAGGCGGCAGAAATGATAGAGGAAGAAAGCCCTCATCCACTGTTTCCACCGCGCCCACAAGAGAGCCCAAAAAGGATACCGATATCCCTCTTTACGGCAAAATAAATTAACATCAAAAACCGACGGTGCAAACCGTCGGTTTTTTGCATCGTATGGAACGGCCAATGTGCCGTTCCGATTTTATTTTTATCTATATTAACAGGTGCGTGTAGGGGAGGGGTTTCCCCTCCCGCAAGGATACGGCAAATTTTAATCGGGAGGGGGGGACCCCTCCCCTACACACAACACGGGTTATAGGATATAAATATATAATATTTTATATATTTACTCTTTATTTTTTAAAAGGTTTGTGCTATACTCTATTATGTATAAATATTAAAAGGAGGAATGGGCGTGAAAGCGAAACATTTAATTTGTTTGTGTCTGATTTTTGTCGGGCTAATCACCTTTTGCGGTTGCGACCTTTTCAGCGCCGAAACCGATGCTCTCATCTCTCCCCCCGAGCTTACGGGGAATATGTCACCTATAAAAGATGTCTTAAACGAAAGCGCCCCCGAAGGATATATTCTCAAATATCCGTCATCGGGAGATAGAAGAAGCGCCGTTGTTTTAGAGGATATTGATTTTGATGGTAGGATGGAGGCCTTCGCTTTCTATAGCACCGTTGAGGACGGTATAACCACCATGACCGTTAATTTTATAAAAACGGTTAATGGCGCGTGGAAATCCGTAGCAACCCAGTCAATAGCTGCGGGCGGAGTTGAGAGGGTTGATTTTTGCGACCTTGACGGCGACGGCGCAGAGGAAATTCTCGTCGGCTGGGAGGTTCACGGAACTACGGATAGACAGGTTGCAGTTTATTCTCCGTCGGGTGAGGCGCTCTCGCAGAGAATGCTTCAGTCCTATACCAACTATGTTTGCTGCGACCTTGATGAAGACAAGGAGGAGGAGCTTTTTGTTCAGCATCTTAATCCTTCTGAGCAGTTAAACCGCGCAATGCTCTTTGAACTTACTTCTATGGGTGTTTCCCAAATCGGCGGTTGCCTTATGGATAGTACCGTTAAAGCGGCAAGTGAGCCCTTGGTTTCCACCCTTTCTACAGGTCAAGCCGCTATATATATAGACGAGGTTAAGGGTATCGGCAATATTACCGAGGTGCTTTTCTTCTCTAGGGGAGAGCTTGTAAACCCTCTTCTTGATAGCGTTGAAACCATTGAAAATACTAAGACGGTCAGGGCGTACACCCTTTCCACCGCCGATATAAACGGGGACAACATACCAGAAATTCCCATCGCATCGGTGCTGCCGAGTGCCATTACCTCTAATAACGAGGTGCTTTACTATACCAGCTGGTGCTCCTTTAACGGCGAAGCTCTTGTTTCGAAGCTTAACACCATTGTAAATTCCATTGACGGATATTATGTAATAGTTCCTGAAAAATGGTGGGGCAAAATTGCGGTAGCAAAGGAAACGGAATATAATCTTCGCACCTTCTATTATTACGATGCAAAAAAGGAAACCGTTGGAGAAAAGATAGGTTATATAAAAACCGTTGCCAAAAAGAATTATAAAGCCGAGGAATATAAAGAGGCGATAGTTCTTGCCGAAAACGAGGATAATGTTCATCTGGGCGTTATTCTTGATGAGAGCGGCGAACTGAGTGTTTCCAAAGAAGAACTGAAAAACATCTTTAAACTTATCGAGTAGTGGAGGAATAAAGTTGAAAAGAATTCTTATTGTTGAAGATGAGGCGGCCATAAGAGAATTTGAGGCCATAAATCTTCGCAGAGCAGGATATGAAACCGTTGAGGCGAGCTCTGCGGAAGAGGCCCTTGATATTTACGATAACGATTATATCGGCTTCGATATCGCCCTTTTGGATGTTATGATGCCGGGAATGGATGGTTTTTCTCTCTGTAAGGAGTTGCGAAGCAGAAGCCAGACCCTTGGTATTATAATGCTTACCGCCAAATCTCAGGAGATGGATAAAATAAGCGGTCTTATGATAGGCGCCGATGATTATATTACTAAGCCCTTCAGCCCTTCTGAGCTTTTAGCCCGCGTTGACTCTCTTTACCGCAGAGTAGGTATTGTGAACGAAACGCCCAAGGCCTCGTCAGAGGAACTGACTATCGGCGATTTTACCCTTAATCTTCGCCGCCGCACCCTTACAAAGAGCGGCAAGAATATTGAGCTTACTCAGGTTGAGTTTCAAATTGTTGAAATGTTCTTTTTGGCCCCAGATATCGCTATCGGTCGTACCGAGATACTCCATACGGTTTGGGGTAACGATTATTACGGGGAAGAAAAAATTGTAGATGTTAATATAAGAAGACTTCGTATGAAAATCGAGGATACCCCATCCGACCCCAAATATCTCGTAACCGTCTGGGGTATGGGATATAAGTGGAACAGCGAAGCGTAAACGCTTCGCTTGTAGGGGCGAACATTGTTCGCCCGTTGCCCTCCTTGCCTAAAGGAGGGGGGACCATCGTAGATGGTGGGAGGATATTTTAAAGATTCTATACCAAATCTATAGATTTGTCATATAGGCGATATAGTATCCCTCCGTCAAAACCTTTGGTTTTGCCACCTCCCTTTAGGCAAGGGAGGCGTAGTATGATTAAATCTAAATAAAATCCCTCCGTCAAAACCTTTGGTTTTGCCACCTCCCTTTAGGCAAGGGAGGCGTAGTATGATTAAATCTAAATAAAATCCCTCCGTCAAAACCTTTGGTTTTGCCACCTCCCTTTAGGCAAGGGAGGCGTAGTATGATTA
>JAZNWP010000101.1:0-19885 GCA_045593385.1 Acutalibacteraceae bacterium
CATTGTTTGTGTTACAGTTTTCATGACGAATGGTTTATCCTCCTGTACGTTTTGATTCAGCAACTTAACTGTAACACAGGATTTTCCATTCGTCACTCTTTTTTATTACCTACTGTAACACATCTATTGTAAACCTACAAATTATGAAAATTACATTACCGCTTGATTATTGTATTTATATATGATATAATTTATAAGTATAGTTGTGTTTGTTGCGCATATTGGTGTAAGGTGGTATCGAAGTGAGCAGTGAGATGCGAAAAAATGAAATTAAGACAATACTTGATGAAAACACCGCATGGCAGGAATTATTATTTCCAAAGGGATTTGTTTTAACTGATGATTTTGATATAAATACTTCTGAATATCCGTTTTACGATATGTGGAAAGTTTTAGATATATCAGGATACAGATTGATTCATCATCCGAATCAAAAGATTTACTCGATAACAATAGAAAATAAAAGCATTGCTTTAATAGGACATGCATATAATCCAGTATTAAATGAAATTGAAGAAGATGTTTTGATAAAAAACGCTTTGGGGTATTATGTAGAAAACGAAGAAAAATTCACGAAGTATTTCAATATGTGGACAGGAATGTTTGCATTGTTTATTTTTGATGGCGGCAAGGTTCGTATTTACGGTGATGCCGCAGGAATGTATACTGTTTTTTATGGAACTCATAATGATAAGTTTTATTGCTCATCTCATACAAATTTGATAGGTGATATTTGCAATCTCCAATTTAATTCGTATATCCAAAAACTGATTAACTATAAATTTTACCACCTTTTTGGAAAATCAATGCCGGGTGATATGACACCATATGGTGCTTTTAAGCGGCTTATACCAAATCATTACGTTCTTTACGAGAATTCAGAATTCAAAAAAATACGATTTTTCCCGACGGCAGATGATGGTTTGCTTGATTTGCCATATGAAAAAATTGTCGACAAATCCGCCGGTATACTGTCAAAAAGTATGGCGATTATTCATAAAAAATGGGAAAAGGCCGCAATTTCTCTTACAGGTGGTTGCGATAGCAAAACCACTCTTTCGTGCACCAATGGCCAATATGACAAATATAAATATTTTAGTTATACTTCTTCGGATTCCGAGAATGTGGATGCAGTAGCGGCTTCTAAAATATGTAAAATGCTTGGGTTGAAACACAATACATACCGTATATCTAACAATGACTGCGACTACGAAAACATACCGGAACTCAGTAAAATTATGGAGTATAATAGCGGAAGCACAGGTAAAAGCAATGCTAACGATGTTAGGAAAAGAGCTTTCTTTATTGACTGTAGCGATTTTGATGTTGAGGTAAAATCTTGGGTTTCTGAGGTTGCCAGAGCTTATTATCATAAAAGATTTAATAAGAGAAAATTTCCTAAAAAACTCACGCCTCGATATGCAACCAATTTATACAAAGTTTTTATTACTGATAGAAAACTTATTCGCGAAACCGACGAGGTATTTAGCGATTTTTTGAAAACTTACTATACTGATGATGATTTTAAAATTATCCCCTGGTATGATTTATTTTTCTGGGAATTCCGTATGAGTAGCTGGAACGGATTGGTTATTACCGGAGAACATCAGATATCCTATGATATAACTATACCGTATAACAACAGATGTTTGTTACAGTTAATGCTTTCTACTCCGGTTGAGTACCGCATTGAAGATAAATTGCATAAGGATATTATGCAATTAAAAAATGAGAAGATAGCTAATTGCGATATTTCCGTTGTCAATGTAAAACACACTAAAAATAGAGCAAGATTTGAAAAATTGTATTTAGATATTTTTTCTAAAATTAGGTTGTAGGAGTGTGAATTTTTGAAATTTCTTCTTATTTCTCCCAAAAATCGCACGGTATATAATTTCAGAGGGGACCTTGTAAAGGATATTGCAAGCAAAGGATATGAGGTAATAGTAACGGGACCTGACCAAACGGATATTGAAAAAATAACTGCTTTGGGCGCAAAATTTATAACAGTTCCCGTAAACAAAAACGGTACCAATATCCTAGGAGATTTAAAATATCTATTCAAGCTTTATAAATTAATTAAAAAAGAAAAACCCGACGTCACGCTTGGATATACTGTGAAACCTGTGGTTTACGGTGCCATAGCGGCAAAGCTGGCGGGAGTCAAAAACATTAACAGTATGGTTACAGGCGGTGGCTACACCTTCACCTCCAAAAGTTTCAAGGCGAGAGTTTTAGGGGTAATCGTTAGAAATTTATACCGCATAGGTTTTTCTGCAGCGGATAATATTATTTTCCAAAACGCAGACGACCTAAAAGAGTTTTGCGAAAAAGGCCTTGTTAAAAAGGATAAATGCCATATCGTTAACGGTTCGGGCGTTAATATGGAGCATTTTGCTCCTGCAGGATACCCAAAGGAAATAACATTTTTTATGTTATCGAGATTGCTTAAGAGCAAGGGCGTTACAGAATATCTTGAAGCTGCAAAAATCGTAAAGAGTGAATATCCAAATGTGAAATTCAATCTGCTCGGCAAATTTGAAACCAATATGCAGGATGCGGTGGATAGGGAATATATAGAGCAGTTTATAAATGAGGGTATCGTTGAAAGGTTTGAGGAAACTAGCGATGTGCGACCTTATTATGAGGGTTGTTCCGTTTATGTTCTTCCTTCCTACCGAGAGGGAACACCCAGAACTGTGCTTGAAGCAATGGCTATGGGAAGACCCATTGTTACAACCGATACTAACGGTTGCAGAGAAACGGTAATTGATGGGAAGAACGGATTTATTGTTCCGATAAAAGACCATAGAAATTTAGCCGATGCGATGAAAAAGTTCATTATCAATCCCGATAGCATTAAAACAATGGGAACAGAAAGTATAAATTATTGCCATGAAAAATTTGAAGTAGGCAAAGTAAACGAAGAAATGTTGAAAATCTTATCAATAAAGTAAAGAGGTAATTAAAATGTCACTGTATGAGAAAATTCTTAAAGGTGAAGAAAAAATATCCTTAGTAGGTCTTGGCTATGTAGGTATGCCTATTGCTGTTGCTTTCGCAAAGAAGGTAAAGGTTGTAGGTTTTGACCTTAATGCCAAGAAAATCGAACTTTATAAGTCGGGCGTTGACCCCACAAATGAGGTTGGCGATGAGGTTATTAAAAATACAACGGTTGAATTTACCTCAGATGAAACCAAACTTCGCGAGGCAAAGTTCCATATCGTTGCGGTTCCTACCCCTGTAAACGACGACCACACCCCCGATTTAACCCCCGTTGAAGGCGCTTCACGGATAGTTGGTAGAAATCTTACCAAGGGTTCTATCGTAGTTTACGAATCAACAGTGTACCCAGGTGTTACCGAGGATGTTTGCATTCCAATTCTTGAAAAGGAATCGGGTCTTAAATGCGGAGTCGATTTTAAAATCGGTTATTCTCCCGAGCGCATCAACCCCGGTGATAAGGTTCACCGCCTTGAAACCATCGTTAAAATCGTTAGCGGTATGGACGAGGAATCCCTTGATGAAATTGCCAAGGTATATGAGCTTGTTGTTGAGGCAGGTGTACACAGAGCCGAAAGCATTAAGGTTGCCGAAGCCGCTAAGGTTATCGAAAACAGCCAAAGAGATATAAATATCGCCTTTATGAATGAGCTTTCCATTATATTTAATAAGATGGGAATTGATACCCAGTCGGTGCTTAAAGCTGCAGGAACAAAGTGGAACTTTTTAAAATTCTTCCCAGGTCTTGTTGGCGGACACTGTATCGGTGTTGACCCCTATTATCTTACATATAAGGCAGAGCAGCTTGGTTATCATAGTCAGATTATTCTTTCGGGACGACGTATTAACGATGATATGGGTAAATATGTTGCCGAGAGCGTAGTTAAAAATCTTATTAAGGCAGACGTGGCTATTAAAAAGGCAAGGGTTGCCATTCTTGGCTTCACATTTAAAGAGAACTGTCCCGATACGAGAAATACCAAGATAGTTGATATTTTCAATGAACTTGAGGAATATGGCATTACCGCCCGGATTGCCGACCCCACCGCAGATAAGGACGAGGCAAAGCACCTTTACGGCGTAGAATTCGTAGATATTGATTCTATCAGTGATTGTGATGCTATAATTCTCGCTGTTGCTCACGATGAATTTAAGACACTTACTCCCTCCGATTTTGATAAGATGTTTAAATCCGGTGACAACGGCAACAAAGTTCTTGCTGATATTAAGGGACTTCTCAACCGCAAGGAATATGAGAACCTTGGATACAATTATTGGAGATTATAATTTATGGGCTATAAACATTTAAAATTTCCAGAAAATACCAAATTTTTAGTAACGGGCGCGGCAGGATTTATTGGAAGCAATCTTTGCGAAGCCATACTTAATATGGGATACAAAGTAAGGGCTCTTGATGACCTTTCAACAGGCAAACAGCAAAATGTTGATATGTTCCTTGATAATCCTAACTACGAGTTTATTAAGGGCGACATTAAGGATTTAGATACTTGCATGAAGGCCTGTGAAGGAATAGATTTCGTATTAAATCAGGCGGCTTGGGGAAGTGTTCCAAGAAGTTTGGAAATGCCTCTCTTTTACAGCTTAAATAATATTCAGGGTACTCTCAATATGTTAGAGGCAGCCCGACAGTGCGGTGTAAAGAAATTCGTGTATGCTTCAAGCTCCTCGGTTTACGGCGATGAGCCCAACCTTCCAAAAACCGAGGGTAGAGAGGGTAATTTATTGTCCCCCTATGCCCTTACCAAGCGTTGCGATGAAGAATGGGCGAAGCTTTATACTATGCACTACGGTCTTGATACCTACGGTATGCGCTACTTTAATGTTTTCGGTCGCCGTCAGGACCCCGATGGCGCTTATGCTGCAGTAATACCTAAATTTTTGAAGATGTTACTTCACGGCGAAACTCCCACCATAAACGGTGACGGCAAGCAAAGCCGTGACTTTACCTATATTGATAATGTTATTGAAGCTAATTTAAAGGCGTGTCTTGCATCTCACGAAGCCGCAGGCGAAGCATATAATATTGCTTACGGCGGAAGGGAATATCTTATCGATATTTTTTATGGACTTACGAAGGCGTTGGGAGTTGATATTGAACCCAATTTTGGTCCCGACCGCAAAGGAGATATCAAGCATAGCAATGCGGATATTTCCAAGGCAAAGAAACTACTCGGATACGACCCTGATTATAGCTTCCAGGATGGAATTAAACTTGCGATAGAATGGTATAAGGAGAATTTGTAATTGCCATAACGCATGAGAAGGAAGGAAAATACAATGATTTTAAGAAAAATTAAAAATATTATTTCTAATATGTCTGGCAGGAATGGAATTTTAGATTTGATTTATACGTCAATAAAGTATACCGTTGCTACGGTTTTAGGTAAAATATGGGGCGAAGAACGTTATGCTAAGTGGTTTTATCATCTATATACAGGGAAACAATTAAATTTATCAAACCCTCAATTTTTTGATGAAAAAGTATGGTGGCTTAAATTAAACAATCGAGATGATATGTTGACACTTTGTTCAGATAAGTTTCTTGTTCGTGGTTATGTAAAGGAATGTGGATTAGAGGATATTTTGATTCCGTTACTCGATGTTTATGAAAATGTTGATGATATAAAATTAGACAAGTATAATGAAGAAATTGTCATAAAATGCAATCACAATTCTGGTGGTCATTTGTTTTATGATCCAAAGTTTCCTCCCAGTAAAAAGAATCTTGTTTTCTCAAAAAGAACTCTGCGTTTTATTTTAAAACATAATGCATATGTTTTATCCCGTGAATGGAACTACAAGAACATAAAACGCAAAGTTTTGGTTGAAAAGGTTATTAGGGATAAAAACGGTCAGCTCCCTACAGATTATAAATTTATGTGTTTTGATGGTGAACCTAAATTGTTATTTCTCGATTTAGGCGTTATAAATCCTGACAGTAGCTATAATCACTTCTATCCTCGCAACATTTATGATATGGATTTTAATCTTTTACCTGTAAAAGAAACACGTCCAAACGCTTCTTATGAGGTTAAGAAACCGGAAAATTTTGAAAAAATGGTTGAGATTGCTCGTAAGTTGTCGCAACCATTTCCGTTTTGCCGAGTTGACTTATATAATGTTGATGGCAAAATTTATTTTGGTGAAACTACATTCTACCACGGCGGAGGATGTAATGATATTCAACCTGAGGAATGGGATTTTAAAATAGGCAGCTGGATCGATTTGAATAATCCAAAAATAAAAACGAAAAAGGATGAATAGTAATGTGCCAAAAAATTAGCATCATTATGGGAATATATAATTGCGACAATACACTGTCGGAAGCAATAAATTCCATCATTAACCAAACCTATACTAATTGGGAACTTATAATGTGTGATGATGGTTCCGAGGATGCTACGTATAAAGTTGCCGAAGAATATCAAAATAAATATCCCGAAAAAATTAAGCTTATAAAAAACGAAAAAAATATGGGGCTTAATTTTACCCTTAATCATTGTTTGGAATTTGCCGACGGTGAGTTTATAGCCAGAATGGATGGGGACGATATCTGTGACCCTACCCGATTTGAAAAACAGATAGAGTTTTTTAAAAGGAACCCAGATATCGCAATAGTCAGTTCCAGTATGTACCTATTTGATGAGAATGGTGTTTGGGGAAAAACAAATGCGGAATCAAAACCAACCAATAAAAGTTTTATTAAAACCACTCCCTTCTGTCACGCGGCGGCAATGGTGAGAAAAGAAGCTTATGATGCGGTAGGCGGATATTCTGTTGATAAAAAGCTTTTAAGGGTGGAGGATTATCACCTTTGGATGAAAATGTACGCTAAAGGATTCAGAGGTATGAATATCCGGGAGCCCCTTTACAGCATGCGTGACGATAGAAATGCTACATTGAGAAGAAAATTTAAATATAGGTTAAATGCAGCATATGCAGAAGCTTTGGTTATTAAAACATTAAAACTCCCGATTTACAATTATATTTTTTGTTTGCGCTCAATCCTTTTGGGTCTTGTGCCTTCAAAAATATATCAAATCATCCATAAAAAAAGATATTCAAAATAAAAATAGATTCGCGAGGAAATAGATGGTTACTTATTTTGTTGTTATCGCCATTGTTTTATTTTTTTCATATATGGCGCAGGGAAATTATAATGCATCTCTTACTGCAGGCGGAGATGTATCCCTATCAAAAAACCGAGATATTAAAATCTTTTTGTTTGTTATTATAGCAACGCTTACCGTAACGGCGGGCTGCCGATACTTTGTGGGTGCGGATTATGGCGCGTACAAATTAATGTATGAGAACGATTATTCCCAAAGAGCATTAGAGGAATTGTTTAATTTAGATGAACCGATATTACCGATAATAGGTAAATTTTCTTATTTATTGTTTGATAGTTATTTTCCTATGTTTTTTATAGCATCGGTAATAACCGTTGGTTTAATGGTGTATAGCACTCTAAATGAAACAAGAGATTTTATTTTTGTAACGCTACTTTATATTTTTGCGGGTGGATGGATAGGAAGTTTCAATGGTATCAGACAGTATATTGCCGTAGCAATAGTGTTTTTAGGTCGCAAATATATAATTGAGAGAAAGTTTTGGAAATTTCTCCTGATTTGCGGAATTGCTTTCTTGGCTCATAGGTCGGCAATGTTTTTTGTTTTGATTTATTTTGTTTATTCCGAAAATTTTTCCACTGTAAGACTCTTGATTATAACTATTATTGCCGTAATGGTTTCACGAAGTTATGAAGTAGTGTTTGATTTTATCGGTTGGCTTAATGACAAAGAATTTGTTGTGGGTGTATATGCATCAAAAAGTGTTAATATTTTAAGAATTTTAGCGAACTGCGCTCCGGCAGTTTTGGCGGTTTATTATGCCTTTTCAAAGAAACTGAAAAAAGAGCAGGTATTTTATGCATATATGTTGATTGCTAATGCGGTTACTTGGGTTGCCACAGCAGATAGCGCATATCTTGCCCGTTTGGCTTTGTATACGGGAGCGTTTGTTCCGTTAGGATTGAGTTCAATTTTAGAGTCTGCGGAAAAACGGGATAGAATTGCAATGAAGGTGATGATAATAGTCCTTTATGCCATATTCTGGCTTTATAATATTGTTATTTCAGAAGATTTGAATAATTTCAGATGGGTGTTTTCGCACCTTTAAAAAAGTTTGAATGGTTGGTGATAGTATGAGTGCGAATCCAACGGTATCAATTATAATACCTGTTTTCAATACAGAAAGTTTCCTTTTGAAAAAGTGTATATCATCCTTGATAAATCAAAGATTCAAGGATTTTGAAATTTTAATTATAGATGATGGTTCCAATGAAAATTTTGCAACGGAATATAAAAACATTTCCAAGTTAGATAACCGCATAAAACTTTTGCGCAAGAATAATGGTGGAGTTAGCAGTGCGCGAAATTTGGGGATAAAAAACGCCGTAGGAAGATACATTTCTTTTGTGGATTCAGATGATTGGGTATCTTCTGATTTTCTAGAACTTCTGGTTAATAATCTCGAGTTGAGCGGCGCTGATTTGGCCGTGGTAGAAGCCGATTATTGTTATAGTGAGGAAGATACAACCAATAACATTCGGGATAGCGTAGAGCCCATCAAGGTGAACAAATCATCTACATATGAACAAATGTTAGTATCAAAAACTTTTGCGGGTTTTCTTTGGAACAAACTATTCAAACGCGAATTAATGGAAAATTTGTATTTGGATGAAAGTTTGCATATATGCGAAGATTTCGAATTTGTATCCAGATATTGTAAAAATATTAATGCGACATCTTTTATTCCGCTTAAGGTTTACCATTATCGTCAGCGAAAACCAACTATGAAATCTTTGACGATGTATAATTCGCGCGGATTTTCTTTATTGGAAGCTAGGCAAAAAATAGAAAATATATACGAGGATGAAGCAAAGGAACATGCTTTTTTAACACACATATATACATTAAAAGCGGCGATAAATTTAAGGGCGCGATATAAAGTTTCTAAAGCAAATAACGCCGAAGAATATGCTCGTATTAAAGAAATCATCAATACATATATGCATTTGGCATTCAGATTTAATCAAATTAAAATATGGGAAACTATAAATATTTTGTTTGCCTATTGTTTCCCCAAAGTTATGTTACGGATGAAAGCTAAAATAAGAATGAGGGGAATAGATGTTAAAAATAGCAGTAATAACATTTCACGGCGCTCATAATTATGGCTCTATGCTTCAAACTTATGCTCTTCAAACCTATGTGGAGCAATTAGCGAAAGAAAATGGCAATGAATGCAAATATGATGTTTTAAATTTCAGAACTGATTTGCAAAAAGATTTATATAAAATTTTCAATGTTAAATCAATAAAGCGCATCATTAAATCATTTATGGCTTTGCCATATTACGCTAAACTAAAAAAGCAAAGCTTAAAGTTTGAAGATTTCCTTGCTAATCAACTTAATACAACCAAAGAAGTTAATTCTTTGGAGGAATTAAGGGAATTAGCTTCAACTTATGATGTTATCATCAGCGGAAGCGACCAAATCTGGAATATCAGGGCTAAAGATTTTGATTTCGCCTATCTTTTGGATGGAATAAAGTGCAAGAAGGTTTCCTATGCTGCAAGTTTAGGACCATTAGATATTGATTGGTCTAAATACGATAGTGAACATTATAAGAAACTCCTAAAAGAATATAGCGCTATTTCTCTTCGCGAAGAAAAAAGCAAAAAAATGGTTGATGAATTGCTTGGGTGTGACGATACCCAAATTCATATAGACCCCACATTATTGCTCAAAAAAGAACAGTGGAGAAAATTACAAAGCAATATGGGCGAAGCGCAGGGTAAATACATACTGTTTTATTGCCTTGAACCTAATAAAAACCATATTCGCATAGCGCGAGAATTGTCAAAGAAAATGGGTGTGCCTGTTGTTGCTACCAAGTATAGAAATAAAACAGATTATTTCAATCCGTTTATTAAGCGATACGACGCGGGCCCCAAGGATTTTCTTTCGCTTATCGACAATACTCAAGCCGTGGTTACCTCATCTTTTCACGGCACGGTGTTTTCGCTTATATATGGCAAACCCTTTATCTGCATAGACGGATTAAAGGATGGAAGAATAAGCACATTGCTTAAATCTGTGGGCGCGGAAAGCAATGCCGTTTCGCAAGAAGATAACGACATAAATATCCCTGCAATTTTCAATATTCAATTTGTTGAAAACACCATAAATTTTGAACGCGAGAGAAGCAAAGAATATCTAAAAGCAAATTTGTTGTGAGGAAGTAAAATGAGCAAGAGAATAGAATGGGTGGATTCGGCTAAGGGTATATTGATATTTTTGGTAATATTAGGTCATGCTACGACTCTGAGTGTTATTAAGTTATTAACATAATTATTTATTCCTTCCATATGGCGGCATTTTTTATATTATCGGGATACACATTTAGTGGTGGAATTATAACTTGGAAGGAATTTTTAAAGAAACAATTCAAAGGCATAATAGTTCCATATTTAGTGTTATCTGCAGTTTTATTGTTATATTTTTTCATAAAATCAAAATTTTTACATTCCGGAGAATTTAATGCGCTGAGCGGCATTAAAAGCGTTTTATTTCCTATCAGCGGTAGGGATGCCACTTCGGTTTACGGTTTGTGGTTTTTGCCGTGTATCTTAATAGTGAAAGTTGTATTTTTCGCAATGTTAAAGATTTGGGGAAAATGCAAAAATGTTTTGGCGCTGGTACCCTTTGTTGCTTTGAGTGCTGTAGCATATATCATATTTATCATTAGTAAGACTATTTCCGTTTTAACGATTGCACCGTTTGCCGTTGTTTTTTTGGTGGTTGGTAAGTATTTCAAAGATAAGAAAGTGAATTTTACAAGCAATAAAGTCGGTCTGATAGTGTTGTCTGGATATGTGGTTTCATTAGCGCTTAATGTTTTGTTTTTTGAAAAGTCAATAGATTTGAGTAGTTTAAATATAGGAAATCCCTTGCTTTTTGTCGTTCATAGTGTGTGCGGAAGTTTTTTGATTTTTAGGATTGCTTTTATTTTAGAAAAAATTAAATTTATTTCTAAAATCGGTGTTAAAAGTTTATGGTATTACGGTATGCATTATGAAGTGTTGGGATTTCTCGGTGCGATAGTTTTTAAAAGTGAAGACATATTTTCGTCTATTTTAAAAACACTCTTTACAATTTTAATTTTATTTATTGTGTTTACAGTATGGGATACGATTATGTTTTATCTTAGAGGTCGAAACAATGATTAGTGTTATAGTTCCTATTTATAATTCTGGAAAATATTTAAAAAAATGTATCGAATCTATCGTTAATCAAACATATAAAGATTTAGAAATAATTCTTGTTGATGATGGCTCGGTAGATAAAAGCGGTAGCATTTGCGATGAATATGCTGATAAGGATAAGCGCATTAAAGTTGTTCATCAAGAAAACAAAGGCCTATCTGCAGCACGCAATGCAGGGCTTAGGATTGCTAAAGGCGAATATATCACCTTTATTGATAGTGATGACTATATCGAACACGATACTTATGACTGCGTATTCTCGGCAATAAATAAATACGATTCTGATTTAATATTCTTCAGAGAAAAATCGGTCAACGAGAGCGGGGAAACCATTTATATTAGCGGAGATGCTCCGACGGGTAAAATTTACGAAATATCACACGCGGATGCAGTGGATTTAGTTGTTGGCAGACAAATAAACGGTATGTGTGACAAGGTTTATAAACAGGAAATTTTAAAGGACTTATTCTTCAAAGAAGGATATATGTACGGTGAAGATTTTATGTATAATCTTGTTGCTTTAACAAGGGTTAAAACCGTAAGTTATGTTGATGAAATTAAATACAGTTATGTAAGCAATTCATCTTCTGTTACACACAGGAGTTTTAACGCCAACTCTTTTGACCAAATTTATTTTAAAGATGAAGTAGCGAGAATTGTTGGGGAAAATTTTCCGCAACATTTAGAAGTTTGTAAAAAAAGGGCATTTTTAGCGCGACTTCGCGTTTGTAGACCAATATATAATGAGAATTTACAAAAACAATATAAAGAAAAACTTAACGAGTTTGATGGTTATATGCGTATGAATTTCAAGAGCGTTCAAAAGCAGATGAGCGTGCTTGAGTTGGTAGAATACAGATTATATATGAATTTCAAACCGTTTTATAAAGTTTTTTCTAAAATAGTTAAAAGTTTGAGAAAATAAAATTCAAAGGGGCTTTGAAAATGAAAATTTTTGTAGTGGGCGCTCATCTTGATGATATTGAACTCGCATGCGGCGGAACCTTGGCAAAATCCGTGGAGGCCGGGCATGAAGTTAAGGTTTTGATTATGAGCAAATCGGGTTATACCAATTATGATGGAAAGGTTATGCGCGAGGATGATGCCGCCGTTAAAGAAGGCGTGGGTGCCATGAAGGTTTTGGGCATTGAGGATATAGAAATACTTGATTTTTCTACTAAAGATATTCCGTATGATTCCCAGGTTATAGAAGCCATAGATAGCAGAATGGCGGAGTTTAATCCCGATGTTATATTTACACATCATCCATTTGACACTCATCAAGCGCATGTGGGTGTAAGTAAATCTACAATATCTGCGGCTAGAAGAAAAAACACGGTATTTTTATTTGAACCTATTACTCCATCGGGACGCTCTTATGTTGCGTTCAAACCGCAAATGTATGTAGATATTACCGCTACAATAGATAAAAAAATAGAATCGTTAAAAAAACACGTTACCGAATATAAGAAATTCGGCGAGGAATGGATAACGGGTGTTACTTGTCGTGCGGGATTCAGGGGATATGAAATTGGGAAAAAATACGCAGAGGCATTTGAGGTTTTAAGATGTGAACTTAGTTTTGATGAAGGTGAGCATTTATGATTATAACGATTCATCAACCCGAGCATTTGCCTTGGTTGGGTTTTTTTAACAAGCTTTCCAAAGCGGATAAATTTGTTATACTTGATAGCGTTCAATTTGAGAAAAATTATTTTCAAAACCGAAATAAAATAATGGTGGCGGGCAATGCTCAGTGGATAGGCATACCGGTTCTTTCGGAAGGACATATGAGCGGTACTATTGCTACTACTAAAATAGCAAAGCAGACTAATCCCAAATGGAGACAGAAGTATATGCAAACCATCAAAATAAATTATGCTAAACATCCGTTTTTTAATGAGGTTTTTCCTATTTTAGAAGAAGCGTTAAGTGTTGACGAAGATAATATGTGTGAAATCAACATAGCTATCATTAAAGGGTTTTCAAAAGCATTGGGATTTAATCCTGAATTTATAAGGTCATCCGAATTGTCGGTTTCGGGAATGAAATCGGATTTAATTTTGGATATTTGTAAGGAAGTGGGAGCCGCAACATATATAGCGGGTCCTAGTGGCAGAGATTATTTGGATATGAAATCATTTGCGGATGAAGGCATAGAGGTGGTTTTCAATGATTTCAATCATCCTAAATATCCTCAAAGAAAAGCAACTGAGTTCATTCCGTATTTATCGGCGTTGGATTTGTTTATGAATTGCGGTTTTGAAGAATCAGCAAGAATAATTGTTGAAGGAAACGAAGGAACCAATAAATTCTAAAATTGGATATTGTTAGATTGGTTTATTTGTTTAAGAAGGTGCGCGTATGTCAAAAAGTCAAACAGGTAAAGGTGGACGCCTAATAAAAAATATAGCATTAATTTTTACGGGTAGCTTTGTCACCAAAATTTTGTCGTTTTTTATGGTGCCGCTTTATACCTCGTGGCTTTCCACATCTGATTACGGTGTTGCCGATTTAATAAGCACTACCGTTTTGCTGGCGCTCCCCATATTTTCAATGCTTATGGAAGAGTCGGTTTTGCGTTTCGCGCTTGATAATTCGACCGATAAGAAGCAGGTGCTTTCCGTAGGATTGACCTTAAGCACCTTCGGCTTTTTGATTGCTTTAGCAGTTTCGCCGATTCTTTTGCTATTTGATAGTTTAAGACCATACTACTGGTTTGTATTGCTTTATTATATTTCGTTATGGCTTTATAACATCTTTTCCTTCTTCGTGAGAGGGCTGGATAAGGTGGCAATTTGTACGGTTGGCAGCATAATACACTGCATCGCTTTTTTGTCGATTAATATTGTGGGCTTGGTCGTTTTAAAATGGGGCGTATACGCGTATTTATTGGCTATTGATGTTTCTAATTTGATTGCAGCAGCATTTTTGTTTTTCTACTGTAGGTTATATCAAAATATTATAAATATTAAAAAGATTGATCGGCATCTTGCAAAGGAGATGCTACAGTATTCGTTACCTATGATACCCGATTATATCTCATGGTGGATTAATAACGGTCTGGATAGGTATATGCTTGCGGGTTTTTGCAACAATGGGGTTGTAGGATTATATTCGGTTGCCCATAAAATCCCTTCAATTTTAAGTACGTTGAGCGGTATATTTTCAAGTGCATGGCGCATTTCTTCTGTGGATGAATTCGGCACCGAAAAGTCTGTGAAATTTTATAGCCAAATTTACAGATTGTATAGCGGTTTTCTTATTATATCTGCATCGGCAATAATTTTATTCGTTAAACCCATTGCCTCTATTCTTTTTGCAAAAGAATTTTTTAATGCGTGGAAAATAACTCCCATATTAATATTGGCGCACGTTTTCAGTGCTTTGGCAATATTTGTGGGCTCCATATTTACTGCATCTAAAAAAACCAAAAAATTATTTATTGCTCCTTTGGCTGGGGCGGTTGCAAATATTATTTTTAATATTATTTTTATACCTGAATTTGAAGCCATTGGTGCTGCATGGGCTACGGTAATAGGATATATGGTTATCTGGGTTGTTCAAATGATAAATACAGCCAAAATTTTAAAAATAGATTTAAATTTTAAGGTTTTAATTCCATCACTATTACTAATAACGGCAGAAATTTTTTCTGTTTCAATGGATTCATTGTTTGGAGTTTTAAGCTCTGTAATCTGTATGTTGATTGTTTTCGCTATAAATTTCAAGGTGTTGCTATATTTTATTAAAATGGCTTTTCAAAAACTAACTAATATCAAATCAAACGGGAGTAATTAAATGAAATTTGAAATCAAGGATAATCTTTCACAACTTAATAATATACCTTGCGAACTTATATATGGAAATTTAAACAGTACTTTTAATCCCTTTTTTTCAGTGGTCATACCAACATACAAAAGGGATAAACTTTTAAAAGAAACCATAATGAGCGCTGTTAATCAACGGGATTTTAATGAACAATATGAAATCATTGTGGTTGACAACAATGATGAGCCGAACAATGACAAGACTGAGGCGCTGATACGGGAGTTAAACATACCCAATTTATACTATTATAGAAACCGACAAAATATAGGTGGTTGCGGCAATTGGAACAGATGTGTAATGGTGGCTCGTTCTAATTGGGTTGTAATGTGCCATGACGATGACTTGATGAACGCTGACTGTTTGAGCGTTTTGAAAAAAATCATCGGTAAACACAAATCGGATAAAAAGCCCATAGGTTATATAAGACCTTCAGGCCAGTCGTTCTATGAGGGAAATATAAAACCGGCAAATGATAAACAAAAAAGAAAGTTTAAATTTTCAAAATCCAAAACTGCGGTTTCAAGATTTACGTACAATAATGTTTTGTTGGGTGGAGGTGCAACATGGGCAGGGGCACCTACTTGCGGTGCTTTAATAAACAAAACCGCTTTTATAGATGTAGGGGGATATAATGAGGAATTATCGCCTTGTCCTGACTGTTATGTGCCTTATCACATGCTCAAAAAATACGGGGTTTATAAGACCTGCTATTCTTTGGGCAAATACAGGTGGGGAGAAAATGATACATATCGCAAGAGTACTTTGCTTGGTTTGATAAATGCATATAACGAATTTTTAAGTGTGCTTGCGAAAAAACATATTATTGTAAAATTCTTCGAAAAGGAGCATTTTGCAGATTGCGCGATATATTATCAGAAAAAGGGGAAGGAGGCCGGAACTGAGGTTTCAAATGAAGAAATCAGTGAAATACGCGACTTTAAATATTCCGTAAAAAAATTGAAGCTATTATTGCTTATAAGAAAAATTTTTAGTGCGTATAAATTTCTTGTGGCTCGGTGACCGGTTAAAATGGCAGTCTAACGAAAAAACTAAAATAAAGAGGAACCAATCAAAAAGTTGGTTCCTCTTTATTGGTCAAGGTGGTGGGATTTTGCTTTGCGCGGTTTCCTTGCAATGCCATATCATTCTTAGAATATAGAAGCGCTTGCAAAGCGACCGTTTAAAAATCAGTTGACTTTTATCGCTGTCTTATATATAATTATTTAGCAAACATAAAAATTTTTTTGTTGTTAGTATATCGAGGCGTGGCTCAGTTTGGTAGAGCGCTGCGTTCGGGATACCATACCGAACGGTTAGAGCAAAATCTACCGAACTGCGACAACTCCTTACAAATAGCCACTTTATCGGTGGCACAGTATTTTAGAAATAGCGGAATATACCGCTACGACCACATAAAATCCCACAGATACGATATTTTCGTGAAACTTTGGGTAACAAAAAATTGAATATCGAGGTGTGGCTCAGTTTGGTAGAGCACTACGTTCGGGACGTAGGGGCCGCAGGTTCAAATCCTGTGTGTAGTCCGTTTTAGTTTTTTCTTGAGTTTTGAACTACAATATGTTAGAATATCCGTATAAATGTTTATAAATCTGGAGGAAAGGAGGCAGACTGTGAAAACGGGATTATCATCAATTCGCAGATACACCAAAGAAGACTACATAAACTGGGAGAACAACATTTATATCGAGAAAAAGTTTGTTGAAAAAAGTTGCCCTATTCATTGGCACGACCATTATGAAATTGAATATATTGTTTCCGGTAGCGGAAAGCAGGTGCTTAACGGTATTGAATATCCATTATTTGCAGGTATGCTTCATTTCGTAACTCCAACAGATTTTCACGAAATTATTGTGGATAGCAAACTTGAAATTATCAAGTTCAATTTCAGGGAAGAAAATGTGGATTCCTTTATTTTAAGCACCTTGATTGGTTTATCAGGAAACACCTCTGTTAAATTTTTTGGAGATAAGAAAAATGTGATGGAATCTTTGATTGAAATGAGTTTGAAGCATGCTGAGCTTTATGAGGATTCTGCATACTTTTCTTATATGATAAAAAAACTTCTTGAGTGCATTTTGCTTGACGTCATAGATCATTTAGCCACATCTGAGCATCGTACCCAAAACTCTGTTTCAGAAAACAATATTCAAAAGGTACTTTTATACATACACAATCATTTTAAAGAACCGATTGAGTTGGGGGAAACTGCCGATATGGTACACTATACCCCTCAACATTTAAGCAAATTATTTCATAGGAATATGGGAATCACTTTTAAAGAATATATTACCAATCTTAGGATGAACCATGCTTCGCAACTTCTATTAAATACCCAAATGGAAATTGCTGAAATAAGCAGAGAAGCAGGCTTTGGAACAAGGCAGAATTTCACCAAGGAATTTAAAAGATTTTATCTTTGTTCACCATCAGAATACAGAATTAAAAATAAAAAAACTTCTGCAAATTAACGGCAGAAGTTTTTTGATGTAAACTTTTTTAATCTCGAAGATTATTTATTTGGCAGTGTATTAAAAATGAGTTGAAAAATAAAACGAATGGATGTAAAATAGAAATATAAATGCTGAAAAGGATGTAGGGGAAATGAAATACTTTGATAACATTGTTTATGGTACACAGTACTACAGAGCGCCGACTCCGATAGAGCCTGAATGGGAACAGGACATTATCAGAATGGGTGAGCTTGACATTGAGGCTTTACAAATTCGTGTACAGTGGCGTCAGAATGAACGAGGTGAAGATAACTACTATTTTGATGATGTGGACAAGCTGTTTGACCTGGCTGAAAAGCATAACAAAAAGGTTGTTTTCAAGTTCCTTTTAGAGAATGCTCCACAGTACATTTTCGATAAATATAACGGTACAAGACTTAATGCTGACGGAACCCCGATTATGCCGTCAAGCCATGGTGCTTTTTACATAGGCGGATGGCTACCTTGCTTTGATAATGAAAAGGTGGTTGAACGTGCAAGAAAGTTTGTAAGAGTATTTACGGAACGTTACTATAAAAGATCATCACTTATCTTATGGAACGTATGGAATGAGCCAAGAACACGTCCTGTAGGCGACTGCTGCTGCGAGAGTTGCAAGAAAAAGTGGCGAGAATACTTGAAAGAAGAATTTAAGACCATCGATAAATTCAATGAAATGTTTGGTCTTGCAGAAACTGATTTTGAGTCTATCCCTTATTCAGGATTACCGCACGGCTACTGGGATTTTTATAACTACAGAAAATGGCGTGCCGGTGAAGCGCTACACGACAAGCTGAAGTTTGTTTATGACGAAATCCGCGAAATTGACAAGGAAAGACCGATTATGAGTCACGTTGGCCTTGCTGCTATTTTTCAGAACGATTTTGACGATAACAGTGATGATTATGCCGTATCAAAGGCGGTTGATTTTTATGGTACTTCATTCTTTATTGCAAGTGCTTTTCATACCGATGAGCAGATAAGATTCTATTCACCAATGCTATGTGACTATCTTCGTGGTATTGACGAAAACTACTTCGTTCACGAAGTCTATGCAGATTGGGGTTCATGGTACGAGGCTGAAAAACCCGAAACACTCAGATATATGCTTTGGAGCATTATTTCTCATGGTGCAAAGGGACTTATGTACTGGCAAATGAGAGCTGAACGTCTTGGTCTTGAAAATAACCTTGCCGGATTCGTTAATATGGACGGTACAGATAAGCCGGTAACAAAGGTAGTAGGCGAGGTTGGAAAGGTTCTTGCTGAAAACAAGGAGCTTTTTGCAAGCGCAAAACCTAAAAAGGCTGATGTTGTTTTCGTGTATGATTATGCATCAATGCTGATGTCTGCCGTAGAAGACCACGACAGAGCGCTTTTCGTAACAAGAAAGCATCCGAACCCTGTAAATTACTATAATACAGCAGTACACGGAATGTATAAAATGCTTATGGAAGAGGGTTATCGTGTAGACTTCGTTGACAGCCGTGAAATAGAAAAAATTGTAGACTATAAGATTGCTTACGTCCCATATGCAACAATGCTTGATGCAAAATGTGAAGAAACTCTTAAAAAGTTTGCTGATGACGGCGGAAGATTACTTCTTGACGAAGGTTTTGGGTTGAGACAGAAGAATACATGGCTTACCAATAAGGTTTTGTTCCCGAACTTAATTGATGCTGTGTGGCATAATCGTGTTCGTGACTATAAGCACAAAAACGAGACCTTCACAATAGACGGTGAGCGTGTGACATTAAAGCCGTACAGAACCGATTATGAGGTTAAGGATGCTGAAATTCTGGCCACATTTGATGATTCTATGCCGGCAATTTTCAAGGTAAAATCCGGTAAAGGAGAAATTATTCTTTTTGGTGCAAGCATTGGATATAGCTATGCGGAATTTGGTGAAGAAGGCTGGAAAAAGTTTGTCAGAAAGATTTTCGCAGATGTCCCTGCTATGGAAAACTATGGCGATTCAATAGTTACAACAGTAAACGAAACACCGGACGGTGAGCTTCATTATCTGTTTAACACAGGAAAAGAAGATGCAAAGCTTGTACTTGGCCTTGACAAGATAATCTTCGGTGCAGAAGCTACAGATACCGGAATACTGCTAAAATCCGGCGATGTTGCGTGTGTTTTCATTAAAAAGTAATAAAAAACAGTACAGAAATAAAGTCGGATCGTAGCC
>JAZNWP010000102.1:0-4318 GCA_045593385.1 Acutalibacteraceae bacterium
ATTGTTTGTGTTACAGTTTTCATGACGAATGGTTAATCCTCCTGTACGTTTTGGTTCAGCAACTTAACTGTAACACAGGATTTTCCATTCGTCACTCTTTTTTATTACCTACTGTAACACATCTATTGTAAACCTACAAAAATTCCATCTAAAAAGGATGAGTTACAATTGAAAGTGGAGAGTATTTGTGTTAAAATAGGTTTTGGTGATAATTAATGACGAAGGTTTATTTGATACGCCACTGCGAAGCAATGGGCAATGTTGCCCGTGTTTTTCAGGGCACAAGCGATTTTGATATAAGCGAAACAGGTGCGATTCAGCTTGAATATTTAAAGGAAAGATTTAAGAATATTCATATTGATAAGATTTATTCAAGTCCCTTAATCCGTGCCGTTAAAACCGCCGAGGCGGCGGTTAAGGGAAAGGGACTTAAGGTTATAAAAGAAAAAGGTCTTATCGAGCTTCACGGCGGCGTTGTGGAGGGCAAGCCCTTTAAAGAGGCGTTTGCTAAATACCCCCACCTTGCAGAGCAGTGGGATAACCACCCCGAAGATTTTCTCCCTGCCAATGGGGAAAGTATGAGAAACGCCTACAATAGAATTTGGGAAACTATTTGCCGTATAGTTAGGGAAAACAAGGGCAAAACTATTGCAATTTCCACCCACGGCGGCGTCACCAGATGTCTTATGTGCCGCCTTAAATACGGCGATATTAAAAAACTTAAGGATACCCCTTGGAGTGATAATACGGCGGTTAGTCAAATTAATTTTGACGATGAACTCAATCCCACCCTCGTATTTATGAACGACCATAGTCACGTACCCGATAAATATATGCCGAAGCGCAATCGAATTTCAAGCTTTATAGGAGATAAATCATGATAATAATGTCGGTGGATTTAGGTAAGGCCAGAACGGGAATTGCCGTAAGCGATAACGGTGAAAGTTTTGCTTTTCCTAAAAAGGTTATAACCGAATATAATGAGGAAAAGCTCATAGATAAAATCTGCGAAACCGCTAAAGAACTTGGCGCAGAAATGCTTGTTGTGGGCGTTCCTAAAAATATGGATGGCTCCAGCGGATTTAGAGCCGAAGAGTGCGTAGCCGTTGCCGATAAAATCAAAGAGAAATCGGGATTGCCTCTAAGTATGTGGGATGAGCGATGCACCACCGTATCCGCGCATACCTATCTCAATATGACCGATACCCGCGGTAAAAAGCGTAAAGAGGTAGTTGATGCGGTTGCCGCCACCATCATTCTTGAAGATTATCTAAATTATAGGAAGAATAATAGGTAAATATTGTTAAAATTTTATCTAATTTCCTATTGTGTTTTGTGTCGAAAAATGATATAATCATTTTGTATGAAATTTCGAAAGGAGTACACATATGAACTATTCACACGAAGTAGAAAATATGTGCCCTCTTGCTAAGGGCGCATATCACGGTCCCGCTCCCATTCCGGAGGAGGGCAGATGGGTACAGGTTAAGGAAGTAGCAGATATTTCCGGTCTTACCCACGGTATTGGTTGGTGCGCACCTCAGCAGGGTGCCTGCAAGCTTACTCTTAATGTTAAGGAGGGCGTTATTGAAGAAGCTCTCGTTGAAACCATCGGTTGCTCGGGTATGACCCACTCTGCAGCTATGGCTTCCGAAATTCTTATCGGTAAAACTCTTCTTGAAGCCCTTAACACCGACCTTGTATGCGATGCTATCAACACCGCTATGAGAGAACTCTTCCTTCAAATTGTTTACGGTCGTACACAGACTGCTTTCTCTGAAGACGGTCTTCCCGTTGGTGCGGGTCTTGAAGATTTAGGTAAGGGTCTTCGTTCACAGACAGGTACCACCTATGCTACCAAGGTTAAAGGTCCCCGTTATCTTGAACTCGCAGAGGGTTATATCACCAAGTGCGCAGTTGATGAGAACGATACCATTATCGGTTACAAGTTCGTTCATCTCGGCAAGATGATGGAAATGATTAAAAAGGGTATGGATGCTAACGAGGCAATGGAAAAAGCAAGCGGTCAGTATGGCCGTGTTGACGACGCTGCCCGTTTAATCGACCCCCGTGAAGAATAATAAGGTGGAGGTAATAGATTATGCCATTATTTGAAAGCTATGAAAGAAGAATTAATCAAATAAACGCAGAGCTTAATAAGCACGGCATTTCCTCCATTGAGGAAGCAAAAGAAATCTGCGATAAAGCAGGTGTTGATGCTTATAACATCGTTAAGGGCATTCAGCCCATCTGCTTTGAAAATGCCGCTTGGGCTTATGTTGTAGGTTGCGCTATCGCTCTTAAGGATAAGGTAGCAAATGCAGCTGAAGCCGCTGAGAAAATCGGTCTTGGCCTTCAGTCCTTCTGCATCCCAGGTTCTGTTGCTGACGACCGTAAGGTTGGTATCGGCCACGGTAACCTCGGCGCTATGCTTCTCCGTGATGAAACCAAGTGCTTTGCATTCCTTGCAGGTCACGAATCCTTCGCAGCTGCTGAAGGCGCTATCGGTCTGGCAAGAAGCGCAAATAAAGCTCGTAAAGAGCCCCTTCGTGTAATCCTTAACGGTCTTGGTAAGGATGCCGCTCAGATTATTTCCCGTATCAATGGTTTCACCTATGTTCAGACCAAGTTTGATTACTATACAGGTGAACTCACCGTTGTAAACGAAACCGCTTATTCTAACGGCGAGCGTTCCAAGGTTCGTTGCTACGGCGCAGACGATGTTCGCGAAGGCGTTGCTATTATGCATAAAGAGGGCGTTGATGTTTCCATTACAGGTAACTCTACTAACCCCACTCGCTTCCAGCACCCCGTTGCAGGTACCTATAAGAAGGAATGCATCGAGCAGGGCAAGAAATACTTCTCAGTTGCTTCGGGCGGCGGTACAGGCCGTACCCTTCATCCCGATAATATGGCTGCAGGTCCCGCTTCTTACGGTATGACCGATACAATGGGCCGTATGCACTCAGACGCTCAGTTTGCAGGTTCTTCTTCCGTTCCTGCTCACGTTGAAATGATGGGTCTTATCGGCGCTGGTAACAACCCCATGGTTGGTATGACTGTTGCATGTGCTGTTGCAGTTAACGAAGCGCTTAATAAATAAGTTATGTAAGGTTTTCCGATACTTTCGGGCAACTTGTAAAAGACCTATTATAAAAATCAATAAACAATTAAACCCGCCCGAATTTTATGATTCAGGCGGGTTTGTCGGTATATATGGTGATCTTTAGCAATATAAAAGCAGTTGTTAAAAAAACAACTGCTTTTGATTATCACAGATAAGTTAATTGGCAGGTTGGCAACCCTGCATCTCTTTAAGACCTACTGGTATGTAGGCGTGATAGCTGCCCGTTCTATCCTCAACTAACTTATCAAATAATAATATGCACTTTAAATGGAACAATATTCACAATACCATTCCCTATGTTTATTATAATGACCAATTTACTGTTTGTCAATATTTTTATTTTCTATGTCAAATTTCCAGGCACTGCCTTTTCGGATATAATTAGACAACTGACTTTCAGTTATAGTAAACATTGTTCGAAATGATAGACGTCCCTTGCTATCTATTCTGACTGCCACAAGTATATTATTTTTGTATCTCTTTATGAACTGCAAGCTAGAATCTTTTGGTTTGAAACCTAAATAGTCAGGTTTATCAAGAATTTCCGGAATAATTTCACACATTTCCTCAATGGATAAATTTGAGCTGTCATATGTATGCTTTTTAATGTGTTCAATTCTGTCCCTCCACATTATAATAGTTCTATTTTCTATTTTTTCTGAAAGTTGCGGACATTTTTCATTTAAAAACGCTATTTTTGAATTATCTATTTTACCAACAGACGTACAATTCATATCTGTATTATTAAAAAAATCAAGAATACTGTTATATTGCAAAGAAACCTGACACCTACTTTCTTATGTATTTTACATCAAAATTTTGCAAAAAGCAATATTAATTTATAAAACAAAAGTACTTACAAATGTATTCAAACACGGTATAAATGAGGTTAAGAAAATTTAAAACGATGTGGTTAGTTCTTTACATTTATAATTTTAATGTGTTTTCAAAGAGGGTATTATAAGGCTTTCGGGCTGTGTTAAAAAGGTTGATTTAAACCGCCATTTTTGTGCATTGAGATGATGGGTCTCATCGGTGCAGGTAATAACCCCATGCTTAAATGACTGTTGCATGTGCTGTTGCAGTTAACGAAGCGCTTAACAAGTAATTAGTTTTTATTATACAATTAAACGGCTTGAGGTTTAACCTCAAGCCGTTTTGCTATTCTGTATAAAATTTATCCTCATTCCA
>JAZNWP010000103.1:0-105513 GCA_045593385.1 Acutalibacteraceae bacterium
GTTGGTTGCGAAGCCTTTAATTTAGGCACAGGCAAGGGAACCAGCGTGTTGCAGTTGAGAGATGCATTTGTAAAAGCATCGGGAATAGACGTGCCTTACGTAATAGACCCACGCCGCCCCGGTGACCCTGACGAAGTTTACGCAAAGCCTGACAAGGCAAAAGAAGTGCTCGGTTGGGTTGCAGAGTACGGAATTGAAGAAATGTGTGAAGATACTTGGCGTTGGCAACAAAATAACCCTCAAGGGTATTTGAAGTAATAGATAAGAAGTAATAAGTAAGGTGTTTGCTTCGAAAACGGATATATCGTGCCGCTTTTGCGGCACACCTTACTTTTTCACTATTACTTATTACTTCTTACTTCAATAACTTCCGCCTGTGGCGCAGCTGGATAACGCAGCAGATTCCGATTCTGAAGAACGGGGGTTCGAATCCCTTCAGGCGGGCCAAAAAGAAACGACAATTTTCGTTAAGAAGATTGTCGTTTCTTTTTGTTCTCTTCACTTTTCTCTTTTCATTCTTCTCTCTTCTCTAAAATTGTCGTTTCCAGATAAAAGATAAGAGAGAAGAAATAAGAGAAAAGGTGCTTTGCTACGCAAAGCGTTGATTTAAAGAGTGAATTACGATATAATTCATTTAGAGGTGAATATAATGAATAGTCCGTTACTCTAAAAATCACTTGATTTTGCAACACAAATTGTTTTATTTTATGAGGCATTTTCTAAAACAAGAAAAGATACAACTATTGCAAAACAATTACTACGCTCTGCCACCAGTGTTGGAGCAAACATAAATGAAGCGGTTTATGGTAACAGCAAAGCTGATTTCATTTCTAAATTACATATTTCCCTTAAAGAGACAGGCGAAAGTATTTATTGGCTTAAACTTTAAAAAAGAACAAGTTTAATTGATTATGATTTTGATAGTTTGCTTTCACTTGCAGAAGAAATAAAAAGAATGTTAATAGCATCATTAAATACTGCAAAGGAGACTTCAAAATGACATTTGATTTTGATGCTCTTTCAAAAGAGTTTAAAATATTTTACGATGCTTTTTCTCCCGAAACTTATGGTATTTCTATGGGGCGTTCGGCGGAGTATGCTGCTATAGAGTTTGATAACCTCTCTGATAAAGAAAAATCATTAATTGATGAATGGTTTCTTGAACTTTTCGAAGAAGAAAAAGATTATTATGGTATTCCTTATCTTTGGGTCATTGAAAAATTAAAGGATGTTCGTTTCATTCCTTTGATTAAAAATTATTATAAAAGGTTAAAAAAGCGACACAAGAAAATCGTTGAAACGAACATAGATGGCAAAACAATTAGGGCACGCTCAAATTTCACAAGCGAGTTAGTTTTGTGTAAAAAAGTTATAAAAGCGCTTAAATCCAAATAATGAAAAATATGTAGGGGTTCGAACACATAGGTCGAAAAATAAAAGTGCATCGAATTTGTGCTCCCTTTCCAATAAATTAGGAGTGATGTCGCAGGACATTGCTCCTAATTTATTTTGCATTGAGCGAAGAAGGGATTCGAAACGACCTCCAAACTCTGCGAGTATCTCTTGCACTCACGAAAACAAAATGCTATAATCAAATCATCAAATAAAGAGGGTTTAATATGTTTGGATTTATAATTGCTTTTTTAGTGGGCGTAATGTGTGTTGCCATTGGAATTTCAAATATGAAGGGTAATATTTCTATGCTTCACTCCTATCACCGAAAACGAGTTACGGAAGAAGATAGAATTCCTTTTGGTAAAAAGGTTGGCATTGGTACGATTATAATCGGCGCCGCTGTTATGATACAAAGTGTTCTTTCCATTGTCGCCCTTTATACCGAAAACCCGTTTTTAAATAATATTGGAATGATAATTCTAACAATCGGTCTGATTGCGGGAATCAGCATAACTTTTTATGCGATGATTAAATATAATAAAGGAATTTTTTAGTTGTTAAAAAGGAGATGATACTATGGCAAAAGAAAAAAGATTTAAAAAGGTTTATTCTCAAGGCGGATTAACGGCAACCGAGATTTTAGTTGATAAAGAAACAGGCGTTAACTACATATTCTATCAAAGTGGTTATGCAGGCGGACTTACTCCCCTTCTCGATAGTCACGGAAACGTAGTTGTAACCCCTATTATCGAAGAATAACTTATAACTCAACCAACGGTGTGTGTATTTTTTAAACTCTTCACTATATAATTATGTTGTAACGCAAGGAGGTGCAGAAATGGATATTGTTAAAATCGGCAAATTTATAGCCGAGCGCAGAAAGGGTGAAAACCTTACCCAAATGCAACTCGCGGAAAAATTAAATATTACCGATAGAGCGGTTTCGAAGTGGGAGCGGGGCAAGGCAATGCCCGATTCATCTATAATGCTCGAGCTGTGCAACATTCTTAATATAAGCGTTAACGAATTATTAAGTGGGGAGAAAATCAGTATGGAAAATAATAATCAAAAAAATGAACAACTTCTCTTAGAGATGGCAAAAGAATTAGAAAAGAAAAACAAAACAATTTGGACTTCGATGTGGGCAATTATGATTGTAAGTATGACAGCACTAATTGCAGGTCTCTTTATTGCCGCATTTTTAATACCCGAAGGTGTTTGGCAACTTGTCACAATTCTCGGTATTTGCGTTGTGTTTTTAATACCTTGTTTTTATGCATTAAAGCTTGAAGTCAGCGTAGGTGCTTACAAGTGCAAAAATTGCGGTCACGAAATTGTGCCTACCTATCTGGAGGCGCTTAATGCGATGCACATGGGAACCACTCGTTACTTAAAATGCCCTAATTGTCATAAGCGTACTTGGTGTAAAAAAGTATTGAAAAAGTAAATTTTTGTAGTTTTACTAAACAAAAAAGGAAGTGGAATTAACCACTTCCTTTTATTTTTAATTATCTATTATTGGTCACCAAGGTCATCGAATTTTTTAGCGAAGATTATGCCTTTTTTATAAAGTATAAAGAGTGTTACTCCGCCGCCGATGATTATAACCGCTGCTACTGCGCCGATGATAATCCACATAAGTGTATTATCCTTTTCTTCGCCGTCGGTGATTAAATCCTCGTCGGTTTCGTTCTCGGTATCGGGAGCTTCTTCCTCGCCGTTTTCGGATACGCCGCAGATTCTGCAGGTGCCATCAAAGAATTCGTGCTCACCAAGAGGTTCGCGAGTTTCTTCACAAGCATCGCAAACGGTATCGCAGTCACCTTGATATGCGTGCATGGGGTCAACTTTCTTATGGCCGCTTATGTATTTCTTACAGTCGTTACAATATTTACCTTCGGTATAGCCCTCTCTGTCACAAGTAGCTTCTTCTGCCTCGACTACCTGAACATTTTTATGAGCGCATTTGCTTGAAGCTGAGCCGGTAGAATTGGAAGCTCCTGTATTTGAAGAACCTGAATTTGAGCCGCTATTAGCGCCGGTGTTAGTATTGGTATTAGAGCCGGTATTAGAACCTGTATTGCTACCGGTATTGGAGCCACTATTGCCGCTATTGCCGGAATCGTTGCCGCCCGAAGCCGAGCCGCCTACATAAGAATTGCCCGAAGGAGTTTGATAACCTGCAGGGGTGGATTCGTTAAATAACGCGAATGCAAGTTCGGGATAATCTACAAATACATTTCGAGTTTTTGTAATAGACTGAACTGCATCGTTTCTGCCAAGCTCCCAAGTATCAACAGGGTCGGCTGCCATCCATTCAAGCAAAACTTCCTTGCTTTGAATAACGCCATCCGAACCAAAAATACTGTTAGGATTGTAGTCCGAACCCGTATTGGTGCAATTCCAACGAACATATACATAAAGGACAATTCTTGAAACATCGCCGCGAAGGTCATACTGACCATTTGATTCGGCATTTGGATTATAATAACCCGAAGATTTACCGTAGGCCTTATTACCGCGGCTTGAGTTTTCACTTTGTGCGGTAGGTCTAAGCATCATAATATCATTTTCGCCATTACCTGCTTTATCACCCTTACTGTTAGGCCAAGTGTGTTCTCTATTCCAAGTGGGAGAAGTGCCCCAATCGGGACCAATCAGTGTCCCTGAATAGAATGAAGATATTTTTCCGCCACCATTTTGACAATCGGTATATTGGAATAAGGATTTAGTTGCGTCGTAGCTTGTCTGATATTTCTGGCTGGAAGACATTATGCTTTGAAGTTTTTTATAAAGTGCGCTGTATTTTACATCACTTTCACTGCTTGCGCCCGAAAGAGCAGAAAGTGCTGCATAAGAAGTATTATTTTCGCTATAAAAATTTATTGCGCTTTGAGAAAGTGAGGTAGCCAAAGTTCCTCGTGTACCCCAGTTATAAACATAACTTGCGGCTTTGGCGGGGGTTTCCACGCTGAAAACCAAAGTAAAACATACCGCAATAGCCATAAATAATGCTAAGGAACGCTTAATGGTATTCTTCATTTTCGTTTTATCTCCTTTAAAGTTCACATATATAAATATAGTAACATAATTTGTATACTACTGCAACCTAAATTTTGAAAATAATGTAGTATATTGTAATTTACCATAATTTATAGCAATAAAACCCTTGACAAACGAATAAAAGTTATATAAAATAGTTTCATAATATTTTAAAAACGCTTGAGCAAAAACCAGTAACCGTTTATTTGAGTTTCAGAGAGCTGCCGTTTGGTGCGAGGCAGTAACGAAAATTTCGGTGAATTCCTTTTGCGAGTTGTGGGCTGAAAATAAGAGTAGGCCTTGCCGGTTGCAACCGTTATATTGCTAAGGTGTATTGGCACCTAACGAGGTCTTCTTCGCGAGAAGAAGATGAAGCAGAGTGGTAACACGGTTTAGGAACTGTCCCTGTATCCAGAAAAGGATGCAGGGTTTTATATTTTTAAAAGGAGTTTTTATCATGAAAAAAATCGTATCTTTAATTTTGGCTCTTGCCATCCTTGTAGGCAGTTGCCTTATGCTCACCTCTTGCGGCAGTAAGGCGGATTTTACCGTCGGTATCTGTCAGCTTATGGAGCACGAATCTCTCGATAAAGCTACAAACGGATTTATCGACGCGCTGACCGAAGCTCTCGAAAAAGAGGGTAAAACCGTAGAATTTGATACGCAGGTTGCAGGTGAAACCAACCTTTGCGCTACCGTTGTTAATACCTTTACCGCAAAAAAGGTTGATATGATTATGGCTAATGCCACACCCGCTCTTTTAGCGGCCGCTAATGCTACTACCTCTATCCCCGTTCTCGGCACCTCGGTTACCGATTACAGTGATACCTTCGCAGGTAAAATCCCCGAAAATGTAACGGGCACCTCTGACGCTGTTCCCTTTGATGAACAAGCCCAGATGATGATAGATTCTTTAAAGCTTAAAGAGGGTGACAAGGTAGGCGTTATCTACTGCACCAACGAATCCAACTCTCTTATTCAGTATAATGCAGTTAAGGCATTGTTCGAAGCAAAGAAGATTAAGGTTGAGGCCTATACATTCTCCGATACTACCGAGCTTCAGACCGTAGTTAATAACGCGGCTAATAACTCCAAAGCCATTTATGTTCCTTCGGATAACACAGTTGCTGATAATGACTCTGTTGTAGGCACAATCTGCACCGATAAGAAGGTTCCCGTTTTCACAAGCTACGGCGGCAAAATCTGCTATGCAAGCTTGGCTATTGATTACTATGAGCTTGGCCGCAAAACAGGTGAAATGGCCGCAGAAATTCTTCTCGGCAAAAAGGCGCCCAAGGATTTCGAGGTTGCTACCCTTACTCCTTCCGTTGTTTATAATAACGACCTTTGCGCTACTCTCGGAATTGAAGTTCCCGAAAAATAATTTAATTTGAGGTAAAAAATGGCTTTTCTTTACGCTTTACCGGGCGCAGTTGCCGAAGGTCTTATATGGGGACTTATGGCAATCGGCGTATATATATCCTATAAAATTCTTGATATTGCCGACCTTACGGTCGATGGCTCTATTTGTACGGGCGGATGTGTCTGCGCTGTGCTTATCTCTTTGGGCGTTCCCGTATGGGTTAGTGTTATTGTCGCCTTTATAGCAGGTATGCTGACTGGTGTTATTACAGGACTTTTACACACCCTTCTCGGTATTCCCGCTATACTTGCGGGAATATTAACCCAACTTATGCTCTACTCCATAAATCTCTCGATTTTAGGCAGTAAATCCCTTGTGGCTATCGACCCGAGAGCAAATAAACTTCTCGTTCACATGAGCGAAAACAACCGCTCAATAATAGTGGCTGTTATACTCATTACAGCGATTATAATCTTACTTTGGAGATTTTTCTACACCGAGATAGGTCTCACCCTTAAATCAACGGGTGATAACCCCGATATGAGCCGTGCTCAAGGTGTTAATGTTAAGCTTAATAAGGTTATAGGTCTTGCTATATCCAACGGAATAGTTGCCTTCTCCGGCGCACTCCTTGCGCAATATAAGGGTTCGGCAAACATCAACGATGGCAGAGGCGCTATTGTAATCGGTCTTGCCGCCATCTTTATCGGTCTTTCGGTTTCCCTTAAAATTAAGCCCAACTTCGTTGTAAGTTTAATCGGCGTTGTATCGGGCGGAGTTGTATATTATATCGTTTATAACTTCGTAGTTCTCTTAGGTCTTAAAACCGATTACCTTAAAATGTTATCGGCAATTATAGTTGCTATTTTCTTGGCTGTTCCCTATATAAAGGCCGAATATTTCACCAAGCAAAAGGCAATACCCGAACTTGCAGAGGGGGGTGAGCAGAGTGCTTGAAATCACTAACCTTCAAAAAACCTTTAATGCGGGTACAATAAACGCTAAAACTGCTCTTTCGGGACTTAATCTCACCCTTAACGACGGGGATTTTGTTACGGTCATCGGCGGAAACGGCGCAGGTAAATCTACCCTACTTAATGCTATTGCAGGTGTATGGAAACCCGACTTTGGCACCATTTCTATTGATGGGGTTAATGTTACAAATATGCCCGAGCATAAAAGAGCCGCATTTTTAGGCAGAGTTTTCCAAGATCCAATGAAAGGCACCGCGCCCGATATGGAAATCGCGGAAAACCTATCCATAGCCGCAAGACGAGGCACTAAGCGTAAGCTTATCCGCGGCATTAAAAGAAACGAACGCGCCGAGTATAAAAAGTTACTCGCTACTTTGGAACTTGGTCTTGAAGACCGACTTTCTGCCAAGGTAGGTCTGCTTTCGGGCGGTCAAAGACAGGCAGTAACGCTTCTTATGGCAACCCTTAAAAAACCTAAGCTTTTGCTTCTTGATGAGCATACTGCCGCTCTCGACCCCAAAACCGCAAGTAAGGTTTTAGAAATCACCGATAAATTGGTAACGGAAAATAATCTTACCACCCTTATGATTACCCATAATATGCACGATGCTATCAAGTACGGCAACCGCCTTATTATGATGCACGAAGGCAAAATTATTGTTGATATTTCGGGTGAAGACAAGAAAAAACTCACCATAAAAGAACTTTTAGGCCTTTTCGAAAAGGCAAGCGGAAGTGAATTCTCAAACGATAAGGTAATGCTTTCTAAATAAAGCAAAATCCCGAGTTTTAAACTCGGGATTTATTTTTTTACATATTTTTAAGCTCTTCAATGCTATCTTCAATCATCTTGATTTTATCAAGGGCTTTTGCGAGACCAACTCGCTGCTGTTCGATAACATTCTGGGGGGCTTTGGCAACGAAGCCTTGGTTATTAAGTTTCTTTTCGAAGAACTCTTTATCAATGATTGCCTTTTGCATATCCTTATTAAGTCGCTCAATTTCGGCATCAATATCCACAAGTTCCTTCATAGGCATATATACTGTAGCAGAGTCGGTAATAACTCTTACTGCGCCTTCAAGGTCAAAGCTTTCGCCCACCTCTACCTCTGAAGCGTAAGCTAAACGGCAGATATAAGAGGTACCTGTTTTAAAGGTATCAGAGAAGGCGGAAGCAATATAGGTTTTAGCTTTTTTAGAGGGTGGAACATTCATTTCGGCTCTGCGGTTTCTTACCGCCTTAATAACCGACATAATGCGCTCAAATTCAATTTCTTCGTCTGCGAAATTAAATTCTTCTTTATAAGTAGGCCAATTTGTAACCATCAAGGCAGGTTGCTCACCGTGGGGCATTGACTGCCAGATTTCCTCAGTTATAAAGGGCATAAAGGGATGAAGTAATGCTAAAGTATTTGTAAATACATAGGTAAGTACCGCTCTCGCAGTATCTGCCGCCTTCTTATCCTCGCCATTTAAACGGGATTTACAAATTTCAATATACCAGTCGCAGAAAACATCCCAAATAAAGTCATAAAGCTTCTGTACCGCAAGACCAAGTTCAAACTTATCAAGGTTTTCGGTAACATCTTTAATAACTGTATTATACTTAGAGATTATCCACTTATCCTCAAGGGCAAAATCGGCGGAAGAGAGAGGAATAACCTCATCGCTTTCAAGATTCATTAAAATAAATCTTGCTGCATTCCAAATCTTATTGGCAAAGTTGCGGCTTGCCTCAACCCTTTCGGGTATATAGCGCATATCGTTTCCTGGGCTATTTCCCGTTGCAAGAGAAAATCTTAAAGCGTCGGCGCCGAAATTATCTATAACTTCCAAGGGGTCCACGCCATTGCCTAAGGATTTGGACATTTTTCTGCCCTGAGAATCCCTTACAAGACCGTGAATAAGTACTGTATTAAAGGGTACTTCCCCTGTATGCTCAATTCCTGAGAACATCATTCTCATAACCCAGAAGGGAATTATATCATAGCCCGTAACCAAGGTGTTGGTGGGGTAATAATGCTTAAAGTCCTCCGCATCCTTATTGGGCCAACCGAGAGTTGAGAAGGGCCAAAGGGCAGATGAGAACCAAGTATCAAGAGTATCAGGGTCTTGAACGATTTTCTCACTTTGGCAATGAGCGCAACACTTTGCCTCATCTTTAGAAACAGTAATTTCGCCGCATTCTTCGCAATACCAAGCGGGGATTCTATGTCCCCACCAAAGCTGACGGGAAATACACCAGTCACGGATATTTTCGAGCCAGTGAAAATAGATTTTTTCAAATCTTTGGGGAACAAACTTGGTTTCTCCCACCTTAACCGCCTCAATAGCAGGTTCAGCGAGAGGTTTCATTTTAACAAACCACTGCTTAGAAATGCGGGGCTCAACAGTAGTGCCGCAACGGTAACAGGTACCAACATTATGGGTATAATCCTCGATTTTAACGAGAGCGCCTTCTGCCTCTAAATCGGCAACAATGGCCTTTCTTGCCTCGTATCTGTCCATACCTGCATATTTAGGATAGTCCTCGGTAATCTTAGCGTCATCGGTCATAACATTTATAACAGGAAGGTTATGACGAAGACCTACCTCAAAGTCATTAGGGTCATGGGCGGGAGTGATTTTAACAACGCCCGTACCGAAATCCATCTCAACATAGCTATCGGCAACAATAGGAATTTCCCTATGAACTATAGGAAGAATAACGGTTTTACCTACAAGGTCCTTATATCTTTCGTCCTCGGGATTAACCGCAACGGCGGTATCACCAAGTAGGGTTTCTGGTCTTGTGGTGGCAAGTTCCAGGTAACCGCTACCGTCACTTAAGGGATAGCGGATATGCCAGAAGTGGCCTGCCTGTTCCTCATATTCAACCTCGGCATCGGAAATAGAGGTTAGGCAGTGAGGACACCAGTTAATTATTCTTTCGCCCCTATATATAAGGCCCTTTTCGTAAAGATTATAGAAAACCTCATTAACGGCCTTATTACAACCTTCATCAAGGGTGAAACGCTCTCTGTCCCAATCGCAAGAGGAGCCCATCTTCTTAAGCTGCTCAACGATTCTGCCGCCGTACTGCTCTTTCCAAGCCCAAGCTCTCTCTAAAAACTTATCACGACCTAAATCTTCCTTAGTAACGCCTTCTTTTTTCATTGCCTCAACGATTTTTGCCTCGGTGGCAATAGAGGCATGGTCGGTACCTGGGAGCCACAAGGTATCATAGCCCTGCATTCTCTTAAAGCGGATAAGAATATCCTGCAATGTGTTATCAAGGGCGTGACCCATATGAAGCTGACCCGTAATATTTGGTGGGGGAATAACTATGGTATAGGTTTCCTTACCCTCTTCCCTTTTGGCGTGGAAATACTTTCCATCGAGCCACATTTTATATATACGGTCTTCAACCTCTTTTGGCTCATACTGTTTTGCTAATTCTCTGTTCATTTTTATATTCACTCCAATAGCAAAAATTACCATAAATAATTCTTGCTCATTTGCTAATATTATTACTGTCAGCCCGAGTTTTAAGCGTTTGCAGTTTGGGCGGACAGCCGCCCGACTGCAATAGCATTCGTGCGGTTTTTTTATTTTTATTTATATATCAAGGGCCGTTTGCTTTGCCTCGCCCGTGGGCTTCAAGCTTCCTGCAGCGGGGAGATTTTTGGTGCGGTAGCGATGTTCACTATCGAGGGTACCCTTATTATAAATATCCACAGTGTAAATTCTCTGACCCTTCTTCTGAGTCATAACCGCAATACCCGAATTATCCTTGGTGGTTTTTGCGGGGATACTGGCGGTATTTACTATAAGCATTCTGCCGTTTGTAGATTTAAGCAACAAATCACACTCTTCCTTTACATAAAGAGCGGTATGAAGCTTAAACTTTTCACAGTATGCTTTGATTAGTTTCTTGCGGTTGGTCTTGGTTTCGTATGATGACATAGGAACTTTAGAAATTCTTCCGTTTTCGAAAACGAAAATCATATGGCCTACATACTGGGTGAGGTTTACCATATAGATGGCATTTTCACCCTCGTCGAAATCCAGTTTCGATGCAACATAATCACCAAGGACACTGGCCTTACCATCACCGAAACTATCGACTCGGGATTTATAAACCTGAGCATTGGTGGTGAAGAACATCAATTCCTCTGCATTGGTGGACTCGACTATCTGGGTGATTTCGTCACCCTCTTTGAGCTTCTGTTCACCGCTCATACGAAGTGACTGAGGTGTAATCTTCTTAAAGTAACCGTCTTTAGTAAAGAACAAGGTTACGGGAGAATTATCTACGAATAATTCCTCGCTGGCTTCTTCCTCCGCCTCTGCAGAAACTATCTTGGTGCGACGCTCTTTACCGTATTTAGCCATTACACCTTCGAGTTCTTTTACAATAATCTTCTTAATTCTCGCCTTGGAATTAAGGGTATCTTCCATATCGGAGATTTCCTTTTCCAAATCTTCGATATCCTCAAGGCGTTTTAAAATATATTCGCGGTTTAGGTGGCGCAACTTGATTTCGGCTACATATTCGGCCTGCTCTTCATCAATGCCAAAGCCAATCATAAGGTTGGGGACAACCTCTTTTTCCTCCTTGGTTTCGCGGACAATTTTTATGGCCTTATCAATATCAAGAAGAATTTTCTCCATACCTTTCAGTAGGTGCAGACGCTTCTTGGCCTTATTAAGCTTGAAATAAACTCTTCTGCGGACACATTCCTCACGGAAGGCAACCCACTCTGAAATAATTTCCTTAACGCCCATAACGCGCGGAGATGAAGCGATAAGAATATTAAAGTTGCAAGAAAAGCTATCCTGAAGTGGTGTAAGCTTGAAAAGCTTTTTCATAAGCTTTTCTACATCGGTGCCCCTCTTTAAATCAATGGTGATTTTAAGACCCTTTAGGTCAGTTTCATCACGTATATCATTGATTTCGGTGAGTTTTTTCTGCTTAACAAGCTCAACAACCTTTTCGATTATCTGTTCACTGGTTGTGCTTGGGGGAATTTCGGTAATATCGATACAGTTACTCGATTTATCATAGCTGTAAACGCCTCTGACCTTAAAACTGCCTCTGCCCGTTTCGTAAATCTTTTCGATTTCATCACGGTTATAAAGGAGTTCGCCGCCGATGGGAAAATCGGGGGCTAAAAGGGTATCGGCGATATTTACGCTATCATCCTTAATATAGGCGATGGTAGTTTCGCAAACCTCTTTTAAATTAAAAGAGCAAATAGAGCTTGCCATACCTGCCGCAATACCCATATTGGAGTTAACGAGTATTGTGGGGAAGGTTACAGGAAAAAGCACGGGCTCTTTCATAGTAGCGTCATAGTTATCTACAAAATCCACCGTATCGTTATCAATATCGGTAAAGAGTTCTTCGGCTATGGGCGCTAGCTTTGCCTCGGTATAACGGGCGGCGGCGCACTGCATATCGCGAGAATACGCTTTACCGAATGAACCTTTGGAAGCAACGAAGGGATGCAAAAGGGCATCGTGACCTTCGGAAAGGCGGACCATCGTATCGTAAATCGCCGCGTCACCGTGGGGGTTTAATTGCATAGTTCTACCCACAATATTGGCGGATTTAATGGTGGAGCCCTTCAGCAGTCCCATATTATACATTGTATAAAGAAGCTTTCTGTGAGAGGGCTTAAAACCGTCTATTTCAGGGATAGCGCGGGAAATAATAATGCTCATGGCATAGGGCATAAAGTTTGACTTTATGGTTTCGGTAACCTGTTGGTCAACAACACTTCCCGCCCCCGCGATATAGGCATTTATTTCCTTTTTAGGTTTAATTTCTGTTTCTTTCTTTTTTCTCGGAGCCATTTTCTTCTCCCTTTAATTACTTTAAATTAGCTAATATCAGTATCATCGAGATATAAATATCCGTGTTCGGTAATATAATCTTTTCTCCCCGCAAGATTATCGCCGAGAAGCATTTCGAATACCTCCGCCGTCATCTCCGCATCCTCGGGCATAACCTTAATAAGCCGTCTGGTTTCGGGATTCATAGTGGTCATATTCATCATATCGGGTTGGTTTTCACCAAGTCCCTTTGAACGCTGAATTGTATATTTCTCATCGCCGATTTTTTCAAGGATTTCCTTTTTCTCGGTTTCATCGTAGGCAAAATATGCCATACTCTTGGTGTTTATCTCATAAAGGGGTGTTTCCGCAATAAATACCTTTCCTTCATTTATAAGGGTGGGCATAAGACGGTAAATCATAGTGAGAATAAGAGTGCGGATATGGAAACCGTCCACATCGGCATCGGTACAGATTATTATTTTATTCCAACGAAGATTATTTATATCAAAGTTGGATAAATTTTTATTTGCCTTTGACTTAACCTCAACGCCGCAACCTAAAACTTTAAGCAGGTCGGTTATGATTTCACTCTTGAAGATTTTATCATACTCGGCTTTAAGGCAATTAAGTATTTTACCTCTTACGGGCATAATTGCCTGAAAAGCGGCATCACGGGCTAATTTACAAGAACCAAGCGCCGAATCACCCTCAACTATATAAAGTTCTCTTTCTGCCACGTCTTTACTGCGGCAGTCAACAAACTTCTGCACCCTATCGACCATAGAGTTGCTCGTTGCAAGAGTCTTTTTAAGGTTAATTCTTTCCTTTTCGCTTCGCTCACGGCTACGCTTATTAATAAGCACCTGCTCGGCGATTTTATCGGCTTCCGTCTTATTTTCAATAAAATAAACCTCTAACTGATGACGCAAGAATTCGGTCATAGCGTCGCCTATGAACTTATTGGTTATGGATTTCTTGGTTTGGTTTTCATAGGAAACCAAACCGCCGGGTGAAAACGAAGAAATAACTAACACGAGACATTCTTCAATATCGGAAAAGGTTATTTTGCTTTCACCGTTTTTATATTTATTGGTCTGCTTAATATAAGCATCTATCTGATAAACAAAGGCGTTTCTCACGGCTCTTTCGGGCGCGCCGCCATATTCAAGCCAACTGGAGTTATGGTAATATTCCTTTAAGGTGTGGCGGTTTGAGAAGGTTAACGCCGCATTGATTTTAACCTTATATTCGGGTTTGTCATCGCGGTCGCGACCCTTTCGCTCTGCACTCCAGAACTGAACAGAGGTAAGCTTTTCTTCCCCGACCTTTTCATTTACATAGTCAACAATACCGTTTTTATAAACGATTTCCTGAGTTATATAACGGTTTCCCTGCTGCTCACGGAATTCGAATAAAAGTCCGTCATTAACGATAGCTTGTCTTTTAAGAGTATCAATAAAATAATCTCTCGGAATATTTATATCGGTGAAAACCTCAATATCGGGCTTCCAACGGATTTTGGTACCTGTTTCGCGGCCTGTATACTCTTCTTTTTTGAGTCCGCCCTTATTAAAGCCCTTCTCAAAGCGAAGATTATATTTAAAGCCATCGCGCTTAACCTCAACATCCATCCACTCTGCCGCATACTGAGTAGCGCAAAGACCAAGACCGTTAAGACCTATGGATGTGCTGTAATTCGAGTCATCATCTGTGCCGTATTTGCCGCCTGCATACATTTCGCAGAAAACCATTTCCCAGTTATCGCAATCGTATTTAGGGTTGTAATCAACGGGGCATCCGCGACCGAAATCCTGCACCTCAATAGAGTTATCACTGTGGTAAGTAATAACTATTTTTTTACCGTGACCTTCACGGGCTTCATCTATAGAGTTAGATATTATTTCAAAGACAGAATGCTCACAACCGTCAAGCCCATCAGAGCCGAAGATAACTCCCGGGCGTTTTCTTACTCGGTCGGGGCCTTCAAGTTTTTGGATACTCGTATTATCATACTGCGCTTTTGCTTTAGCCACCTAGGTTTACCGCCTTTATTCAATAATTATACAGTATATATTATATACTATATTATGGGGGTTAGTCAAGTCGCATTTCGCCCTATAAAAACAAAAAAGCGCCGCTTGAAGCGGCGCTGAAATTTTAAATATTAATAAAGTCCAAGGTAAGGTGCGGGGTTTTTAAGAACACCGTTTACGATTACCTCAAAATGCAAATGGTTACCCGTTGCATTTCCCGTTCTTCCGACAAGGGCGATTACATCGCCTTGCTTAACGGTTTCTCCACGCTTAACACAAACCTGACTTGCATGGGCATACATTGTGGTAATACCGTTATTATGTCTTACCTTAACATAGTATCCGTAGCTATTGGTATAACCTGTATCGATTACGGTACCGTCGGCAACGGCGAAAATCGAGGTACCTTTAGGAGCGCGGATATCAAGGGCCTGATGGTTTCTGCCATCACCCCACCAAGCGCTTACCTGCCAGGTGCCTTTAGGTAGAGGGAACATAAAGCCCGAATTTTTAGCCATTGTAATTTCGCTTTTAGAGGCAGTTGCTTTAGCATTGCCCACAAGCACAACCTCATCAACGGGTTTAGTAACAACCATAGTTGAAAGGGTTTTTCTGCTGTTTTCAACGCCGTTTATATATACGATTTCCTCGGTAACTTTATTAACACCTTTCTGCCCTTTAACCTGAACCTGCTTATAGCCCACAGACTTTTTATCAGTGGTATTGGTGATGGTATTATAGTTTACAGAAACCTCGCTTGTTACGGTAGCAACCGCTTTAACGGTAAGCGCTGAGAGTTTGTCCGAAACATCAGAAACCTCTTTAACATCGCTTAAAACAAAGTATCCTTCTAGGAACTTAACATTGCCTTCAAATCCTACTTGGCACTCAACACCTTCGGGCTTTGATTTATTATAAAGTTCATCAACATAGGCGTTAATTTTATCGGTATCTACGGTGGCGATATGCTCATCCTCAACCATAACTGCGGTAGCAGAAACGATCCCCTCGGACTTTTCAATAATTTGGTTGGCTATTTCTTCATCCTTAGAAACCTTAGAGGTATGGGTTATAACCAAAGAATAATCGGGGGTGCTTACAGCGCTCTCAACATCTTCGCCGTTCACTTTATCCTCTACTAAAGAAACCGCGCTGTTAAATTGGGCCTTATTTTTAACGATGGCAATCATGTTGCCCTCATAATTCACCTTAAAACCAAAACGGACACCTGCGCAGGATAATCCTATAAAGAGGACGAAAACCGAAACTGCAGATAAAACAGATATTTTCACATATTTAGGACAGCCCAAAAACTTATTATAAAGTTCTTTTACAATACCTATTAACTTTGCGGCTACATTTTTGCAAACACACGCATATTCCTTGCATTTACCAAAAGCGAAAACACTTGCCTTGGCGATTTTCTTAGCACCTAAAACCGCAAAGCTTTTGATATGTGAAATTACATCGCTTATCATTTCAGTTCTCCTCCTTTCTCAAAGCTCAAAATTAAATGGTTACAATTTTGTAACAACTTACAATCTTATTATACCAAAAAGTTACAAAATTGCAACCTTTTTCTTTAAAAAATCGAAGGAAAATTATAGAAAAGTCCGAGAAACCGCTTAAACAAAGGGTTTCTCGGACTCACATTTATATATTTTTTATATATTTAGAACATAGAAATCTGATTCGTATCAGGAAGACCGTCCATAGCGCCTAAATCGGCTAAATCCTTAATGATTGTTTTGGACACACCTGCCTCAACGGCAAAGTCCTCACGGGATACGAAATTTCCTTTCTGAGCGGCCTCATAGATTGAATATGCCGCCTTTTCGCCAACGCCTGAGAGTGCGCCGAAGGGAAGACGCATTTTGCCATTCTCGGGAACATATTTCATAGCGTGGGATTTATTAAGGTCGATGGGTAAAACCTCGATACCTCTCGCCATCATCTCATTGAAGATAAGCATATTATTATAAACATCAAGTTCTTTTTTGGTGGCCTCTTTGCCCTTGGCCTTGATTTCACGAAGGTAGCGTTTAACCGCTTCTCTGCCCTTAACAATAGTGGGAACATCCACATCTTCGGGACGGGCGGTAAAGTATGCACAGTAGAATTCAAGGGGTCTATACACCTTATACCAAGCAAGGCGCAAAGCCGAAATAACATAGGCGGCTGCGTGGGCCTTGGGGAACATATACTTAATCTTGCGGCAGGATTCAATATACCATTCGGGCACTTTCACCTTACGCATATCATCGGCCATAGCTTCCCAATCCTCTTTGGAAATTTTCTCTTTAGCAATAAGACCTTTACGAACAGTTTCGGTTATCTTGAAGGCGCGGCCTTCCTCCATACCTTGATAGATTAAATAAACCATTATGTTATCACGGGTACCTATAACCTCTGAAATGGTGCAGGTGCCGTTATCAATAAGGACTTTAGCGTTACCAAGATAAACATCGGTACCATGGGAAAGTCCCGAAATCTGCAAAAGGTCGGAGAAGTTTTTGGGTTTACAGTCAACAAGCATTTCTCTAACGAAATTAGTGCCGAATTCGGGCAGACAGAAGGTGCCCGTTTTTGACTCAATTTCCTCGGCGGTAACGCCCAAGGCCTCGGTTGAGGTGAACAAACTGTAAACCTTCGGGTCACTCATAGAAACATCATTTACGGGAATTCCCGAATATTCTTCAAGATATTTATATGTAGTGGGAACAACATGACCGAGTTCGTCCAGTTTAAGTATGGTATCATGAATAGAATGGAAATCAAAATGGGTAGTTATAATATCTGAATTAACATCATCTGCGGGGTGCTGAACGGGACAAAAATCATAAATACTCATACCCTGAGGCACGATAATCATTCCTGCAGGGTGCTGACCTGTGGTAGTTTTAACCTTGGCCGATTCGACTAGTTTCGCAAGACGGTCAAGCTCTGCCTGACTTAAGGTAATGCCCATCTTTTCGCAGTAAGCTTTAGCGAAACCGTAGGCGGTTTTTTCGGCAATAGTAGAAATGGTACCCGCCTTGAAAACATTTTCGCTGCCGAAAAGGGTTTCGGTATATTTTTGCACCTCATTCTGCACTTCATCGGAGAAGTTAAGGTCGATATCAGGCACCTTATCTCCCTTAAATCCAAGGAAGGTTTCAAAGGGTATATCGTGACCGTTTCGGTTTAGAGGCGTATTACAGTGAGGGCAATTCTTTTCGGGCAAATCGAAGCCCGAGCCCACCGAGCCGTCGGTGAAAAACTCGCTATACTGACAGGCGGGGCAAACATAGTGTGGCGCCAGAGGATTAACCTCGGAAATTCCCGCCATAGTGGCAACGAAGGAGGAGCCAACAGAGCCACGGGAGCCAACGAGATAACCCTGCTCTTCACTGTAAGCCACCAACTTCTGCGCCGAAATATACATTATGGAAAATCCGTTATTGATTATAGAATCAAGTTCTTTTTTAAGGCGTTTCTCTACAATTTCGGGAAGATTTTCACCGTACATTTTATGGGCGTTATCCCAGCAAATCTGACGAAGCAATTCATCAGACCCCTCAATAACAGGGGGATAATTTCCCTCAGGAACGGGGATAACATCATCCGATATCATATCGGCGATTTTATTGGGATTATCGATAACAAACTCCTTCGCTCTATCACCGAAATAAGCGAAATCAGAGAGCATTTCATCGGTACTCTTAAAATATAATGGGGCTTGGTGGTCGATATCGTCGAAGCCCTGACCCGCCATAACTATCTGACGGATGATTCCGTCACTCTTTTTAAGAAAATGAACGTCTCCCGTTGCTACGACTGGTAGACCTAACTTATCGCCAAGCTCTACTACCTTACGGTTAAAGTCCTTAATAACCTCAAAGTTCTTTACATTTCTGAATCTATTAGGAATTACCGCGCCGGTTTTCTTATCGGTTTTATCGGGATTACCCGATTCTCTTATCATAAACTCGTTGTTTCCGAGGGGCTGAATTTCGAGGTAATCGTAAAAACCTGCTATTCTTTCGAGTTCTTCCTCGGGCTCACCCTTTAAAATCGCCTGATACAAGTCACCCTGCTCGCAAGCAGAGCCCACAATAAGCCCTTCTCTATACTGTTCAAGCTTTGAACGAAGGGTAATGGGGCGGGCGTGGAAATTATTGAGGTGGGCGTCGGAAATAAGGGTATAAAGATTTTTAAGACCCGTAAGATTTTTAACAAGAATAATCTGGTGGTGGCGAAGCTTGGCAATTTCCTTGGAATTCATTTTAGAAATATCATTTTTGATATCATCAACGAAATATGCCTCAACGCCGTAGATTGCCTTAAATTCGCCGCCGTTTTTACGGATACCCTTTACCGCCTCAGCGATAGCGGGGTATGACTGAACTACGCCGTGGTCGGTAATGGCCACTGCCTTATGACCCCACTTGAACGCTCTTTTTATAATATCCCCTGCGCTTGCAACCGCATCCTTTGAGGACATATTGGTATGGCAATGAAGCTCAACCCTCTTTTCGCCTTCATAGTTATCGGTTTCCTCATAGGGCTGCAAAAGCGCGATGGAACGGGGCTCAACCAAAAATACATTTTTGAAATTATCGAATTTATATGCGCCGTTTATAAGGACAAAGGCACCGTCTTTTAAAGGTGCTAATTTTTCCATTTCATCGGGTCGCACAAACATAGAAGCGCCAAGGGAATTTGTATGGTCAGAAAAATTGAATTTAACAATTACCCTCTCACCTCTGCGGGTATTGATTTTGCGGTCTTCACGGGCAAAAACCTCACCGAAACAGCAAATTTCAGTATCGGTTTCAGATACATCTATCATTGCTTTTAAATTGTTACTGCTAATACTTCTGCCGTAGAAAAGCTTAGGGTTATCAAGATAGCAAAGGTGATTTTCGGGTATATCTGTACGCTTACCGAAATCTATTTTTACTTCCTCTTTCGCCTTAGGTTTTGATACGGGACGTGGCTCTTCTTCTGCGGGGGGAATCTGCATTTCGATATTTTCAAGCTGACCCGCAAAGCCGATTTCCACTTTTTTGCAGAAATATTTTAAAGAGAGCATTTTAAAATGCTTTTCGAATTCGCACTCTTTAATAGTTTCTATGCCGCCAAAGGATAAGGTAACGGTAACCTTATTCCCTTCTACTTCGTATTCGGCGCCGTTAAAATATCCGTTTAATGCGGGTTTTATATGCTTGATTTCCTCGGTAATATCCGCGCAGGCCTCGGGACAGAAGGATTCCTCGGAAAAGGCGCACAAGGTGTGCACCTCATTTAAGCTTAGACCGCTTTTTACTTCATTTCGGAAGGTTAAAAATGTAGCCCTATTTATGTAATTTTTGCTTTTAATATTGACGGTGAGTTCCCTTTTTTCAGAATTAAGGTCGCACTTTTCTATGACTGCATCCTTAAATGCAGACTTTATATTATCATCAATATAATTTCCGAAAAGTTTAATAAAGGGGTACATTTTTACAACTCCGTTACATTTTTTCTATTTCTTCCACCAAAGCATCAAGTAGTTTTTCTTCGGGGATATTATTTATAAGTATTTCACCGTTTTTAAAGAGAATTCCGCAACCCTTTCCGCCTGCAATACCGATATCGGCTTCACGGGCTTCACCTGGGCCGTTTACAACGCAGCCCATTATGGCTACAGTTATATCCTTATCCACATCTGAAAGGCGTTTTTCCGCCTCTTTTGCAATGCCGATAAGGTCAATGGAAGTTCTGCCACAGGTGGGGCAGGACACAAACTTAATTCCGCCTTTTTTTAGACCAATGGCTTTTAACAGTTTATTAGCGGCTTCAACCTCTTTTACCGGGTCATCAGTAAGGGAAATTCTGATTGTATCACCGATATCTCTAAGTAAAAGTCCGCCGATACCCGCCGCAGATTTTATAACGCCCATATTTTCGGTACCCGCTTCGGTAACGCCAAGGTGCAAGGGATACGGGCATTTTTCTGCCGCCAAGGTATACGCCTTATACATTTTTACGGTATCGGAAGATTTTAGGGATAAAACTATATCCGTAAAATCAAATTTTTCCAAAAGGGATATATGATACATTCCGCTCTCCACCATAGCTTCGGGGGTGGGAGAGCCGTATTTACTTAAAATATTCTTTTCAAGGGAGCCCGAATTTACGCCTATTCTTATGGGAACTCCGTAATTTCGGCAGATATCCGCAACCTCTTTAACATGGGCGTCATCCCCGATATTACCTGGATTTATACGGACTTTATCAACACCCGCTTTTACGCTATCAACCGCCAGTCGCCAATCAAAATGAATATCGGCAACCAAAGGAATTGATATATTCTTTTTAAGCGCTTCCACCGTTTTTATAGTTTTCTTATCGGGAACTGAAACGCGGACTATCTCGCACCCTGCCTTTTCCAGCGCCAGCGCCTGTTTAATATTTCCTTCAATATCGTGGGCGGGTACACTTAACATTGACTGCACCGCAATAGGTGAGCCGCCGCCAATGGTTATATTACCTATCTTTATTTTTTTGGTGGTTTTATTATTAAACATAAACTACCTTCTTTAAATGCTAAAAAATAAGTCCGAAAATATCCTTTGCGGTTACAAGCAACATAATGCCTATTAACAGGGCAAAGCCCACCGCATGAATAATAGATTCATATTTTTGAGGAACGGGCTTTTTAAATACCATTTCAAAAATTATAAACAAGAGCCGACCGCCATCAAGGGCAGGAATGGGCAAAAGATTAAAGATACCCAAGTTTACAGTAATCAGCGACATAATGGGAAGAAGATTTATAAGTCCCATTTTAGCGGCGCCGCCTATGGCGGCAGTAACTCCAACAGGCCCCGAAACCGCGCTGATACCGTATTTACCGCAAAGCAAATCAATAAGAGAACGCCAGATTACCATAAAATACGATGCGGTGGTTTTTAAAGTTTGGGAAATGAAACTACCGAATGTTCTTTTCTCACCTTCAACGGTAAAATCGACGATAAGGTAGCTCATACCGTCTTCTTCCTCGGTGCCGAACTTAACATTTTTAAGCTCCTTTTTTTCGCCGTCTCGAAGAACGGTTATATCGATTTTACCGTCCTTCACATTAGTAAAGGAATAACTTAAATCGTAGGTAGTTAAAATTCTTCTGCCATCTACCTTTAAGATTTTATCCCCTTCCATAAGACCGTAACTACTGCTTACTGCGCCATCGTAAAATCCTGCAATGGTGGTAGTTGTGAAAACCTTGGTGGGAAGAAGCATACAACCGATAAGAATAAAGCCGAGAATAATATTAAAAATCGCACCCATAGAAACGATTAGAAAACGGCGCCACGGCTTTTTATTGCAAAAAGCCCTCTCGTCACCGCTTTGCTCATCCTCACCCTCCATAGCGCAATAGCCACCGAGTGGTATAAGATTAAGCTTATAGGTTGTTTCTTTTCCTTTATGGGCAAAAAGTTTAGGACCGAAACCTACGGCAAATTCGTTAACACGAACTCCCAAAAGCTTCGCCGCTATAAAATGACCGAATTCGTGAATAACGATAAGTATAAGAAATACAAGTACCGCCACTACATAGGGCCAAATATTATTTAAAACATTTAAAAAAGCCAAAATTCTATCACACCTGACTTAAAACTGTTTGACGGGCAAGTTTATCCGCCTCAAAAATATCCTCTACCGTGAAATCGGTTTTATTCACGGCATTGACCATTGCTTCCTCGTTAAGTCTTGCAATATCGAGGAAACCTATTTTGCCTTCCAAGAAAAGTCGCACCGATTCTTCATTAGCGCCGTTTACGGCGGTAGGATAAAGTCCGCCTTTTTCTATCGCCTCTATGCAAAGGGGCAGACAGCGGAAGGTTTCTGTATCGGGCTTTTCGAAGGTTAGAGAGCCGATTTTAAACAAATCGAGATTTTCGAACTTAACCCCTCTTTTGGGGTAGGTAAGGGCGTACTGAATAGGCACCTTCATATCGGGAGTACCCATTTGCGCAATAACGGCGCCATCGGTAAACTCAACCCCCGAATGAATAATACTTTGTCTATGAACCAATACCTCGATATCCTTTGCCTCAACACCGAAAAGATGCACCGCCTCAATAACCTCAAGCCCCTTATTCATAAGGGTGGCGGAATCCACCGTTATTTTAGAGCCCATAGACCAATTGGGGTGCTTAAGGGCTTCTTTTGCCGTTACATTTTCCAGCTCTTCACGGGTTTTACCAAAGAAGGGACCGCCCGATGCGGTTAAAAGTATCTTCTTAAGAGAGCCGTGAGGCGCGCCCTGTAGAGACTGGAAAATTGCCGAATGCTCACTGTCAACAGGCAATATTTTAATATTCTTTTCACGGGCAAGCTTATTAACGATAACGCCTCCCGTCACCATAGTTTCTTTATTGGCAAGGGCAATATCTTTACCTTCATTTATAGCAGCAAGGGTGGGCTTTAAACCTGCAATACCCACGATAGCGCTTAAGACCGTATCACCTTTGTAGGTAGCGGTTTCTATTACGCCCTCTTCGCCCGAAAGCACCTTTATATCCGTATCTTTGAGGGCAATTTTCAAGCGAGCGGCCGCGCTCTCATCACTTAAAGCCACTATATCGGGTTTAAATTCTCTTGCCTGCAGTTCCATCAGTTTATCGTTACTGCCCGCAGAGAGCGCCCTTACTTTTATGTTATGAGTACGGGCAACCTCTAAACTTTGAGTACCGATAGACCCTGTTGAGCCAAGAATTATAAGTTCCTTCATTAAAATACTCCGAATTTAACAAAAATATAAAGCACGGGGGCGATAAGCAAAATACTATCAAATCTATCAAGTATGCCGCCGTGACCTGGTATAAGATTTCCGTAATCCTTAAGACCGACAGAACGCTTAATAACCGAAGCAAATAAATCTCCCATCATACCGATAATGCAGAAAAGCACGGTAAGGGGAATAAGTATATATGCTTTATTAATGCCAAAAATAAGGGTTAATATGAAACTTACAATGATACTTGATAAAATTCCTCCAAGAGCGCCCTCAACCGTCTTTTTAGGACTGATTTCGGGGCAAAGCTTGTGCGCGCCGAAATTAACGCCGATAAAATACGCGCCCATATCGCAAACGGATGAGAAATTAATGAGAAGCAGTAAATAATATATTCCGTTGGTGGAATTTATAATACTTCCAAGGCATAAGAATGCGCTTGAAATTATAATAGGCATACCGATAAACGCGGCAATCTGACCCATTGAAAATTTCTTATGATTTTTGATAATGAGGGCAACTGCCAACAAAACGAACGCTCCGATTATTGCAAAGCAAAGTGTATCTAAGTTCTGGCGAAGCCATTTCCAACCGGAAGTGAGATTACCTTCAAGCTGGGTATCAATGAATTTTCTGTCCACCACATCTGCGAAGGCGGAATCTTTAAAAAATACATAAACCAAAGAAAACAATGACGCTAACAATAAACTTAAAAGGTCATTAATTTTTGCAGCGTTGCAAAGCATCTCAAATACAGCAATAGCGGCAAGTATTCCTAAAAATACGGTTATAACCAAGGGGGCAACGGTTGTGCCTATAATAAGTAAAGCTATTACTACTGCGGCTATAACGAGACCTGAAATTATACGGGTTTTCATATATTAACACTCCTATACTCCGCCGAAACGGCGGTTGCGTTTTGAAAATTCATCAAGTGCCTGTTCTAAATGGCGAGGCTTGAAATCGGGCCACAGAATATCGGAAAACCAATATTCCGCATAGGCCGACTGCCAGATGAGATAATTTGAAAGGCGATATTCTCCGCTTGGTCTTATTATAAAATCGGGGTCGGGTTGACCTGCTGTATAAAGATTCTCGGATATAACCTCTTCGGTTATATCTTCAGCGGATATTCCCTTTTTAACGATATCCCTTACGGCGTGAACTATTTCATCTCTGCCGCCGTAATTTAGGGCTATGTTAAGGTGAAGTCCCGTAGCATTTTTGCTATCATCCTCCGCCTTTAGCATTAACTCCTTGATATCATCTGCCAATGGCCCTCTTTCGCCTATAAACTGAAGGCGGATATTCTCATCTTTAAAGTTTTCGGTATCTTTAAGATAATCCCTCAAAATATTCATTATATTATCGACTTCATCTTGCGGTCGCTTCCAGTTCTCCGTTGAGAAAGCGTAAACCGTAAGATATTTAATGCCGATTTTATTGCAATATCTTGCTATATCTTTAAAAGTTTTTGAGCCCGCGGCGTGACCTGCCATTCTGGGTAGAGAACGCTTTTTCGCCCATCTGCCGTTACCGTCCATAATAATGGCGATATGACGGGGCAACACCCTATCCTCTACGGTTCTCTTTTTGAAGAACATAAAATCCCTCTTTCATATAAGGAAAAATTAGGCGCATAAATCTTATGCGCCTCAAGTATTAAATTTCCATAATCTCTTTTTCTTTTGCAGAAGCGAGACCGTCTACCTCTTTGCAGAATTTATCTGTAAGGTTCTGAATTTTCTTTTCACCGTTTTCAACATCATCCTCGGTGATTTCGCCGTTTTTCTTAAGCGCCTTTAATTTATCCAAAGCATCGCGGCGCTGATTACGGATAGAAACCTTAGAATCCTCAGCAGTTCTTCTGACATCCTTAACTATATCCTTGCGGCGTTCTTCTGTAAGGGGTGGGAAGTTAAGACGGATAACCTTACCGTCATTCTGGGGGTTAATGCCGATTTCAGAGGTTAAAATCGCCTTTTCGATTTCACGAAGCATCGAAGCGTCCCAGGGTTGAATTAAAAGGGTTCTGGCTTCGGGTACTGAAACTGCAGCCATCTGCTGAATGGGTGTAGGTGAGCCGTAATAATCAACGGTGATTTTATCGAGTACAGATACATTTGCTCTGCCAGCTCTTACCGCTTTGTACTCACGGTCAAGGGCATCTAAAGTTTTGCCCATCTTTTCTTCGGTATTTTTAATAAGTTCCTGCATAAATAAATCCTCCTACTTTTCAGTTACTAAGGTTCCGTTGTGGTCGCCTAAAACGGCGCTAACTATATTATCGGGGTTGTTAAGGTTAAATACAAGGATATCGATATCGTTATCCATACAAAGCGAGGCGGCGGTGCTATCCATAACATGAAGCTGTTTGGCGAGCACCTCGTGGTGAGAAAGGGTATCGTATTTTTTAGCATCGGGGTTAACCTTCGGGTCGCTATCATAAACACCGTCAACATTGGTTGCTTTAAAGATAACATCGGCGCCGATTTCTGCGGCGCGGAGAGCGGCGGCGGTATCAGTAGAGAAAAAGGGGTTACCGGTTCCGCAACCGAAAATCACTACTCTGCCTTTTTCAAGATGTCTGATAGCTTTATTTCTGATATAGGGCTCGGAAATCTGACGCATTTCAATAGCGGTCTGAACTCGGGCAGTAACACCGAGCTGTTCCAAAGCATCGGCAAGGGCAAGAGCGTTTATAGAGGTTGCGAGCATTCCCATATGGTCGGCTCTTGTTCTATCCATTTTACCGCTTGAGCGGCCACGCCAGAAGTTACCGCCACCAACAACGATGGCTACCTCCACTCCGAGTTCCGTACACTTTTTAACACTTTCACAAACTTCGATAACCTTATCGAAATCAATGCCCGTTCCCTTTTCGCCCGCGAGAACTTCACCGCTAAGCTTTAAAAGCAAACGCTTAAATACGGGTTTTTTCTCCATCCCAACACTTCCTTAACCATATAAATTTATATTTATATATATTTTACTATATACTTAGCTTAAAGTCAATTACTTTAAAATAAAAACCGCAAGCTTTTTGCCCGCGGTTTAAATGTAAAAATTTTTTTGAATACTTTGGCTTAAGGAAAAATTATTTGTAACAAAACAAGCCCTATTACCCCTGGAAGTCCCAGTCCCGCAGAAGCCGCAACCGACCACCAATTTACAGGTATATGTATCCCTGTAAAAGAGGTTGTAATATTTATTAAAATCAATGTTATTATACCCGAAAAAGCATTTAAGATAAGGGATTTCACGGGCTTTCTGCTCTTTATAAAAAGCACCAAAAGTATCAAGGCAGTAACTGACAAGACCACTAACGCCGAAATTTTTAAAAACTGCATAAAAAACCCTCCATACAAATTGTATGAAGGGTTTTAAAATTTATGTCAACGAATAATAAAGGCGGATGTGGGTTCATCCGCCTTTATATCAAATTTAATCTTCAATATCCTTATCCCTATCAACTATAACGCCTGTTTCAGCGTTGATTTCATAGGAATATTCATGGTTGCCCGAGTCGAAATCAATGTCGTAAACCAGAATGCCGTTGTCGTAATCAAGATTATTTTCTATCATACGGATATCGGCCTTTTTAAGACCCGCATCCTTAAGCGCGATATCAAGGGCTTCATCGGCAGTAAGCTTAGCATCCTTATTCGCCGTGCTCGTCTGTGCGCCGTCATTTTGCGAATTTTGTGCTCCGCCTGAATTTTCCTGACCGGTAATGCCGCTGTTTTCGCCTTGGTTTCCGCCTCCAACCATATCATTGGTACCGCAGGCAGAAAGCGCCACAATAAAAATCACAGATAAAACAATTGCTAATAATCTTTTCATAGTGTTCCCTCCTGCATATATTTTTTGAATGATTTTTAATTTTAATACTTGGAAAAATTATCAATTTTGGGGCTTAATGGCTTTGTGATAATGGGCGTAGGTGCAGGAGCTTCCGTCGCTCAAAACCTTGGCCTCGGTAACATCCCCGACGAATAGGGTGTGACTTCCCACATCGGTCTTACCAATCACCTTTAAGGAGAAACAAGCGTTAGTGTATTTAGGGATATACTTTATTCCGTTTGACATACGGAAATCCGCTTCGCAATTCGCGAATTTATCCACATCTCTGCCCGACTGCATACCAAAATGCTTTATAACATCAAAGGGCACATCGTCGGTTAAAACGCAGATATTAAGCCGACCCGTTTTATCGATAATTTCCTTAGTTAAACTGTTGTTTTGCAAGGATACGGCCATACGGTCAGGAGCAAGAGCCACCTGAATTGCCGTATTGGAAATGCAACCGTTATCCCTATCTTTATCTCTTGCCGTTACCACAAACAAGCCGTAGCTTAATTTATGATAGGCCGATAAATCTATTTTATTATCCGCGAAAGTAACGCTCTAAAAGGCCCTCGAACGCCTTGCCGTGTCGGGCTTCATCACGAGCCATTTCATGAACGGTATCATGGATGGCATCAAGGCCTAATTCTTTAGCAAGCTTAGCAAGCTCGAACTTGCCGAGTGTAGCGCCGTTTTCTGCATCTACGCGCATTTCGAGGTTTTTCTTTGTGGAATCGGTTACAACCTCGCCTAAAAGCTCAGCGAATTTTGCAGCATGCTCTGCCTCTTCATAAGCGGCTTTTTCCCAGTAAAGACCGATTTCGGGATAACCCTCTCTATGAGCTACGCGAGCCATAGCAAGATACATACCTACTTCGCAGCATTCACCGTTAAAGTTCTCGCGAAGACCTTCGATAATTCTCTCATCAACGCCTTTAGCAATACCTACAACATGCTCAGCAGCCCAAGTTTTCTCACCTGCCTGCTCTTGGAATTTGGAAGCAGGAGCGTGACAAATAGGGCACTCGCTTGGAGCGGATTTGCCTTCGTGAACATAACCGCAAATTAAACATACATACTTTTTCATAATAAATGACCTCCGAAAAATTTTAATATAATTTTTTATTAGCTTTTAAATCATTTACCGTTACAGTTACGACAGATTCCGTAAACTACGCAAACAGCATTTTCTATGCAAAACCCCTCTTTACCCGACATAACCTCAAGGGTTTTATCATCCACAGGCACATCGGTAATAGAGCCGCATTTCTTACAGTGAAGATGCAGATGGAAGGAATTATCACCGTCAAAATGGTCGTTCCCATCCCCTACCACAACACTTATGATTTCGCCATCCTCCACCAAAACCGCCAGATTACGATATACAGTGCCTAAACTTATATTAGGTATCTCTTTCCGCACTTCATCGTAAACCTGCGAGGCGGTAGGATGAGATTTCGAATTACGCAATACCTTTAATATTGCCTCACGCTGTTTTGAATAGTTTCGCATCGCCTTCTCCTAAACTAGTAATGATTACTGATTTTATTATACACAACTTTCTCCATTTGTCAACACCTTTTTTAAATTTTCTTGACATTTTTTTATCAAGGTAATAAAATTGTTATGTAACAAAAAAATGAAACGGGTGATAAGGATGCAGTTTAACGGCATTTCCGATTCGGTTATTAAACGATTGCCCCGATACTATCGATTTTTAGGCGAACTCAAAAATGAGGGAGTTACCAGAATTTCTTCCAGACAACTTTCCGAAAAAATGGGATTTACTGCAAGTCAGATAAGGCAAGACCTCAACTGTTTCGGCGGCTTCGGTCAACAAGGATACGGGTATAATGTAGAGCTTCTCCGTGAGGAAATCGGAAAAATTCTCGGTCTTGACCGCAGGGATAGTATTATATTAATAGGTGCGGGTAATCTGGGCAGAGCTGTTGCGCAGCATATAAGCTTTGAGTCGCTGGGCTTTAGTTTAATAGGTATTTTTGACCGCAAGGAAGCCCTTATAGGTCAGGTAGTAAGAAATATGCCCATAAGAAGCATATCCAATCTTGATGAGTTTTGTCGCGAAAACCGACCTACCGCCGCAGTTCTTTGCATACCTAAAGAACAGGCCAAGTCCATAGCGGACCAGTTGGTTAAGTTGGGAATCAAGGGTATATGGAATTTCAGTCACTATGATTTTGGTACCGAGTATCCGCAAATCACAGTAGAGAATATGCACTTTGGCGACAGTTTAATGACTCTTTCATATAAATTAAACAGTGATGAATAATTAAAATGCTCCTGAAAATTCGGGAGCATTTTTAATTATTTCTATTGCTTTTTTAATATTTGCGATATAACTTATTCGAAGGAACCCCCAACGAATTCCGCATAGAACAAAAAGAACTGTGATTTTATCACAGTTCTTTTTTATTTCAGCTCTATTATTGCGGCCAAGTTTCCGCGCTTTTCGCCCATTACTCTGTGAGAATAAAGATGGTCACTGCTGCAGCAGGTACAAATATCCGCGATATCTATATTCTCTTCCTTTATTCCGGCCTTTAACAGTATTTTTTTATTGGCAAGGCGAAGGTCTAATTTATAGTGACCTTGACGTGTAGGGGTGAAAACTCCATCTAAATCAATATCGGTTTTTTTGAAGGCGTCTAAAACAGGGTCATCCACCTCATAACAATCACCGCAAACGCAAGGGCCGATGGCGGCTATAATATCCCCCGCGTTACAGCCGAATTCCTCTACCATTTTATAGACGGTTTTTGCGCCTATTTGCTTTACCGTTCCTCGCCAACCCGAATGGGAGGTGGCTATAACCTTTTTAACGGGGTCGCAAAACATGAGAGGCGTACAATCGGCATACTGCGTTACAAGCGCTATTCCCTTTTCATTTGTAATAAGTCCGTCAATATCCGTGAAGGAGGGCTTGGTGTAACCCTTCCCCAAATCCTCGACCGTTACCGTCTTTAAATTATCGGTATGGGTTTGATGGCTTAAAACCAAATGCGTGAGGTCACTGCCTATGGCATTTAAAATTCTTCTATAGTTTTCCACTGTTTTTTCTCGCGGCTCACCCTTATTGAAGCTCATATTCATCGAGGAAAAATATCCTTCGCTCACGCCACCCATTTTAGTAGTAAAGGCGTGCTTCACCGCACCGCAGTTTTCAAGGTTTCTAAATGTTATATAAACGAGTTCGCCGCTTTTATTGATATTAACGGTATTACTTTTCATTTTTCTCACCGAAAATTCTTTCGCACAATTTATCAGAGTTTATTAAAAGCTGTTTTCTATAATTATCACCGCAATTTTCAGCAATAACATCAAGGGCATCTGCCATAAACGGCGGACGGTTCTTTACCGAATGGGTATCACTGCCTAAAATATAAATATAACCTTTTTTAATAAGTTTGAATATTTTTCTGGGATTACCGCAAACCAGCGCCGAGGCATTAACCTGCGCTAAACACTTACCTTCCTTTATAAGCTTTAAAACTCTGCGGATTCCCCTACAGCCGAGATATCTTTCAATATGAGCGAAAATTGGTATATATCCCTTTCGACAAAGATTTTCAACGGTTTCTACCACAGTATCGGTTATGGGTGACATCATAAGCTCTAAAAGAATATACGGAGAGCTTCCCAAGGTAAAGGATTTTATATCGCCAATGGTTCCCATATGGTCAAAATAATAAAATTCACAACCTATATAAAGACGGGGCAAGCCCTTATCCAAAACGGCAAGATTAAGTTTCTTTGCCGCCTTTTCTCGCGTCTCAAAAAATTCTTCATCGTTCATAAAATGAGGATAAAAATGAGGTGTTAAAACCACATCGGTAACCCCTTGCTCTTTAAGCATTCGGAGTAGCTCCAAGGATTCTGCCAAATTTTTTGCGCCGTCATCAATTTCGGGCAGAATATGGGAATGAATATCCATAAATCTCATTTTTATCACCATCCTTTTTTAAAAAAGGGGATGTTCGAACGCCGACATCCCCTTTTAAAATTTTGATTTTAACTGTTATAATTTTTGTGGTATTTTTTATAATATCCCTTTTTGCCCTTGGCTCCTGCCGCATTCATTACTGCGCCAAGCACCTTAACATTAGCAAACTCAAAGGCCTCAATGGCTTTTTTAAGAGCATCGCTCATTGTAAATTTATCGCGAACCACCAATACAACGCCATCACTTTTGGGAGCAACTATCAAAGCATCGGAAACCACATTAACAGGAGGAGTATCAACTATAATATAAGCATATTTCTCCTTAAGCTCGTTTATGAGGGCCTCATATCTTGCAGAGCCCAAAAGCTCTGAGGGGTTGGGCGCCTGATGACCCGAGGTTAAAACATCAAGATTAGGATTAACCGTCTTTACTACCTCGCCGAATTCCGCAAAACCCCCAAGAATATCCGAAAGACCTTTTTCGTTATCTAATTTGGTTTTCTTGTGAATCGAAGAACGGCGTAAATCCGCATCGATAAGCAAAATCTTATCGCCGAGCTGAGAAAAAGCGATTGCCATATTAACTGCGGTAGTAGATTTACCCTCACTTATATCAGAACCCGAAATCGTAACCACATTTCCCATCCTCTTATTGAGCAAGAACATAAGATTTGTTCTGATGGATTTATATGCTTCTGCTACTGCAAAGGGAACCTTAGAGGTTTTAATTTCGCCGTATTCCTGAACCTTTTTATTAGCTTCCATATCGGCTTCCTCCCTTCGAATAATAAGCATCGTTGCCGCCACCCTCAAAATCGGGAACGGTACCTAAAAGCGGAATCTTATAAATATCCACGAATTCATCCGAGCTATCAACGGTCTTATTAAGGTCTTCGGCGATAAAGAGGGCAACATAGATAACAATTGCGCCTACCAAGGCCGCAAGAATAGTGGCTCTCGCAGTACTTGGAAACGCCTTGCGGGCGCTATCCGCTTCGGCGGCAACAAGAACATTTGAATAGGGAATGAATTTATTTATATATTCAGGAACTAAACTCGCATATGAATTTACAACCCTTATGGATTCGCCGGGGTCGGTAGTAGTAGCACTGACATTGATGATGAGGGTTTCCTCATCCTTGCGCTCGGCAGAAATCATTCCTCTGAGCTGCTGATAACTATATTTATTGCTTATTTTGTCGGAAAGATTTTTATAAATATTGGGAGTTTTAAGAAGGTCAACAACCGTATTGCTTAAAGCTAATGATGCCGAAATATCGGTTCCCTGAACCTTTTCATAACCCGCATTATTATCTATAACCGCACCGTTCGTGACCATTACGGACGCTGTTGCGGTATATCGGGGAGTTGCTACAAAATAACAATATGAAAATGTTGCCGCCGCGCATACTATTGCCGCGCATATAAGCGCCCAGATTTTTTTCCAGGCGAACTCAAAAAGATAAACTACGGTCCACTTTTTCATTACTATCTCCTTCTTACATTTCGATTTTATCCTATTAATTATAACATCAGAGTTTTGTTTTTGCAAGTATATTATTTTCTACGAAGCGAGCGCTTTCAAATACCTCGTTTTTATCCTTATAGCAAAAATCGTAAACCTCAATAATAGCGTCGCCCTTATACCCTTTCTTTTGGACCTCGCAAAAAAGTTTTTCAAAATCAAAGGAGCCCTTTGACGGCAAAAGGCAGTCACCCTTTTCACCATTGTCACTAATATGGATATGGCGGATATTTTCGCCTACGCTTTCCACCACATCAAAGGGCGAATAACCGCCCCTTACAGACTGCTTTATATCAAGGCAAATGTTTGCATCCTTTCCAAGAGTTTTGACCATAAGCTTCAAATACTCAAGGTCGCCTGCTCTGAAAAGCACAACATTTTCCTGCAAAAGCATGGCGCCGTTTTCTTTGATGGCACTTGCAAGTTCAAAAAATTTATGGCAATATTCCTCATTTGTCATAAATTTATTAGGTTTTCCGCCATGCATAATAATATATTTGGCGCCCAGCTCTTTTGCCGCCTCGGCGTAACGCCTATAATGCTCTACACCCTCCTTAAATCTTCGCTCGTACCCTGCAAAAAACACATAGGATTCCGCAAGAGACATAGTAGGGTGCAAAGACACAACATCAATTCCGTAATAATCTTTAATGCTTTTTAATTCTTTTATGAAGGGCTTTTCAAGCTCGCAATTTGCATTGAAAAATATTTCGGTGGTTTTAACTCCGTTCTCCCCCACCAGTTTCAAAGATTCTTCGGTAAGCATAGGGTAAAAGCATGAAGTGGATACACCTATTTTCATACTGGATTCTCCTTTTCAACGGGGTTTACAAAAACGGTTTTATTGGTGGTATATATAACCATACCCGGCTTTGAGCCCGAGGGCTTTTTAACATATTTAACAAGGGTATAATCCACAGGCACATTGGAGGATTCTTTGGCTTTACTGTTTTTTGCGGCCAAGGTGGCGGCAAAAACAATTGTGCTTTCGGGCAATTCCTTACCCTCGCTTTTTACTACGACGTGTGAGCCGTGGATTTCCTTTGTATGAAACCACATATCCGTTTTATCGGCAATTTTGGTGGTAATATAATCGTTTTGAATATTGTTTTTGCCGAGGAGAACTCTGAAACCGTCGGGGCTTATAAATTCTTCGGGCTTTGGCACCGCGGTTTTTTTGCGGATATTTCCGCCTTTTTCCTTAATATAACCCGACGCCGTAAGCTCCTCGCGGATTTCGGCTATATGAGATGTTTTCTCACATTTTGAAAGTCCTAAAAGCACCGTTTGGAGATACTTTATCTCCTCTCTGTCCTTCTCGGTTAATACAGTTAAGGACTGCTCGGCAGAATAACTCTTTTTATACTCCTTAAAATACTTTGCCGCATTATTCTGAGGGCTTAATGTAACATCCAAGGGGATTTCGATTTCTGCCATATTCTCGTCATAAAAATTAGGCACTCGCGCTACGGGTGTTCCCGCAGAAATAAGATGAATATTGGCTTTAATCAGTTCGCCATATATCCTTAAATGTTCACGGTTTTTACATTCTTCCAGCTCTTTGAGACGAAGGTTAAGCCGCCTATTAGCCCTTGCTGTAAGATTGTTTACAAGGCGGGTGAGTTCCCCTAGCGATTTGCTTATTCTGTTTAGGTTATCTCTACCGCTATAGAAGGCATCAAGAAGCTCGCTATATGAATTGAATTCTTTAAGCTTATAGTAATTTCCGTATTGTTTTATAGGATAAAACGAAAAATCTTTTGGGGCAGAATTTTCATCCAGCAGCATAATGGGTTTACCGCCCTCTAAAAGAGCCGTTTTTATATTATTTATGGCCACTGCGAGCGACTTTTCATCCTGTATTTCGGTATTTAAAATCTCTTTTCCAAATGCCTCAAATTCAGTTTCTCTGCAAATAAGGGGCGATAATCCGTCGCAAACCGATAAAATCGCCTTCCACAATGGCATCTCGGGGAGAGATTTAATAAGTTCGACTATTTCTTCGGCAGAAATTTCGGTTATATCTTTTTTAGAAAGGGCTTCTGGGTACTCATATTTAGCTCCGGGCCAGATAATTCGTTTCGCCGTTTCAATATCGCTGCGGCGAACCGCATCGATAATCCTTCCTTCCTCAGAAACCATAATAATATTACTTTGATTTCCTATAAGCTCGCAGATAATTTTAGGTTCCACCCTATCGCCCATTTCGTTTGACGATTCGAAAATAAATTCAATCATTCTTTCAAATCGAGGTTGATGAACACCTATAATTTTTGCGCCGCCGAAGTGCTTGCGCAGAAGCATACAAAAGTTCGGAGGAACAGCGGGATTTTCATACTTTTCTTCAGTGAAATTCACCCTCGGGGAGTTGGGTCTTGCGCTCATTAAAAGCTTCTTTGCAAAACCTTTTTTGCGCAACAAGAAAACCAACTCGTCCTTTGACGGTTGGTACGCTTTATCGATATGGCAATCTACGGCCTCAAGTAGTTCAGCCGTAAGTTTACGAACAAATCCGCCATCAAGCGCCATTTCTTGCCTCCAGAATGTCTTTTATTTCACGGGCGGTGCTTACCGCCTCTTTATATTCCTCTTCCTTACCATCAACATTCTTTAAATCAAGGGATTTTTTATTTAAAATGTTATACTGTTTTTCTATGTAAGAAATATTCTCGGGGTTTTCGGGGCTTAAAACACCTATTCGCTTTTGGGTGGGTGAAATAGTTCTGTTTTCCCCACTGAATCTTACCGCCATCACGGAATATATTTTGCCGTTTTCGGTTACTGCTTCTTCTTTTTCGGCGCAAAATCCGTTCGCCCATAAATTTTCCCTTAAAAACGGGGCGGCGGTGGTTGGTTGCAGAATGAGTTTTACGCTCTTATCTTTCAAAAAGGGCGTTCGGTCTATAATTCCCCATATAACCTCTCCGCCCATACCGGCAATTATAACATTATCCGCTTGCGGCCTTGAAACGCCCGAAAGCCCGTCACAAAGAACGAGCTTCACATTATTACAACCGAGTTTTTCTAAGTTTTTACGGGCGTTCATAAGGGGCTTTTCATTTATATCCGTAGCGGTGATTTTTCCGTACCTGCCCGAGAGGGAAAGGGCAGCGGAAAGATATCCGTGGTCTGTTCCCACATCGCAGATATTCTTGCCTTCCTCTGCAAAGGATAATAAAAGAGAAAGCCGACGGCTTAACGGTTTCATTATTTATTTTCAAAAAATGCGTTAAGCTTTAAGAGCAAAGCGTCACAGTCGGTACCGTGAACATTACAGGCCTGTTCTATAGTTTCGCCTCTTGAAGCGGGGCAACCGAGGCAGTGCATGCCTATCTCAAAAAAGTAGGTTGCGGCGCCTCTATCCATATCAAGTACATCGCCTATAAGCATATCTTTTGTGATTTTCATATTCTTTAATTCCTTTCGGTATTTAAATTAAAATAATTTTGGTTCTTCTTTTAAATTCGCGCGGTCGTGATTATAAAGCTTACGGTTATCAAGCGCCCAAAGACGCGCAGAAAAATCATCCGCATTAAGACTTGCTACCGCCTCTCTCATCTCATAAACCCTCGAATCCATAAGGTCAAGTTGCGAAAGCAGTTCTGCCTCTATAAACATAGGTCTTACGGCGGCGCCGAAATCGGGCTCTCCGTGGTGGGACAAAATCATATGCTCAACGAGCATTGCGATTTTGCGGTCAATTCCCAACCTTTCGGCATATTTATTAACCTTAACGGCTCCCATTGTCAAATGCCCTAAAAGGTTGCCTTCTATAGAATAGTTTTCCGCAATTCCCGCCTCATTTACCACAAACTCCTCGAGTTTTGAAATATCGTGAAGCATAGCCCCCGTAAGAAGCAAATCCTTATCCACAAAGGGATAAACCTCGCATACCATTTCAGCAAGGCGGACTATTGATAATGTATGCATTAAAAGTCCGCCGCGAAGAGCGTGATGAAGCTTATATGCGGCAGGCCAATACAAAAGGGCTTCGCGGTTATCCTCATATATAGCGGTAACTAACCTTTTAAGACCCTCGTCAGAAAAATCATCCGCTATGGAGATAATCTCATTATACATATCAAGGGGAGAATATGCCGCCGACTGAACAAAATCCTCCATAGCAACATTATCCTGCTCTATACAGTGGCGGATACGCTCAATTCTCAACTGGTCAACACCGTTATATTGAGAAATGGTACCTCTTATTTTAACCAAGTCATTGTTTCTATATTCACCGTGCTCAGAAGGCACATAACGCCAAAGCTTTCCGTTGATTTCTCCATCCTTGTCCCCAAGGGTGAAATCCAAATATGTATCCCCTTTAGACGAGGTTTTCTGCTCAACCGATTTAATAAGGCAGTAGCCCTCGACTCTGCCCATATTATCAACAGGTGTAAAGTTCATAAAATCTCCTTAAATCTTACTTTTTAATATCTTCTCTATCAAAAATATTATACTTTTTAAGCAATAGCACCATGGGTATGCCAAGAAGCACGCAAATAACAAACTCACTTATTCCTATGGAAAGGGCGGTAAGACCGAAGCCCCAAGGGGTAGCGCTTAAAAAATATAATTCTGCCCCGATTATAACCGCATTAAAAAATACGGGGGACAAAAGGGAAAGAAACGGAATTCCCTTTACGGCGATTTTTCTTAAAATATAGGTAACAACCGCGGCTAAAAGGGTAGCAAATGTGCCGAAAATCATATCCATAGCATTAAAGGACGCTATATTCGCTATAAAACAACCCACGGTAAGCCCCGGGATTGCCGCAGGGGTGAAGATAGGCAGCACGGTTAAAATTTCCGCTATTCTGAACTGCACCGAGCCGTAGGAAAAACCTATTCCTGCAAGGGTAAGCCCTGCATAAGCGGCGGCAATTAACGCCCCCTCAACCAAAAATCTTATTTTTTTCTTTCTATCCATCTGTTTGCCTCAAAGTGATTTATAAAAATTAACTGCGAGTTGGTCGCAACGCTCGTTTTCGGGGTGACCCGCGTGACCCTTAACCCAATCAATCGTAACCTCGTGAATTTTGAGCAATTCTAAGAGCTCTTCCCATAAATCCGGGTTTAAAGCGGGTTTTTTATCGGCTTTACGCCAATTATTTTTGCGCCACGATTCCGCCCAACCTTTAGTGATACCGTCTGCCACATATTTTGAATCGGTTACAAGCCGCACTTTACAGGGCTCTTTAAGAGCAGAAAGGGCCTCTATAGCGGCGGTAAGCTCCATTCGGTTATTGGTGGTTTCCTTTTCACCGCCCGAAAGCTCCTTCTCCTTATCACCGTAACGGAGAATAGCTCCCCAACCCCCAGGGCCTGGGTTACCCGAACAGGCGCCATCGGTAAAAATCTCTACATATTTTAACATATAATACTACCCTTTTCAATACTTTCTGTAACTGCCGATTACCTTGCCGAGCACCGAGGGCTTTTCGGGATGAATCGGCTCAAAATCAGGGTTTTCGGGAAGGAATACAATACTGCCGTTTTTATCTATGCTAAGGCGCTTAACGGTGGCCTCATCACCGTCCATACCGATGATAATATCCCCGTTTTTGCAAGGGCAGTTTTTATCTGCAACCACGATATCCCCATCTAAAATTCCCGCATTTTTCATACTGAGTCCCGATACCTTAAGGGCAAAAAGACCTTCGGAATTTTTGGTGGGATAGGGTATATAATCTTCAATCTGCTCGACGGCAAGAATGGGCTGTCCCGCCGTTACTTTACCCACAAGAGGAACCATAGCAGAATCATATCCGCTATCAATTTTTATAGCTCTTGAATATCCCGCGTTTCTCGTTATGTAACCCTCCTCCTCAAGTACACCTAAAATGCCGTGCACCGTAGAGGTGGATTTAATTCCCGTAGCATTACAGATTTCTCTGACTGTAGGGGGAATTCCCTTAGACATTTGTTTAACTAAATAGTTATAAACATCGCTTTGCTTTTGAGTTAGTGGGGTTTTTGACATAACTTTTTCTCCTTGCGAACATTTATTCGTTTTTATTATATCATCACCCATCACTTCTTGCAAGGTTTCTTTGTAAAAAATATTTCTTTAAGACCCAGAAGGGTTATAAAACCACCGAAAAGTCTGGCTGTCCACACCCCTCCTATAAAGTCTGCGAGGAATATTCCTGCCACTGCTCCTAAAATTCCGCCGAGAGCCAAAGGCAACACTATTTTCCATTTTATCTGTTTTTTAAATGCATAAATACAAAGCGCGGTAAGGGCGATGGGGATAAAAAAGAGCAGATTTATTCCCTGCGCCGTCAGTTGCTCAGTATCCTTAAAAACAGTGAGATATATAATCAACACCGCTCCGCCGCCGAGCCCCATTCCGCCTATTATTCCCGATAAAAGTCCTGCTAAAAGGGCGCCCATATTCATCGCAAAATCAGGCGGATGCCTGCATAAACCATAAATCCGCCGAATATTCTTTTAAGCCAGAAGGGTGAAATTTTCTTTAAAATCAGAGTGCCTAAAATTGAACCGATTACTCCCGCGGGAATAAAGGGCAATGCATCAGAAAAACTCACATACCCTTTCCACAAATAAATAATTCCGCTTATAACGGTTATCGGCAGAATAACCGCAACGGCGTTGGCGTGGCTTTCCTTGACCTCCATACCGCCTTTTTTAAGAAGGGGCACAGCAATCATTCCGCCACCTGCGCCGAAGCATCCGTTAATAATGCCTATGAGGGCACCTTTAAAGGTATTATTTAAGAAATTTTTTGATTTTCCCTTCATTTTATCACCCATAATATTCTTACCGCATAAGTATAATAATATTATTTATTAAAAACTCTTTTCTTTTTTAGAAATGTTTGGTATAATGGGAAAGGTTAAGCGAAACAATTCTGTTTCGCGACAAAATCTTTGATTTTGCGACAAATTTTTCAGTAAAAATTTGTCCTATTCCATTGCAATGAGTGTTGTGCAAAATTAAATATTAGAATTTAATTTTGCCGAAGCCACTTGTAAAGTGGCTTGTCGGAACGCTTTTGAGCGTTTCGACTAACTACAATCATTATAATAATCGTAACTATGATTTTATGAAAGGCGGAATACCCACAATGGTTGTTAATATTGACGGACTGAATATTGAATATACCCAAAAGGGAAACGGCATACCCGTTTTGCTTTTACACGGTTGGGGCTCCTCCTTTGATGTTTATAAAGGGGTTATGTCTGCCCTTGAAGATAGATGCCGCCTTGTAGCCCTTAATTTCCCCGGTTGCGGTAATAGTGACACTATGGAAAAACCTTGGACTCTTGATGATTATTGCGACCTTGTTCTTAAATTCATTAAAGAGGTGGGGCTTGATAACCCTATTCTTATAGGTCATTCCCACGGCGGCCGAGTAATTTTAAAGCTTGCAGGAGATAAACTTCTTTCTCCCCCTAAAATTGTGTTGCTTGACTCTGCGGGACTTATTCCTAAAAAATCCTTCAAGCAGAAAATGAGGGCGAAAAGTTTTAAAGCAATTAAAAAAGTTCTTACCTTACCCCTCATTAAAGATAAATCCGAAGGGCTTCTCAATAAAGCCAGAGCTCACTACGGCTCTGCCGATTACAATTCGGCGCCACCTGTTCTTCGTAATACTATGGTATCTCTTGTTAATACAGATTTAAGGGATATCGTTTCTAATATCAGTTGCCCCACCCTGCTTATCTGGGGCGAAAACGATACCGCAACCCCCCTTGCCGACGCTAAAATTTTAGAAAAGCTCATTCCCGATGCAGGACTTTGCGTAATTAAGGGCACAGGGCATTATTCCTTCTGCGAGAAGCCCTACGAGGCCCACGCAATACTCCGCAGTTTTATTCACTGATAGATAGAGGAAAATTTATGGAACTTGAATTATTAGCAGTTTCCCTTATACTTTTATTTTCTGCGGTGGGAGGAATTTTCTCCCTTGTAAAGCAGCTTCAGATGCTTCAGCAGAACTCATATTTCCCATCAAGATATATGAAATGGGTTTTAAACGCTTTTTCAAGCGAACTTGCCCTTAACACCTTTGTTTTCTGTGTAGCATCATTACTTTTTGCTACCCGTCTTTATTTTGCCGAGGCAGGACTTTTGGGCGTTTTCGCCGTTTGGAAAATTGCAGACGCGGTGGGAGTTCAAAAAAAATCCATCAAAAAGCTTGTATTTACGGGCAGAATTAAGCGTTTATTCGGCGCCGCTCTCATTATATTTATAGCTCTCTCGGTGCTTTTTGCCATAGATTTCAGAAAATTCACCTTCTGTGTAATTCTTTCTGTTGTTTTGGGAGTAGTTTCTCCCCTTATGACCCTTCTTATCTGGGCTTTGACCAAACCTATCGAATGGGCTTTTGGCAAATGGTATGTTGCCGATGCTAAAAAAATCCTTAAAAAACAAAATGGACTTACGGTTATCGGTATTACGGGCAGTTACGGGAAAACCACCACCAAGTTTATCCTCACCCGAATTTTAAGTGAAAAATATAATACCCTTTGCACCCCGCAAAGCTTCAATACCCCTATGGGTGTTGTTAGAACTATAAGAGAACACCTAAAGCCCCAAACCCAGATTTTCGTTTGCGAAATGGGGGCAAAAAATATAGGTGATATCAAAGAAATCTGCGATATAGTTCACCCCGCTCACGCTATTATAACCTCGGTCGGTCCTCAACATCTTGATACATTTAAAAGCGTAGATAATGTTTTTAAAACCAAGTTTGAGCTTGCCGATGCAGTGGCTACAGTTTCAGGGAACTGCCTTGTAAACGGCGAGTGTGAAGAAATTAAAAACCGAATAGGCGACCGCACCGATGTTATTACCTTCGGTGAGGGCAGTAAATATTTTGCAGAAAATATAAAATACTCGGCGCAGGGCTCAACATTCACTTTAAATCTTGACGGTGAAAAGATAAATGTTACTACCCGTCTTCTCGGCAAACATTCAGTTGCCGATATTGTTGCCGCCGCGGCGCTTGCTCATATTTTAGGTGTTGAAAGCAACGATATCGCCTTCGCTATATCCGCCCTTAAACCCACCGAGCACCGATTAGAGCTTAAATCCTTTGAAAAGGGCTCCCTACTTATTGACGACGCTTATAATTCCAACCCCGTAGGTTGCCTTGAAGCCGTTAATATTCTCGGCTCCTTTGAGGGTATGAAGAAGGTTATTATTACCCCAGGTCTAATTGAGCTTGGCGAAAAGGAATATGAAAGCAACTTCAATTTAGGTCTTGCCGCCGCAAAATTCTGTGATATAATTATCCTTGTCGGTAAGAAGCGTTCCGTTCCTATGAAGGACGCCATTGACACTACGGATTTTAACAAAAATAATCTTTATATAGCAAACAGTTTCAAAGAAGCGCTTGATATCTACCGCGGAAAACTCGATAGCAACAGCGTTTTACTTATCGAAAACGATTTACCCGATAACTACTTAAATTAAAGAGGTTTTTTTATGAAGACAAATATTGCCGTGTTTTTCGGTTGCCGCTCGGTTGAGCATGAGGTTTCTATTATTTCCGCCGTTCAGGCCATGCGCTCCATAAACCGTGAAAAATACGATGTTACCCCCGTTTATGTTGCTAAAGATGGCTCAATGTATAGCGGCGAAGCCCTTTTTGAAATCGAAAATTATTCCAACCTCGAGGGACTTATAAAAACTTGCGACAGAGTAACCTTTATAAAGGATACCAATGGCGTATTTATGCACTTTTTGGATAATTCCCTTTTCAAAAAGAAAAAGGATATAGAAATAAATCTTGCCTTCCCTGTTGTTCACGGCACCAACTGTGAAGACGGCACTATGGCGGGTTATTTCGAGTTTCTAGGTCTTCCTTATATCAGTTGCGATGTCCTTTCCGCCGCAGTGGGAATGGATAAAGCGGTATTTAAGGATGTGCTTAAAAATGCGGGTCTTCCCGTTCTTGACTATATCACCGTAAGGGCCAAGGAATATGCCCTTAATACCGAAAATTTCATAAATAAAATCAAAAGCGAAGTGGGCTTCCCCCTTATAGTTAAACCTGTTAATCTCGGCTCCAGCGTTGGTATTTCCAAGGTTAAAACAGAAAATGAACTCGGAGAGGCAATTTCCCTCGCCTTCTCCTTTACCGATAGAATTCTTCTTGAAAAAGCAGTAGAAAACCTAAGAGAAATCAACTGCTCGGTTTTAGGTGACGCCGATAGCTGCGTGGCAAGTGTATGCGAAGAGCCCTTTATGCACGATGAAATTCTTTCCTACGATGATAAATATAAAGGCGGCGGCAAAGGCGAGGGCGCAAGTAAGGGTATGGCTTCCCTTGGCAGAAAAATCCCCGCCGATATAAGTGACGAAAAGGCAGAAGAAATTAAAAAGCTTTCCTGCGATATCTTTAAGGCCATCGGCGCTTCGGGTGTTGTTCGTATAGATTATCTCTACGATACGGCTACCGATAAGGTTTACGCCAACGAAATCAACACCATTCCCGGCTCTCTCGCCTTCTATTTATGGGAAGCTACGGGGCTTAAATACTCCGATATGCTCGACCGCCTTGTAGATATCGCCTTCAGAAGACAAAGAAACCGCGAAAATCTTACCTTTACCATAGAAACTAATATCCTTTCGGGTGTTTCCTTCGGCAGTAAAGGTGCAAAAGGAGCAAAGCTTTAATATGACATCCCTTCTTATTAAAATATTTATTAAGAACAGGGATAACACTAAAGACAAAAATGTCCGCAATGCTTACGGTAATCTCGCCAGCATTACGGGCATTATCTGCAATATATTGCTTTGTCTTATGAAGATTATAATAGGTGTTATCCTTAAAAGTATTTCCGTTATTGCCGATGGACTCAACAACCTTTCAGATATGGGCTCTTCGGTCATTTCTCTGATTGGCTTTAAGTTGGCAGGGAAGCCCGCCGACCGCGACCATCCCTTCGGTCACGGCAGAATTGAATATATGTCCGCCTTCATTATTTCGGTGCTTATTCTTATAGTTGGCGGAAATCTGCTTTTCAGTTCAGCTAAAACACTTATTGTCGGCAGCACCGCTCCCGTTTATGATATATGGACAATTATTATTCTGAGCATTTCTATCATTATAAAGCTCTGGATGTTCTTTTTTAACCGAAAAATCGGCAATAGGATAGATTCCACAGCCCTCATAGCCACCGCAAAGGATTCCATAAACGATGTTGTTACAACCTCGGCAATTCTTTTATCCTGCGTTGTAAGTAACATTTGGGCTCTGCCCTTTAATCTTGATGCTGTTATGGCGCTTTTGGTTTCCTTATTCATTATTCATTCAGGATTAACCTCCGCCAAGGATACCACCGACCAACTCTTAGGCGGTCCTCCCGATAAAGAGCTTATAAAAGAAATTGAAAAAACAATTCTCTCCTTCAATGAATTCATCGGAATTCACGATTTAATCGTACATAACTACGGACCGGGTCGCCAAATCGCCTCGGTGCATGTTGAGGTGCCCTACAATATAAATATAGTAGAATGTCATGAGCAGATAGATATATGCGAAAAACTTGTGCAGGGAAAAACAGGGGTTGAGCTTGTTATCCATATGGACCCTATCGATACGGATAACGAGGCGGTTTCCAAGGCGAGAAACGCTATGAGCGAAGCCATTAAAAATATCCACCCCGCTATGACCCTTCACGATTTTCGTATGACACCTACCGCCAAAAACCGCACAAATCTGATTTTTGATGTGGTAGTGCCCTCCCGCCTTAATCTTTCAAAAGAAGAGATAAACGAAAAAATCGGGGTGCTGGCAAAAGAAATCAATGAAACCTACTGTTGTGTCGTCACCTTTGATACAGATTATATAGGAAATTAAAAACGAAAACCCCGAGGTTAAACCTCGGGGTTTTATTATTTATTAATTATTTTATAGGTGAAATAGTGAAATCAAAATTGATTTTCTTTTCACATAACTTGAATTTATCTGGCAAAACTGGTCCGCAGGAGCAAGAGCCCATACCCGAATTTTTGTAATCTACGCGAAGGTGAATCAGACCATCGGATTTAAGTTCATCCGTATGGGTGGCATTATGAATTGCATCTATAGTATAGTTTGAAACATTTATTTCCATATTATTGCTTTCAAAACGCAAATCGCCGATTTCAAGCATACGGACTCCGTAATGATTCCCGTGCTCTTGAGGAAAAACATAATTCACATATTCTCTATCTGCATCGGATGAATAAAGTCCCATACTTGAGCCATTATGCATATCGATATAACTTTCATAGGGTCCATATCCGAAATATATAAATTTGCGGTTTTCCTTGGGCATCGTAAACTCAAATCCAAGGCGCTGGAGCCAATAACACTTTTCGCGCACATTACCGCCAAGCGAAACACCTATAACGCCATCGGCATTTATGGTATAGGTTACGGTATATCTGAAATACGGCGCTCTGGCAACACCCGAAAGGCCGCCCTTTACGGTTATGGTATTACCTTCAAGGTAACATTCATAAACCTTGTTAAAAGGTCTGTTCAGATTTTCGCTATGACCTTCATTTTGGCATTCCCAATATTTTATATCCATTCTTTCATTGGAAATTCCCGCCCTGAAAGCCGAGAGCTTTACCTTTTCGGTAATGTTTTCTCTGCCGCTTACTTTAAGGGAAGTAAATGCGCCGTAAAATTTCGAGAAAACATATTTAAAGTTTTCACCATCGGCGATAATCTCATTTTCGGTTTCGGTGAACTTGGCAGGGGCTTTAGAAATTTCCGCCCTCAACCTTTCCATCGGAAGTTCGTGTTGAGTATGGGCGTAAATTTTGCCATCCTTAACCAAAAGACAATTAAGAAATGCGCCAAGCTTACCCGAAAGAACGGGTATATCTATGGTAATATTCGCAGAACTTAACGGATTAATATCGAGTTTTAAGGCATCGGTTCCGGTGGTATTCCCATCAACTTCAATACTGTAAACAAACTCATATTCATTAAGATTCGTGAATGAATAGCGGTTTTTTACGGTTAGTTTATTACCGCAAAGTTCGGTTTTCATAGGTTGATATGCCGCTTTAACCTCCAAGGAGCCCGCCTTGAGAGAATTATCCGAAAATACCATGCCGTCGCAACAGAAGGTGTCGTCACTTGTAAGTTCGCCCTCGAAATCACCGCCGTATTTCTGAACACCGTCCACGATAACCGTATGGTCCTTCCACTCCCAGACGCAGCCGCCTATCAACTTATCATGTTTTTCAATAAGCTCACCGTATTGGCAAACATCTCCCGGTCCGTTACCCATAGCGTGAGCATATTCGCACATATATACTGGCATTTTTATATTTTCATCTGCAACAAATTTTTCCACTTCGGCGGGTGTGGGATACATTCGCGAATAAACATCGGTATCTGCACCTTTGCCCATTCTTGAGGCATCTTCGCTATGAATCAGGCGACCGTCATTTTCTTTGCGGATGAATTCTATCATAGCATCCTGATTTTCACCGTAACCGCTCTCGTTACCAAGGGACCACATAATAACCGAAGGACAGTTTCTATCCCTATAAACCGCTCTTTCCATACGGTTTACATATTCTTTTTTCCAGATGGGATTTACGCAGGTCCACTCATCATTATCTGAATCGTAGTAGTTGAAAACTGCGCCGTTTCTATATACGGTGCCGTGGGCCTCGATATCGGTTTCAAGCACAACATAAAAGCCCATTTCGTCACACAACCGCACCAAATACGGCGGAGGGGGATAGTGAGAGGTTCTTATACAGTTAATATTAAGTTCCTTCATTAAAATAAGGTCGGCTTTGATTTCTTCATCGGTTTGATACCAACCGTTTATTTTATGGGTATCGTGGTGATTTACACCGCGAAGTTTTACAGGAACATCGTTTATTAAAAGCTCGAATTTTTCGGATATTTTTATATCTCGAAATCCCGTTTTAATCTCGATAACTTCCCCATTTTTAACAATGCGAACGGTATAAAGATATGGCTTTTCTGCATTCCAGAGGATAGGATTTTTTACCTTGATTTCGGTCTTTTCTCCTACCGCTTCGCCTATAATCTTGCCTTCCGTATCTAGAACGGTTACGGCTACTGCTTTTTCGGTTTCTACGGTGATTTTTTCATCCTTTGCAACTATATGAACATCTTTTATATGGTCAATAGGGCGCTGCAAAATATAGGTATCTCTGAAAATGCCGTGGAAACGGAATTGGTCCTGGTCTTCAAGGAAACTACCCGCGCACCATTTTAACACCTTAACGCGAAGGGTATTTTCGCCTTCGTTTACAAACGGGGTAATATCAAATTCGGCTTGCAAACGGCTTCCCTGTGTGAATCCCACATACTCACCGTTTACATACACAACTGCGCAAGAGGAAACGCCTTCTAAAACATAGTAAACCTTGCCCCAAAGTTTATCTATATCGAAATCTCTCTCATAAACTCCGCAGGGGTTTTCATCGGGAACATAAGGGGGGTCATAGGGGAAGGGGTAATTTACATTAGTATAGTTAGGATTTTCATAACCGAGGGCTTCCCAACAGGAAGGGACGGGGATATTATCCCAATTTTCTATGCTTTCGGGAACGTCTATATCCCTTTTAAAAAACGCAAACCGCCACTCACCGTTTAGGAGCATATATTCGCTTTTTCCTTTAGGAATATAATAGCTCCGCGGCGAAAGGCGGTTTTCACTTGTCTTTTCAGGATTTTCATAGAATCTCATACTATCGACTCCTTTGAAATATTCTTTACAAGTTCATTGTATAATTTTAATATTCCGATTTCAAGTATAAAATTCTATATTTTTTGTGTTTTATTAACGAGTTTATGCGATTTGTTTATCTATTGATCAAAATAATATTTTATTCCTTGCTGAATTCCTCTAATATAAGTCCTTTATTCTTTTCGAGCGCCCAGTTTATATTCCATTCGCTTGTGAAGATAAGAAGGTCGTTGCCCTTAAAGTCCTGCACCCACTTGGTATCAGAGGTAAGATTAAGGGAAGAAACGTCAATATCTTTATTACCTATCCAGCGGATATACTGGAAGGGCAGATTATTTCTTATAACGTCAACCTTATATTCGTTTTTAAGGCGGTATTCGAGAACCTCGAATTGAAGTACACCAACAACACCCACAATAACCCTTTCCATACCTGAATTGGGCTCGTGGAAAATCTGAATTGCGCCCTCTTGAGCTATCTGCTCAACGCCCTTTACAAACTGTTTTCGTTTTAAACTGTCTATCTGCTCAACCATAGCAAAATGCTCGGGAGCGAAGGTGGGAATTCCTTCAAATTCCACCTTGTTTTTAGGGGCGCACACCGTATCGCCTATGGAGAAGATACCTGGGTCGAAAACGCCGATGATATCACCCGCGTAGGCCTCATTTACTATCTGACGGGATTCGGCCATAAGTTGCTGGGGTTGAGAAAGGCGAAGGGCCTTTCCCCCTTGCATATGGAAATATTCCTTATCACGCTCAAATTTGCCCGAACAGATTCGCATAAAGGTCATTCTATCGCGGTGGGCTTTATTCATATTTGCCTGAATTTTAAATACGAAGGCAGAAAAATCCTCGCTATCGGGCTCAACTTCACCCGATTTTGTATTACGGGCAAGAGGGGGAGTCGTCATTTTAAGGAAGTTTTCAAGGAAGGGCTCAACGCCGAAATTAGTAAGGGCGGAGCCGAAGAAAACGGGGGTCAAGGTTCCGTTTCGCACCTTTTCCAAATCAAAATCAAAGCTTGCGCCGTCAAGTAGTTCTATCTGGTCAACAAGTTCTGCTCTTTGATATTCGCCTATAAGCTCATCAAGCTTTGCAGTATCGGTAATATCGCACTCGATGGCGTTTAATTTTTCCTGACCTCTATGACGCTCGTTAAAGCTCATAATCTGACGCTTTTCTCTATCAAAAACGCCCTTGAAATTAACGCCGCAACCGATGGGCCAGTTTATAGGATAGGTACCGATACCGAATTCCTTTTCGAGTTCATCTAAAAGCTCAAAGGGGTCTCTTGCCTCGCGGTCAAGTTTATTTATAAAGGTGAAAATAGGGATATGGCGCATAGCCGTAACCTTAAAAAGTTTACGGGTCTGGGGCTCGATACCCTTTGCCGCATCTATAACCATAACAACGCTATCGGCAGCCATAAGAGTTCTATAGGTATCTTCCGAGAAATCCTGATGTCCCGGAGTATCAAGGATATTTATGCAATAACCCTCATATTCAAACTGCATAACAGATGAGGTTATGGAAATACCTCTCTGTTTTTCCAAATCCATCCAGTCGGAAACGGCGTGCTTGGCTGTGGCCTTACCCTTAACCGAACCTGCGGTCTGGATAGCGCCTCCGTATAAAAGCAATTTTTCGGTAAGGGTTGTTTTACCTGCATCAGGGTGGGAAATAATCGCAAAGGTCCTTCTGCGGTTAATCTCTTCTTTTAAAGTCACTTAAATTCTCCTCATTATAGATTAAATCAACCTATTCTATCATAGAATATGCCCTTTTTCAATAGAAATAAGCGAATTTTCTTGTAAAAAATGGCGGTTTATGATATTATCTTTTTAGGTGATATAAATGTTTTTTAAATCTAAAAAAAGCGCCTTTGATTATCTGATAGTAGGTCTTGGAAACCCAGGGCTTGAGTACGCCAAAACCCGTCATAACGCAGGTTTTATGGCTATTGATAAATTGGCGGAGGATATCGGCGCATCATTTAATAAAAATAAACATAGCGCCCTTTTCGGCGAAGGCAATATAAACGGCAAAAGAGTTCTTCTTGCTAAGCCCCAGACCTATATGAATAATTCGGGAGAGGCGGTTGGCGCTTTATCTTCCTTTTATAAAATCCCCGTAGAAAATATAATAATTATGTTCGATGATATATCTTTAGATGTTGGTACTATCCGTATCCGCAGAAAAGGAAGCGCGGGGGGACACAACGGCATTAAGGATATTATCGAGGTTTTAGGCACCGAGGAAATTATGCGGATAAAAATCGGCGTGGGCGAGAGAATAGATAAGGGAAGCGACCTTAAAAACCACGTTCTCGGCAAGATTTCAAAGGAAGACCTTAAGAATTTTGATGAGGCCACCGATAAAACCGTATCGGCAGTTAAGGAAATTGTAAACCGAGGTATTGACTCGGCAATGAATAAATTCAGTAGGTAAAAAATGAAATTTCTTTTTAGCGTTTTAGAGCGTGACAGAGAGTTTAAAGAACTTATAAACTCCATTGAAAAGGGGCGGCTACCCCTTGGTGTTACGGGGCTTTCCTTAATTCATAAAGCCCTTGTAGCAGGTGGAATTTATGAGAAAACGGGCAAAAAGCCCGTTCTTATCTGTCACGATGAGGCGGCGGCAAACGGGATGCGAGAAGACCTTATAGGACTCGGCTTTAATGCTCTGCTGCTACCTCAAAGGGATTTAAATCTCGTACGGCTTACGGGGTACTCAAAAGAATATGAGCATAAGCGTGTAGACACCCTGTCAAGAATTCTTGACGGGCACTTTGACATGCTCGTTTTATCTGTAGATTCTGCCTTGCAGTATACCCTGCCGCCCCATATTTTAAAGGAAAATCAGTTCACTGTATCCTCGGGCGACGAGCTTGATATATCCGACTTTGCAGATAAGCTTATTTCGGCGGGTTATACCCGTAGTGACCTTTGCGGAGGGGCGGGACAGTTTTCCATAAGGGGCGGAATTTTAGATATCTTCCCCGTAAATAACTCGAGGCCCCTACGTATTGAGCTTTGGGGCGATGAGATTGATACCATATCTTATTTTGATATAGAAACTCAACGCCGCGAGGAAACCGCTGATGGCATTAAGATTTCTCCTGCCTGTGAACTTCCTGTAAACTCTCAAAATCTGGCAGAAAAGTTAGAAAATTATATAGAAAATAATAAAAAACTGGATGGCGAAGCTCTTAGAAATATCGAAAACGATATTGATATGTTAAAAGGCGGCCTTTCGGTTTCTCCCGATTTATATCTTCCCTTCCTCTATGAAGGTGGATGCGGTACAGTTTTTGATTATATAGAAAACTGCCCCATAATCCTTTGCGAATCGGGTAATATTGCAGAGCGTCTCAAAAGCATATTCACTATGCAAGGCGAGGATATAAAAATACTCCTCGAAAGCGGTGTTATCTGCCCCGAATGCGCTAAAACTACCCTCGATAAAAATGAATTTTACGCTCTTTGTGAAAGAGGAGTTTTTGCGGATAATTTCCCCCGTTCTTCCTATGAAATAAATCCCAAAGACCTTATAAATTTCACCTTCAAGCGCTCGACTGCTTGGAGCGGAGATTTGGGTATTTTATGCGAGGATATCGATTTTAATCTCAGTAGGGGCGGAAGCGTTCTTGTTCTTGCGGGGGGCGAAAAGGCGGCGAATGTCCTTGCCCTCAGTCTTGAAGATAAGGGTTATCACCCCCTATTGATAAAGGGTGACGGGGAAATAAACGGAGAAGGTCTGTTTATATCTACGGGCGGACTTTCAAGCGGATTTGAAATTCCCGCTCTAAAATTTATGCTTATAACCCACCGCCATATTTCCGCCGATAAAACAAAAAAGGCAAACCGCCCTAAAAACGCCAAAGAAATCGGCTCTCTTGACGAGCTTAAAAACGGAGATTTGGTGGTACACACCTCCCACGGTATCGGTGTTTTTGACGGTATTAACCATATCACCACCACGGGTATAACAAAGGATTATATCAAGATTAAATATAAGGGCACTGATGTGCTTTATGTGCCCGTTACCCAACTTGATTTAGTTTCAAAATATATCGGCTCCGCCGAGGAAGGCGCCGTTAAAATTAACCGCCTCGGCTCTCAAGAATGGCAAAAAACCAAGCAGCGAGTCAGAGCGGCGGTTAAGAATATGGCGAAGCAGCTTACCGCCCTTTACGCCAAGCGTATGGCAACCAAGGGCTATGCTTTTTCCGAGGATACCGACCTTCAGAATGACTTTGAACGCCGTTTTGAATATGAGGAAACCCCCGACCAATTGCAGTGCATAAGAGAAATAAAAGCCGATATGGAGCGGGATGTTCCTATGGACCGCCTTTTGTGCGGCGATGTTGGCTTCGGTAAAACAGAGGTGGCCCTCCGCGCCGCCTTCAAGTGCATAAGCGAGGGTAAGCAGTGCGCCCTTTTGGTGCCTACTACTATACTCGCAATGCAACACTATAATACCATAATAAAACGGTTTGGAGATATGCCTGTAACTGTAAAGCTTCTATCCCGTTTTGTAACCCCAAAAGAGCAGAAAAAGACGGTTGAAGGACTTAAAAAAGGTCGGGTGGATATGGTTGTGGGCACCCACCGACTTATATCGAAGGATGTTGAGTTTAAGGATATCGGGCTTGTTATAATCGACGAGGAGCAACGCTTCGGCGTAGCCCAAAAGGAGCGGCTTAAAGAACTTTATCCCTTTGTTGATATCCTCACTTTAAGTGCAACGCCTATTCCCCGAACGCTTAATATGGCTATGTCGGGACTTAGAGATATGTCCTCAATAGACGAGGCGCCGGGTGACCGACACCCCGTTCAGACATATGTTTTAGAGCATAATGACGGCGTACTTATTGACGCTATAAACAAGGAGCTTCGCCGCGGCGGTCAGGTTTATTATCTGCACAATAGGGTTGAGAGCATTGACCTTTGCGCCGCAAAGCTTAAATCCCGAATTCCCGACGCCCGCTTTGCCGTTGCCCACGGTAAAATGAGCGAGGATGAACTGTCAAGAGTCTGGGGGCAGCTTGTGGAACACGAAATTGATGTGCTTGTCTGCACCACCATTATTGAAACGGGTGTGGATGTACCCAACGCCAACACCCTCATAATAGAAAATGCCGATAGAATGGGACTTTCCCAGCTTCATCAGCTGCGCGGTCGTGTTGGTCGCTCTCCCCGAAGGGCATACGCGTACCTTTGTTTTAATAGAAACAAACAGCTTTCCGATGTTGCCTCAAAGCGCCTTGAAGCCATAAGAGAATTTACCGAATTTGGCTCGGGCTTTAAAATCGCTATGCGGGACCTTGAAATCAGGGGCGCAGGCAGTATTTTAGGCGGCGAACAGCACGGAAATATGGAAGCGGTCGGATACGATATGTATTTAAAACTTCTATCCGATGCCGTTAACCGCGAAAACGGAATTGAGGTCAAGGAAACCCGCGAATGCACCGTTGACCTTAATATTTCCGCCCATATTCCCGAAAGCTACATTGAATCTCTCCCTGCGCGGCTTGGCATTTATAAGCGAATTGCCGATATCGAGAATGACGAAGATGTAACCGATATAATCGATGAGCTCTGCGACCGCTTCGGCGAACCGCCCCGCTCGGTTATGGGACTTATGGATATCGCCCTACTTCGTAATAAGGCGGCAGATAATGGCATTTACGAAATAACAGGCGCCACAAACTCCCTTATTCTTCATACCGAAAACCTCAATGAAGAAACCATCGGTAAGCTTACCGATGGATTTAAGGATAGCTTCACTGTTACCTTTAAGGATAAACCCCGTTATGTTATCAAACTAAAGGTGGGAGAAAAGCCGCAAAATGCTGTATCGCGACTTGTTAAAATATTGTAGTTTTCAAAAAATTTTGTAGACATTTATATAAGTTTAGTATATAATTTTATTTAGTTTATTACGGATTACTACGGAGGAACTCAAAATGAAAATAATTTTAAGACTCACAGCCATTATTTTGGCAATGCTTATGTGCCTTTCCTTTGTCGGCTGTCACAAAAAAGATGAAATCGCCCTCACTATTGAAGGCAACGATTTTACCGCCGCATATTATCTTTGCGCTCTTGTTTTCGCAGATAGCGAAGCAAGAACTAAGGTTGACGCTGAACTCTCAGGCGATGTTGATGCCGCCGCAGAGGGCATTGATTACCACAAGCAAACCATCGATAACAAAAATTTTGTTACTTGGGTAGAAGATACCGCTGTGGATAATCTTAAAAAGATTGCCGCTTGTAAAAATCTTTGCAAGGATAACAAGTTAGAGCTTGATAAGGATACCAAAGAGACGGCAGAGTATTACGCCGAGTATTACTGGAATTCTTACGGCTACGCCGCCTTCCTTGAGCCCAACGGCGTTGCCCTTCCCACCTTCAAGACATATATGACTGATACCTATTATTCGGAAAAATATTTCGATTTCCTCTACGGTGAAGGCGGAGAAAAAGAAGCTAAAAAGGAAACCCTTAAAGATATTCTTGTTAATAAATATCTTATCGTTGATATGATTGAGGTTAATTTCACCACCCTGGAGGAAGATGAAATTAAGGCCAAGACTGAGTTTATCAACAAGGCGGCCGAGGATTTAAGAGCAGGCAGAAAAAATTTCGAAAAAGTACTTGAGGAATATGTAGGCCCCGATGAAGACGAAGATAAGACGGATGAAACCACCGAAGATACTTCGGATAAGGAAGAAACTCCTCAGCCCAAGGATATCAATGCCGAGATTTTAGGTGACGAAGATACCGATTACGCTTCCGATTACTTCAAAGATACCAAAGATTTGAAGGTTGGCGAGGTTCTTGTTAAAACCCTTGATGATAATGAAGGTATCGTGCTTTTCGTTAAGGGCGATATCGCAGGGGATGACTATTACTATGACCTTTTAATTAAGAGCTTGCGTCACCTTAATTCCGATGAGGAATATGAAAAGGTTATTGAAGAAGCCGCAAAGCCCTTGACCGCCCAAAAACATAAGTCTGCCATTAAGCGCTTAAAGGTTAAAAACATCGAATATCCCGAAGCATAATTAAATGAGTATAATAAACCCGCAGAAATCAGTGATTTCTGCGGGTTAGTTTTATAACAAATCAATATTCGCTCATTAAAATAAAAAATTTCGAGGTTTTCACAAAAAATACCGCATATTTTCTTGAAAAATGCAGTTATTTAGTATATAATAACCCTAATAAATTTATTTTTCTCGGAGGCAAAAATATGAATCCTAATAAAAGACCCGAAAATATGGAAAGAATTAACACCAAGGCCCTTGCCGATAAGTTTATCGCCGAGCAGGTTGAGGCAGTAAGAAATCAGGTGGGCGATAAGAAGGTGCTTTTGGCTCTTTCGGGCGGCGTGGATAGTTCCGTAGTTGCCGCGCTTCTTATCAAAGCCATAGGTAAACAACTGGTTTGCGTTCATGTTAACCACGGACTTATGCGCAAGGGCGAGAGCGAACAGGTTATAGAGGTTTTCGGCAAAGAGCTTGATGCAAATCTTATTTATATTGATGCTACCGATAGATTCTTATCCCTTTTAGAAGGTGTTAGCGACCCCGAGAAAAAGCGTAAAATAATCGGCGGAGAATTCATTAAGGTTTTTGATGAAGAATCTGCAAAGCTTGAAGGCATTTCCTTCTTGGCTCAAGGCACCATCTACCCCGATATTCTTGAAAGTGACGGGGTTAAGGCCCATCATAATGTGGGCGGTCTTCCCGAGGATATGGAAATGGAGCTTGTTGAGCCGGTTAAACTGCTTTATAAGGACGAGGTCAGAGTTGTGGGCGAAGCGCTGGGTCTTCCTCACGCTATGGTTTACCGTCAGCCCTTCCCCGGCCCAGGCCTTGGCGTAAGATGTCTTGGCGCCATTACCCGTGACCGACTTCACGCCCTTCGCGAAGCCGATGCAATCCTCCGCGAAGAATTCGATAAAAGCGGTCTTGCCGAGAAGGTTTGGCAGTACTTTATCGCTGTCCCCGATATGACCGCCGTTGGCGTTGTTGACGGAAAGCGTCTTGACGGATGGTGCGCAATTATCCGCGCGGTAAATACCACCGACGCTATGAGCGCCACCATTGAAGAAATCCCCTATCCCGTTTTGCACCATATAACAGCCCGAATCACAAGCGAGGTTAAGGGCATCAGCCGTGTGCTTATGGATATTACTCCAAAACCCGTTGGAACTATAGAATTTGAATAAAGATTATTAAACAAACGCCCTTCCGCTAAATGCGGAAGGGCGTTGTTTTTGCGCCATTATATTTTATACAAATCTTTGGGCATATCCGCACTTTTTACAAAGCTCTTCGGTAGCTTTTTGACACTTGAAACCCTTTACCATATCGGTGACGCGTTTTGAGGAAAGAATATTTTCTACATCATCATCAAAAATATTGCCAAGATTAATTACGCCCTCACTATCAAGACAGCAAGGCACAACCGTGCCGTTTGAAAGAATACCGAACTGGTCCTTAAGCCCGTAACAAAAGAATTTATCACCCTTGGTTTCGGCTGACAAATCGGGCCACTCGAATCGGTCGCCGTATTCCAGATAAATTTTATCTTCGATTTTAAAGCCTTTCGTGTTTTCAGTCCAATCAGCTGATATGCTTTCTTTTAGAATTTTAATGGCAAGTTGGTTTTTTTCATTATCAAAACCCTTATTCCAAAGTCGAAAAACAATAATAGTACCTTCCTTTGCCGCCTTTTTGGCAAAATCGGCGTTTTCGTGGATATATTTAACATGGGCTTCTTCGCCCCCGTTTTCAAAGCTGTGAAGAGATATATTTATTTTGTGCAAGGGTGAGGATAAAAGCTCTTTCTCTCGCCTTTTCAAAAGGGTGCCATTGGTGGTGATTATAGATTTATAGCCGCTTTCCTTAGCCATTTCTAAAAACCTTGGGAGCAATGGGTGCATTAGGGGCTCACCCATCAAATGATAGTAGATAAAGTTTGTTTTCCCTTGCAGTTTCTCAAGAACAACCGAAAATTCTTCTTCACTCATTTGGCGGGGCGACCTACTGTGTCCATGGCAAAAAGAGCAATTCATATTGCACACATTGGTAATTTCCACATATACCTTCTTATACATAACTTCCCCCTATGATTTCTTTTATTTATGATAACATTTTTCACCCCAATTTTCAATCTTTTGCTTTTTGCAAAAACATATAGACATTAAAGATATATATATGGTATAATGCAGTCGTTGTAATCATTATACAAACAGGTGATAAAACTATGGAAAACAAAATCGATTTTAAAAGGACGAGGTTTGCCTGTTTTTCGGCATATTTTACTATGTCTTCTATATTCAGTTTGCCACCGCTTTTATTTATGACCTTTAAAGAACTATATAATATTTCATATACTCAGCTTGGCAGCTTGGTGCTTATAAATTTTGTCACCCAACTTGGAATTGACCTGATTTTTACTGCCTTTTCAAAGTATTTTAATATACATAAAACGGTCAAAACTATGCCCGTTATAACGACCGTAGGACTTCTTATCTATGCCCTTATTCCCTCATTTTTCCCCAACTTTGCCTATCTTGGTCTTGTTATAGGCACGGTGCTTTTTTCGGTTTCGGCGGGACTTTCAGAGGTGCTTTTAAGCCCCACTATCGCGGCTATGCCTTCGGACAATCCTTCTCGGGATATGAGTTTTCTTCACTCTCTTTATGCCTTCGGCGTTTTCACGGTGGTAGTGGTTTCCACCCTGTTTTTGAAAATTTTCGGCAGCGAAAACTGGATGTTTTTAACGGTTTTCTGGGCGCTTTTGCCCCTTATCCCCGCCATCCTTTTCGCCACATCACCCATGCCCGATATGTCGGGCGACGGTAACGCCTCTGACAATACTCATAAAAAGAAGCTTCTCGGAATCGCCCTTTTGGTTGGATGTATTTTCTTTGGCAGCTGCGCAGAAAATGTTATGTCTAACTGGGTATCTTCCTTTGCAGAAAACGCTTTGGGAATTAATAAGACTATGGGTGATATTTTAGGTATGGCTATGTTTGCCATCCTTTTGGGAATTGCCCGTATTTCCTATTCAAGATTCGGCAAAAACATTTCCCGCGTTTTGCTTATCGGTATGGCGGGGGCATTTATCTGCTACATTATCGCCGCTCTTACAGGTCGTTATACCGCCTTTATCGCCTGCGCACTTACAGGACTTTTTACCTCTATGCTATGGCCGGGCGCTCTCATACTTATGGAAGAAAAAATCTCTGGCGCCTCGGTTACCGCCTTTGCGCTTATGGCGGCGGGGGGAGATATGGGAGCCGCTTTGGCGCCACAGCTTATGGGAATAGTTATAGATAAGGTTTCCCTTACGAATTGGGCATATACTTTGGGCGAAAAATTAAATCTCACAGCCGAACAGATAGGGCTTAAAACGGGAATGCTTGTAAGCGCTGTTTTCCCCTTAATCGGCGTTTTTGTGCTGATTTTCACTATTAAATATTTCAAAGGAACTAAGAATGAAAACGATTAAAAATCAAACCTTCCAAAATGAAAGGGAATTTTATGAAAGCGACGGGGTAGAATTAATTAACTGTCGCTTTGAAGGGGAAGCCGACGGAGAAAGCGCCTTCAAAGAGAGCAAAAACATAAGGGTTACTGACTGCTTTTGGGATTTGCGATATCCCTTCTGGCACGATAATAATCTCGCTATCGAAAACACCCATCTTAACGAAAATTGCCGCGCGGCATTATGGTATTCGGAGAATATCCGCATTAATTCATCCCGCCTTCACGGTATTAAAGCCCTAAGAGAATGCTCGAATATACATATTAAAAATTCCGATATTATATCCGCCGAATTTGGTTGGAAAAACCAAGGCGTTAAAATGGTAGACACCTCCGCAAAAAGCGAATATTTTATGCTACTGTCTAAAAATTTGGAATTTGAAAACGTTACTCTCGACGGAAAATATTCTTTTCAGTATATAGAAAACGCCCGTTTTAAAAACTGCAACTTCAACACCAAGGACGCCTTCTGGCACGGCAAAAATATCGTGGTTGAGGATAGCGTTATAAAGGGGGAATATCTCGGATGGTATGCCGAAAATATCACCTTTATAAACTGCAAAATTTCAGGTACTCAACCCCTTTGCTACTGCAAAAATTTAAAGCTTATAAACTGCCAAATGGAAAACGCCGACTTGAGCTTTGAAAAATCAGAGGTTGAAGCCACCCTCACTTCTCCCATTATTAGTATCAAAAATGCCCTTTCGGGTAAAATTTATGTCCCCAAGGTTAAAGAAATTATCAAGGATAAAGAAGAATATACGTGCGAGATTATAATAAATCAAAAAAAATAATCTATCCTTCTATAAACCTTGTTGACACCTTCCTCGTCAGAGGGAGGCGTTTTTATTTATATTAAATTTTTGCTCTCATAGCCAATTATTTCTAAAATCAATTTTGCTCCTAAACAAAACCCGTCTTCAAATCGTTCGTGTTCTATAATAGCATTTAAATTGTATATTTTCTCTATGATTTCTTCGTACGCTTTATTTTGAGCTTCATTCAAGTTTTTAGTAAATTCTTCTATTTGCTCAATAAGTTCTACATTAAGCTTATGATATTCACTTCCCCTTTTTATAAATTTTTCTGATGGATTTATATTGCCATTATATAGCTCTTCCAACACCGACATATTCTGCCTCCTAAAAATAAATTTCAATGTTTCATATTATAGCAGATAAAAAATACTATGTAACATTTTAGACGAACTTCGTCTATAAATCACAAACCTTTTTATTGTTGCCTCCACTTGTCAGGGGAGGTGGATTTTGCATAGCAAAAGACGGATGGGTAGTAGCTCTCTCCCTCCGTCAAAACTAAAGTTTTGACACCTCCCTCGTCAGAGGGAGGCATTTTTATTTTTTAAAAATTCATTGAAGATTTTTATTGACAAACATATACTATGCATTGTATAGTATTATGTGAGGGGAGGTATTGTATGGATATACAACTCAAAAGAGGACTTTTAGATGTTTGTGTTCTCGCAGCCATAGAGCACGAGGATTCATACGGATATAAAATAATTAAAGATATAAAACCATTTATGGATATTTCAGAATCTACCCTATACCCCATTTTGCGACGGCTCGAAACGGCGGAACTTCTTACGGTGCGCTCCGAAGAATATAACGGGCGCCTTCGCAAGTATTATCATATAACCGAGGCGGGTAGAGATAGAATTACCGCCTTTAAAAAGGAATGGGAAGAAATTCTTTCCGTTTACCGCTTTATAAATGCAGAAAAGGGGGATAAAAATGAATAAGCAGGAATTTTTGAATACTCTGAAAAATAAACTTTCAGGCATTCCCGAAGAAACGATAAATGAATCTTTAGAGTATTATAATGAAATTATAGATGATAAAACCGACGATGGACTCACCGAGGAAGAAGCGGTAGCAGAACTCAGCAGTATAGAAAAAATCGCGGACAATATTCTTTCTGAAATTCCTCTGGGGCTTTTAGTAAAAGAAAAGGTGAAAACAAGAAAACCCATAGGGGCATTAGGAATAACCCTTTTGGCTCTCGGCTCACCAATTTGGCTTTCCCTTTTAGTTTCGGCCTTCGCCGTTGTGTTTGCCGTTTTTCTTTCCCTTTGGTCAGTTATGGTTTCTATTTGGGCGGCGGCGGTAGCGGTTGCGGCTTTAGGTCTTGGAGGCATTGCCGCGGCAATAATTTTCACTGTTAAAGGGGATTATATCCCCGCCCTCGCTATACTTGGAATGGGTGTTTGCGCTCTCGGTATTTCCATATTTATGATTTACGGCTCTAAATATGCCACTCTCGGTATGGCGTGGCTTACCAAAAAGACATTTCTTGCCATCAAAAAACTATTTATCGGGAAGGAGAAAGCAATATGAAAACCATCAATAAAATATGGCTTATTTTAGCCACCGTTTTCACTCTTTCGGGCATTATTTTTTTCACTCTTGCTATGAACCTTGCAGGATGGGATTTTATGAAACTATCTACCGATAAATTGGAAACAAACACTATCGAAATCTACGATAATTTCGAGAATATTTCGATAAATGTTAATACGGCGGATATAAAATTTTTGCCCGGCGAAACCGAAAATACGCAAATTCTTTTAAGGGAACATAAAAAGGAAAATCATACCGTCACCAATTCGGATAACACCTTAAAAATATCCGTTGACGACCAACGGCACTGGACCGATTATATTTCATTTTTTAGTTTTGAAGCCCCGAAAATTACGGTATATTTACCCAATGAAGAATATATTTCCCTTAAAATTGATACGGATACGGGCGATATGGAAATCCCCAAGGAATTCAAATTTCAAAATATTGAAATTAAAGGCAGTACCTCGGATATCAAGTGTCTTGCCTCGGCTAACGAGGATATTAAAATTGCGCTTTCAACGGGAAGTATTTCTCTATCCGACCTAAGTGCCCGTAACCTTGACCTTGCTTGTTCAACGGGAAATATTAAGATTAATAATATTACCTGCGAGGACGACATTAACCTTATTGTGACCACGGGCAAAACCACTTTGACAAATATAAACTGCAAAAATCTAATATCCGAGGGTGACACGGGTGACTTGATTTTAAAGGAAGTTTCAGCCGAAGAAAAGTTTAATATTTTAAGGGATACAGGGGATGTGCGTTTGACCTCCTGCGATGCGGAGGAAATCGAGATTGAAACCGATACGGGTGACATTAAAGGCACCCTTAAAACACCTAAAATTTTCATTACCGATACCGATACGGGCAGAATTGATGTTCCGAAGTCAACAGAAGGCGGCAAATGCAAGCTCACCACCGATACGGGTGATATAAGTATATCTATCAACTAAGGAGAATTCTTTTGAAAAACACCGAAAATTTCATTTCAAAAATCAAAAAATTAAGTATTAAAAACTTTATATTTTTGTTTTTTGCAGGTTGTATAAACGCAGTCGGAGTTAACCTCTTTTTAGCCCCCGTAAAATTATACGATAGCGGTATTTCAGGCACCTCAATTTTGCTTTCGCAAATAACCCCCGAATATCTTACCCTTTCGGTTTTCCTTCTGATTTTAAATGTGCCCCTATTCCTATTTGGGCTTAAAAAGCAGGGCGGAGTTTTCACTGTATATTCTATTTTTACGGTTGCGGTTTATTCCCTTGCCTCTTGGCTTATAACCGATATTCTGCCAATAGATGTTAGTATCGCCTCGCCCCTTGCGGGAGAAGATTTACTGCTCTGCGCTCTCTTCGGCGGTATCATTTCGGGCGTTGGCAGCGGTCTTACAATTCGCTATGGCGGCGCCATAGACGGCGTTGAGGTTATGGCGGTTATATTCTCGAAGAAGCTTAATTTAACCGTTGGCTCATTCGTTATGATATATAATGTTATTCTATATTTTGTTTGCGGAATTATTATGGGAAGCTGGATACTACCCCTTTATTCCATCGTTACCTACGGCGCAGGACTTAAAACCATCGACTTTATAGTAGAAGGTCTTGATCGTTCTAAATCGGTTATGATAGTTACCGATAAACCTAAGGAAATCAGTGAAGCTTTAATGTGGGAATTTTCCTGCGGTACAACAAAAATAGCCGCAAAGGGCGGCTATTCAAATACGGATAAAACCATTATTTACTTTGTTGTTAACAGATTTCAAATAGCCAGAATGAGAAGTATTATCCACTCCATAGACAAGGGTGCCTTCGTTACGATAAGCGAAGTTGCGGATGTATTTAAAATCAATGACTGATTCCGCTTTTGCCCGTTGTACTGTCGATAAAAAGAGGTATATCGGGTTGGATAAAGGTGGTAACCGCGAAGGTAAGAAGAATTAAGCAAATTATGATAAGAGCGATTTTTGGGTTTATTCCTAAAGTCGCTTTGTTTTTTATAAGGAGAGTTTCAACGTAATAAACCATTGCGGCGGCAAGAAAGAAAATGGATATATTTATAAAATCAACACTCTTTCCGAAAATACCCGTATAGGAATAAAACAAAACAGGGATTATAATTAGTCCAAAAAGTATACCCAGTAATTTTCCAGAAAAGAAATCAGGATATCTTCCGCCTATAAATTTATTTTCTATAAAAGCAAAAATCAACATAGGAACAAATAAAATTTTCATATGCTCCCAAGTCGATTCGTTTACGGCGGAAAACGGGGCTAAAATTATACTTTTACCACATATATCATAAAGAAAATGCAATAATGTTCCTAAGACGCTTGTAAAAACAAAGCCGCCGACTTGCCATTTTGCTAAATTTGACATATAATTCACCCTAAATACTATACGCAAAAAAGCTCAAAAATATACGGAGTGTTTTAAAAACACTCCGTAACGATAAACGCTAACATTTTACAATTCACAGATTTTTTGAAGTAGCCCCCGGCACCCTTCGGTTATTTCGTTATATACCTTCTCAAAATTACCCGAATACCAAGGGTCCTCAATATCTTTTGGGTTTTCGGTGAAATCTAAAAGGCGGCAGACTTTATTTTGGTCGTCTTCGCCGATAATCCGCATAAGGCGGGGCATATTATACTGCTCCATAACGATTACATAATCAAATTCCTCATAATCCTCTCGGGTTATCTGACGGGCTTTATGGGGAGTCATAGGAATATTGTGCTTTTTAAGCGTTGCGGCGGCCTGTGGATAAATGGAATTGCCGATTTCCTCGCGGGATACCGCTTTAGACTCGATATAAACAGGGAGCCCCTTTGCCATTTCCTTGCATATAAACTCCGCCATAGGTGAGCGGCAGATATTCCCGTGGCACAGAAACATTATTTTAATCATATAAATTCCCCCTTCGGATTTAATTTAATTATATTGTAATATAATTAAAAGTCAATCGTTAGTATTGCAAAATGGGGATAAAAACCTTATAATATATTTGAACTAAGAAGTGAGGTTTATTATGGATTTTTTAGATATTTGTACCGAAAGACAGTCTTGCAGAAAATATGATACCGAAAAAGCAGTCGAAAGAGAAAAGTTAGATGCGGTGCTCGAAGCCGCGCGGCTTTCCCCCTCTGCCTGCAACGGTCAACCCTACCATATTACCGTTTGCAAGGGTGAAACGGCTAAAAAGGTAGCAAAAGCCACTATGAGTATGGGACTAAACGGCTTTGCTGACCAATCTCCTATACTTCTTGTAATTTCCGAGGAGCCCTATGTGCGCTCCGCCGCTCTCGGCTCTAAAATTTCGGGGAACGATTATCGCTCAATGGATATGGGGATTTTATCCGCCTATATTACTGCCGCCGCCTGCGAACAGGGGCTTTCCACCTGCATTATCGGTTGGCTTGACGGAGAAAAAATCGGGAAAATCTGCGGTATAAAAAATACCGTGCGACTTGTTATAACTCTGGGCTACGCCCACCCTGAAGATAAACTCCGAAATAAAAAGAGGAAGGATATTTCCGAGCTTGTAACGGAAATCGAATAAAACACAAACTGCGCGGATTTTACTCCACGCAGTTTATTTTTTACCTCTTATTTTTCGTCTATATTAAGTATATCCATAAGTTGACGCTCGGCGTCCTCATAGGTTGAAAAGCTTACGGTATAATCGCAAAGACGGGCGTTAAGCTGCTCATACTCAATGGCGGTAAGGCGGTTCACCTTATCCTCAATGGAAGAATTTTTGCGAAGAATATTAGCCATAAGTGCCTTCTTTTCGCGCTTCATATATACGGTGATGACATTTTTAAAATGGGTTTTTAAAGACATTGCTCCACAGATATCCATTGTGGTAAGTACCCGTTTGCCACGGGAGAGTATTTCCTCAATATCGGTTTTACGGGAGCCGTAGCCGTGACCTGCATACATAGTCGAAGAAACCAGTTCCCCGCTATCGCTCATTTTTCTGAACTCATCTAAAGATACATAGGTGTACCACTTGTTTTCCTCCACGGCGGTAGGGTCCTTAGTGGTATAGCTACTGGGTTTTTCAAACTTATCGCTTTTAGACAAAAGTCGGGTTGCGATTTTGGATTTACCGCTTCCCGAAGGGCCAACCAAAACTACCACATTGGTGTTTTCGTCAGCATCTTCCTCTATATCAACAGAATAGCTTTCGGCAATAACCTCCACAAGCTTTAAAAACTCGCCGTATTTATTAACCGCCAACATTCCCGTGGCTTCCTCGTTCCAAGGTCTGCGCATTAAAACAGGGTGCTTAGCGCCCGAATTCAGAATATTATGCACCGCGTCATCAAATAAAATATCGGTGTGAATTTTATCCTTTCCGAAGCCCATATAGATATGATTTCGGTTAATTTCGGGGAACTCTTCCAAAATACGCTGGGCGCGGATTCCCATAAACTCGGGTGGAACAGCGGTGCAGATATAAACATCTGCCATTTCGCAAAGTTCCTTTACAAACTCCTTTGCCCCCTCGTAAACGGGTTGGGTTTGGTAGAATTCTGCAGACTCAAAATAAGGATATATTGAATCCGCTCTGGTGCCCATTTTGCCCCAATGTTGCTTTTCATAAATGGTCATAGGCGGATTAAATTTATATTTTTCGTTGGCAAGACGAATAGCATAAGAGGTGCATTCCATCAATAAGTCATCTACATCAAGTGCTATTGACAGACGGTATTTTTTACTCATAATTTTTCCTCTCCTTCTTTTAAAATCACTCTGTGATTTTGCCATCACCTTATTTATATTTTATATTATATGCTGCATAGTTGTCAATATTTTGATTTCGGCGAAAGAAAAGGGCGGAAAATTCCACCCTTCTTTTTAAAACGCTATTCCCATAAAGAGCGCCACTATGCAAAGAATAAGCGCGCAGGGAACATATAAATATTTTCCGATATAGTACCACAGATTGCTACGCTTTTTCTCGGTACCCTTATTTATTTCATAAAGCAGGTCCTGCTTTTTCATAATATAAAACCAACTTACTGCGCCCAGCAGTGCGCCGATGGGGATTATATAGATAGAAACTATATCCATCCAAGGTCCCCAACTGCTGATGGCTTCCATATTGATACCAACGCCAAGACAGATTGCGCCTAAAATGACCAAAATAAGTTTTCTTTTCAGGCGAGGGAATCTATACTCTATGGATTCACAAGCCGCCTCAAACATATTCTGAAGAGAACTTACACCTGCAAATATCATAGCAATATAAAGAATAATCGCAAAGATTATACCAAAGGGTATATCCTGAAGAATTCTCGGTAGAGTTACAAATAACAGGGCAGGTCCCGCACCGATATCAAGTCCATAAGCATAGCAAGCGGGAATAATAACCAAGGAAGCCATCAAGGCGGCCAATGTATCAAAGAGGGCTGTACGGACAGAAAGCTTAACCACATCCTCCTTATCATCAAGATATGCGCCATAAACCAGCATTCCGCCTCCCGTTATGGAAAGAGAGAAAAATGCCTGACCCATGGCCCAAATCCATACCATCGGTTTAGAAAGTGCCGCCCAGTCGGGCGTGAACATAAATTTATAACCCTCCGCAGCCCCAGGTAAAAAGGCAACCCTTATTGCCAAGACTATAAACACGCAGAAAAACACGGGCATCATTATCTTATTGCTTTTTTCGATTCCTTTAGCGCCAACAAGCAAGGTTAAAAGGGTTACCACAACAACAATAATATGAAAAGGAATTACAGAATAATCGACAGAAGAAAAGCCGTTAAACCAAGCGTTTGTATCCGCCTTCATAAGCTCACCCGTCAGCGAACTTACAAATGCCTTTGAAACATAGGATATAATCACCGCGTAACCTATAGCGATGCAAACGATACCAATAAGGGGCAAGCTTCCTACCACACTGCCCACTTTGCCGAGTTTTTCGCTTCTTGAAGAAAAAGCGCTTCTATATGAGCCCAAGGTTCCCGTTCCCGCGCTTCTTCCTATGGCATATTCAGTAGAAAGACCGACAACGCTAAAGAGGACGATAAAAAAGAGATATGCAACTAAAAAAGCGCCGCCACCGTTGAGTCCCATTTTAGCGGGAAAGCCCCATACATTTGCCATACCCACCGCGCTTCCTACGGCAGACAATATAAATCCCCAACGGGATGAAAATTTCTTGTTTGTTTCCATTTGAAAATTCTCCGATTTAAAGTGTTAAAATGCACTTATTAGGATAACCCAAAAAGGACCTTTTGTCAAACTATTTGTTTGCTTTATTTCTTGACAATATTTTTAATGTATGATATACTAAGAAGGTAAAAATCATCCTGAACGGAGGAAATTTGTAATGGAAAGAATTAAAACTATCGAAACCCGTAATCTTTGCGAAAGCGCTAAAAACGGTGGTTGCGGCGAATGCCAGACCTCTTGCCAGTCTGCTTGCAAAACAAGTTGCGGTATTGCAAATCAGCAGTGCGAAAACAAGGATAACGACTAATAAGTCAACCAAAATGCCGCAGTTATGCGGCATTTTTTCTTTATTACTTTAATTTAGCAAAAATTTGGAGAAATATATGTTGCACCAATATAAATTAAACGGTTTTAATATCGTTCTTGATACCTGTTCGGGCTCAGTTCACGCCGTAGACGAGGTGGCTTACGATATAATTTCCCTATACGAAAGCAAGGGCAAAGAGGAAATTATAGATTTAATTTTAGAGAAATATAAGGACCGCCCCGATGTAACCCGTGAAGAAGTTGTTTTATGCCTTGAGGATATCGAAAGCTTGAAGGCGTCGGGCAAGCTTTTCACCCCCGATACCTTTGAGCCCATGGCCGATACACTTAAAGACCGTAGCAAAAACATCGTTAAAGCCCTTTGTCTGCACGTGGCTCACACCTGCAACCTTAACTGCGAATACTGTTTTGCAAGTCAGGGCAAATACCACGGTGACCGTGCTTTAATGAGTTTTGAAGTAGGCAAAAGAGCCCTCGATTTTCTTATTGAAAACTCTGGAAACCGCCGAAATCTTGAAGTGGATTTCTTTGGCGGCGAGCCACTTATGAACTGGGATGTTGTAAAGAAACTGGTTTTATATGCCCGAAGCATTGAAAAGGAAAAGGGCAAAAATTTCCGTTTCACTCTAACCACCAACGGTATGCTCATTGATGATGATGTTATTGAGTTTTCAAACCGCGAAATGCACAATGTGGTTCTGAGTTTGGACGGTAGAAAAGAAATTCACGACGCTACCCGCGTAGATTATAACGGAAAAGGTAGTTTCGATACCATTGTTCCCAAGTTCCAAAAGTTCGTCAAAGAGCGTGGGGATAAAGAATATTATATGCGTGGCACCTTTACCCATAAAAACCCCGATTTCCTTAAGGATATCGAGGTTATGCTTGACCTTGGTTTCGATAAAATCAGTATGGAGCCCGTAGTTTGCCCACCCACCGATAAATCCGCTCTCACCGAGGAGGATAAGCCCATAATATATGAGCAATATGAGCGTCTTGCCAAAAAAATGCTCGACCGCAGAAAAGAAGGTAAGGAATTCACCTTCTACCACTATATGATAGATTTAAAGGGTGGTCCTTGCATTTATAAGCGCATTTCGGGTTGCGGAAGCGGTACCGAATATATGGCGGTAACCCCTTGGGGCGACCTTTACCCCTGCCACCAATTTGTTGGCGACGAAAAGTTTAAACTTGGTAATGTTTTTGACGGTGTTACCAACAAAGAAAAGGTTTCCGAATTCAAAAGTTGCAATGTTTATTCCCGCCCCGAATGCCGTGACTGTTGGGCAAAGCTCTACTGCTCGGGCGGTTGCGCCGCCAATGCCTACCACGCCACCGGTTCCATAAAGGGAATTTACGAATATGGCTGCGAACTCTTCAAAAAGCGTATGGAATGCGCCATCGCACTGGAAGTTGCAAAGGAATTTGAATAATATTTATGAAAACACCAATTTTAGATTTTCTTAAATCTTATGCGAAGAAAAACGGCTCTCGCCTACATATGCCGGGACACAAGGGTAAAAAGTTTTTAGGTGCAGAGAAATATGATATAACCGAGATTTCGGGAGCAGATTCACTTTTTGAAGCGAGTGGTATCATCAAGGAGTCGGAAAGCAACGCCACTCATATTTTCGGCTCTTTAAAAACTCTTTACTGCGCAGAAGGGTCTACACAGAGCATAAAAGCAATGCTCTATCTTGCTCTTAAGAATCGGCAAAACAAGGATAGCCGTCCCGTTATAGCGGCTACCCGAAACGCCCATAAAGCGTTTATTTACGCTTGCGCCCTTTTGGACATTGATATTTTCTGGCTCTATTCAGGTGCTGAAGAATTTTCTCTTTGTGAGTGCAAAGTTTCGGCTGAGGATATAGAAAAAGCCCTAAACACAAGCGGCGCTTTTGCAGTTTATATAACAAGCCCCGATTATCTCGGAAATATGCTTGATGTTAAGGGTATTGCACGCAGTGTTCATAAATTTAATATTCCCCTTCTCGTTGATAACGCCCATGGGGCATATCTTAACTTTTTAGAGGATAATCTTCACCCCATAAATTCGGGCGCTGATATATGTTGCGATTCAGCCCATAAAACTCTGCCCGTTTTAACGGGCGGCGCCTATCTTCATATAGGTAATGAGAAATATATCGAGGATAGTAAAATTGCGCTATCCCTTTTTTGCTCAACAAGTCCTTCCTATTTAATACTTGCTTCTTTAGACCTTGCTAATTTATATTTAGAAAAGGGTTATAAAGAAAAATTGGCCCGATTTGTAGAGAAACTTGATGAGCTTAAGGAACTGCTTAAAAAACGGGGATTTTGTGTCCTTAACAGCGACCCATTAAAGCTTACGATTAAAAATTTCGGAGTTCAATTAAGTAGTCAACTTAAAAAATACCATATCGAGTGTGAATATGAGTCCGCCGATTTGACCGTTTTGATGTTTACCCCCGAAAATAAGGAAAAAGATATAAAAGCGGTGGCAAAAGCCCTGACTACTCCCCCGAAAGAGAAGGAAAACACCCTTTTCGCCCCCCATCCCGAAAGGATTTATTCGCCCAGAGAAGCCCTTTTGAGAGAAAGCGAAACGGTGGATACCGAAAAGGCGGAGGGCAGAATTCTTGCCGACGTCAGCGTATCCTGTCCCCCTGCAGTTCCCGTGCTTGTAAGCGGTGAAAAGGTAGATAAAAAGGCAATAGAAGTATTTAAATTCTACGGCATAGAAAGAATAAATGTTATAAAATAGCAAAACGATAACCCCGAGGTTAAACCTCGGGGTTATCGTTTTATCAAATAGAATTGATATTTTGTTAGGGGTTGGCATCCTTAACAACCCGTTTCGTTTTCACGAAATTAAAAACCTACCATAGTGAAAATTTTCAAATGGATTTTACTTATAAAATCAGAACATTACCTCGATAATATCCTTGCCTGTGGTGTCGTTGATTTCAAAATCAACATAATTTGAATCTGCAACCTTAGAGGTAGTGAAGGCATATTCCTTATCGTTTACAAACACCTTGGAGCAGGTCTTGTCTTTAGGAAGAAGGATATGGCATTTAACCTTTTTAGCGGGAGAATAAAGGTCATATCTCATACCCTCATCTTTAAGGATATAACGAAGGTCAACCATTGCCTGAGTTACCTCGTAACCTGTAAAGTAACGAAGCTCGTTATACTCTGTAACGGGGAAACGGGGGGTAAAGTAGATTTCATCATAGTTTACGCCCACATCATTAATACCTGCCAAAGCTTCGTCAACGGCGCTTAAGAATGCGGCAGCGCCCCAAGCGCTAGGACCACCATCGGGCTGAGGAGTACCATCGGGGTTATAGAGGAAGTATGCAACATCATCGCGCTCAACAAGCTTCATAAATCGGGTAATGATATCCCAGCCGTATTCTTCATAACCGTTATTGAAGGCCGCTTTTGCAAGCTCGCCTGCGGTGAAGGGAGAAACGGCACCGTTTACATACTGACCGGGAAGCTTGCCGCCATAGTTTTCATAGGGTGGGTCAATACTGAACCACTCAGCAAACATATCGGTGGTTTCTTTTCTGCGCATATACTCTTCGATTATTTTTCTTGATTCTTCAAGATTAGTTACGCCACGGTTTATATCATAGGGGTTGGAAAGCGAAATTCTTTCTCTTTCGAGATTATCAAGACCTTCGTGGTTAAGATGAAGCTGATGCATAAAGAAGTCGCCGTTCCAAAGGTACTTAAACATATTCGACTTAAGTTCTTCGGCTCTTCTCTCCCAATCCTTTGCCTTTTCCTCGTTGCCAAGGCGGCGGTTAAACCAAGCAAGCTGATTCATTGCCTGATAAACACCTGAGTTATCGCCGTGCATAATAGACATAGGAGTATCTTCTTCGATTCTTCTGTTATAACTTGCATCGGGGCGGGGTGTAAAGTCCCAGGTATCAATAGTAAACGCGCGCTTACAAAGACCGTGCTCTGCGTCCCAACGCTTACTGTCACTTGTCATATAATCAATACTCTTTTCGAGCTTGGGAAGAACCTTTTTAAGCCACTCATCGTCACCTGTTGTGCGGTAAAGATACATAGCGCCTTCAACAACGAGATACTCGATATCTGCTTCAAGCTCAAGACGAACAAGGGTCTGATTGTCTTCAGGGTACATAATTCGGCAATCCTCATTTACGAATCTCCAATGTCCGTCATCATACTGCTTGATAAGCTCATAGAACTGACCGTCTTCCCTCTGGGTATCGATAATAAAGTTAAGGAAGGAATGAAGATTATAATCCCAATGGCGCATTGCCTTCATAATGTGAACATGGTCACGAATCCAGTTAATATTGCACATAAGAATCTTGCCATCAACGAAAACCAATCTTCTTTCGTGAATAATACTGTTGCGAAGGCGATACATAAACATACCAAGCTTAGAATCCTTGGTAGTAAGAATTGAAGGGAAACCCACTTCAACATTGTTGTATGTACCGTTGTGGTTACCGTCAACATTCATTCCCGGAAGTCTATTTTTAAACTCAATCATAATACGCTCTCCTTTGCGTTTTATTCGAGTTCATTCTATCATAAACACCGCCGAATTGCAACGGATTTTGGAAAGTTTTATGAAATTTTTTAATCTCTATTTTCCATAGATTTTTTAGGGGAATTTCCGCGAAAAAATACAAAAACGGTATCACAAAGACACCGTTTTTATTAATTAATATTATTCGTAATCCACAACATCAACCCAAGAAAGCAGAAATTCTCTTTCATGCTCGTTGCCCTTTACCGACTGTGAAGCGGCAACAATGGGCATCCACTTTTGAACGTACTGCTTTGCGGTGTTGCTCTTTTTGCAGAATAAATCAAGATATTTTTTTGCGCCTTCCTCGTCGCCGCCAAGGCAGAACAAAAGATAGGTGCGGGCGGCATCGGCAGAGGCGTTACCCTGAGTAGCGTGAGACCAGTCAAGGATATAAGGTGTGCCGTCTTCCGCAATAATAATATTTGAGGGGTTGAAATCACCGTGGCAAACCTTATCATGCTTGGGCATACCTTCTAGACGGGTGTGAAGTTCATAACGGGTGGTAGCATCAAGCTGGGTTGCCGAAATCTTTCTGTTCATTTTGTCCTTAAGTTTGTTAAGAAGGGGACTCTTTTTGGAGTGAACAGTAAGCTGAAGGTCAACGAGAAGCTCTAAATATTCGCCCTTCTTCTCCTTGTTCTCCTCCATAAGCTGAGCTAAGGTTTTACCCTCGATAAATTCGGATACGATGGCCCATTTGCCCTCAACCATAGTTACCTCTAAGATTTTAGGAATATTAAGACCTGTTTCTTCTATTCTTGCCTGATTAAGCGCCTCGTTTAAAACGTCGGCCTTGGAATAATCTTCACTAAAAACCTTAATACATTTGTCACCGTCGCGGTAGATGGTTTTATTACTTCTTACGGAAATAACTTTATCTAATTTCATCTTAACTTACCTCCTAATTTAAATGAGCGGCTGTGGGTTTATCTTTTTCAACAAAGTGGTTGCCGTAGTAAGCGTTGAGATACATCTGCTTAATTTCGCTCATCAAGGGATAGCGGGGGTTAGCGCCTGTGCACTGGTCGTCAAAGGCCTGCTCTACCATTTCGTCAAGGTTATCAAGAAAGTCCTTTTCGTCAATTCCGTAATCCTTAATGGTTTCCTTAATTCCAACCTTTGCCTTAAGGTCATTGATAGCTTTAATGAGGTTTTCAAGTTTTTCCTCATCTGTATTGCCGCCAAGACCTAAGTAGTCAGCAATTTCAGCGTAACGAGCAAGGGTGTGGGGGTGGTCATATTGAGAGAAGGTACCCATTTTTGCGGGTGCTTCATCAGCATTAAAACGAAGAACTTCTTCAATCATAAGAGCGTTAGCAACGCCGTGAGGTAGGTGGTGGAAGGCGCCAAGCTTATGAGCCATAGAGTGACAAACACCAAGGAAAGCGTTGGCAAATGCCATACCTGCCATTGTTGCGGCGTTGGCCATCTTTTCACGGGCTTCTATATCGGTCTGGCCGTTTTCGTAAGCTCTGGGAAGATACTTAAATATATTCTTAAGTGCCTGAAGGGCAAGACCATCGGTATAATCGGTAGCGAGCATTGCGGCGTAGGCCTCAACTGCGTGGGTAACAGCATCAATACCCGAAGCGGCAGTAAGACCCTTTGGCGCGCTCATATGGAAATCGGTATCAATGATTGCCATATTGGGAAGAAGCTCGTAATCTGCGAGAGGATATTTAACACCGGTTTCGCCATCGGTAATAACGGCAAAAGGTGTAACCTCAGAGCCGGTACCTGCAGAGGTGGGAACAGCAATAAAGTATGCCTTTTCGCCCATCTTGGGGAAGGTGTAAACACGCTTGCGGATATCAATAAATCTCATAGCCATATCCATAAAGTCGGCTTCGGGATGTTCATAGAGTACCCACATAATCTTTGCAGCGTCCATAGCAGAGCCGCCACCTAATGCGATGATGGTATCGGGCTTAAAGGCAGCCATCTGCACAGCGCCATCCTGAGCATTTTTAAGAGTGGGGTCGGGCTGGACATCAAAGAAGGTTGTGTGAACAATACCCATCTCATCAAGCTTATCAGTGATGGGTTTGGTATAACCGTTTTCATAAAGGAAGGTATCTGTTACGATAAATGCTTTCTTAGCGCCTCGAACGGTACGAAGCTCATCGAGAGCTACGGGTAAGCATCCTTTCTTGATATATACCTTTTCAGGCGCTCTGAACCAAAGCATATTTTCCCTTCTTTCTGCTACTGTTTTAATATTTAGAAGGTGCTTAACACCAACATTTTCAGATACACTGTTACCGCCCCAAGAGCCGCAACCGAGTGTTAGCGAGGGAGCAAGCTTGAAGTTATAAAGGTCACCAATACCGCCGTGTGCGGAAGGAGTGTTAATAAGGATACGGCAGGTTTTCATACGAGCAGCAAAAGCGTTGAGCTTCTCGCCTTCGGTAACCTCGTTAAGATATACACTGGATGTATGACCGAAGCCGCCATCCTCAACCAATCTTTCTGCCTTATCAAGCGCGTCAGTAAAGTCCTTTGCTTTATACATAGCAAGAACAGGGCTTAATTTCTCGTGAGCAAATTCTTCCGAAATTTCTACGCTTTCTACTTCGCCTATGAGAATTTTAGTGCCCTCGGGTACCTTAACGCCCGAAAGCTCGGCAATTTTAGCAGCGGACTGACCAACGATTTTAGCGTTCAAAGCGCCATTAATAATAATGGTTTTTCTAACCTTTTCGGTTTCTTCGGAGTTAAGTATATAGCAACCGCGGTTTGCAAACTCCTCTTTAACTGCATCATAGATGCTTTCAAGAATGATAACCGACTGCTCAGAAGCGCAAATCATACCGTTATCAAAGGTTTTAGAGTGAATAATAGAGTTAACCGCAAGAAGTATATCCGCGCTATCATCAATAATTGCGGGAGTGTTACCTGCTCCTACGCCCAAAGCGGGTTTACCGCTTGAATATGCCGCCTTTACCATTCCGGGACCGCCGGTAGCAAGAATAATATCGGCTTCCTTCATTACGGTATTGGTCATATCGAGAGAAGGAACGTCAATCCAGTCAATAATGCCCTCTGGAGCACCTGCCTCTACTGCGGCTTCAAGAATAAGCTTTGCAGCAGCGATGGTGCTGTTCTTTGCGCGGGGATGGGGAGAAATGATAATGGCGTTTCTTGTCTTTAACGCAAGTAAGCACTTAAAGATTGCGGTGGATGTGGGGTTGGTGGTAGGAATAACTGCAGCAACAACACCAATGGGCTCCGCAATTTTCTTAATACCAAACTGCTTATCTTCTTCAATAACTCCGCAAGTTTTGGTTTCTTTATAAGCGTTATAGATATATTCAGAGGCATAGTTATTCTTAATAACCTTATCTTCAACGATACCCATACCTGTTTCTTCTACTGCCATTCGAGCCAAAGGAATTCTTGCCTTATTTGCAGCGGAAGCGGCGGCTAAAAAGATTTTATCAACCTGCTCCTGAGTATAGGTTGCAAATACCTTCTGCGCCTCTCTTACACGGACAATGGCTTCTTCAAGCTTCTCAACGCTATCTACGACCAAATAATTTTTATTATCCATTTCGCATTCTCCTTTCGGGTTTATACGCCGCTTGAAACGATTGTTAATATTTTAACAATATCATAATAACATAATATTCCCTAATTGTCAATAATTTATCTTGTATTCGATATTTTAAAAAGTTTAGCCGCTTAAAAAGCCGTTTGCTTTCAACATTAACGGCAAAGCCGTGTATAGTTATCAAGCGTTGTTTTTTGTGGTGAAACGCGTGGTGAAATAGAAGGAGATTTTTAAGGATTTCTTAAAATTCTAGAGAATCCCTAATAAAATCACGATGAAGCCGTGTATATCATCATTGCGGAAGCGTTTTTGATATACATCTAAAGGTGTGCTTAGATACACGGGTGCCATTGCCACCCCTTGATGCTTTAAGGCAAATCACGGATAATAATAAATAATATTCAGAGTAGCAATAGCAGTAGCAATAGAATAAAATTTTATCGAATTTAGTTGAATAATTCTAAAAAACGACAATTTTTACAGCGAAAATAAAAAACCGCCAAACCCCTTTAAATAAAGGAATTTGGCGGTTTTCCTTGGTCCGAGTGGCGTTATAGTAATCAGGCGGAAACCCGCATAAACACTAGGTTTTAATATCAAGGCGAAGCCTTGTATATCATCAAAACGATAGAGGTATACACACCTATGGTGTGATGATATACGCCGCATAAATACTGGGTTTTTCGCAGTCAAAAACAGTACATAGCCCTTGATTATTATATATTTTGTTGTTTTGAAAATCAAAAATGGCATTTATAAACAGCTCATTCGGTCAGATTTCCGGTTTTCATTCGGTCTGATTTTCAAATTATTCATTATTCATTAGCCGCACGACTTCATTATTCATTGTTCATTACAGAAATCCGTTTTAATGAATGATGAATATTGAATAATGAAAAATGAATAGTACAAAATCAAAAATCCGCCGATTTTCATCAGCGGATTTCCGATTTTGGTCCGAGTGACAGGACTTGAACCTGCGGCCTCTTGACCCCCAGTCAAGCGCGCTACCAGCTGCGCCACACCCGGATATATGTAATCGGCCGAAGCCGTAATTGTTTCGGCCGATTATTTTTATATTTTGTTTAAATTAATCCGCAAAACCGGACTCAACGAGAGCTACAAGACCTTCAAGGGCTTCCTTTTCATCGCTGCCATCAACAATAATCTTAATTGTAGCGCCGCCGATGATTCCAAGAGAAAGAACGCCCAAAAGACTCTTAGCATTTACCTTGCGCTCATCCTTCTCAACCCAGATAGAAGATTTATATTCATTTGCTTTCTGGATGAAGAATGTGGCAGGACGGGCATGTAAACCAACCTGATTTTTGATAACTACATCTTTAACACACATGATGAAATCTCCTTTTCGAAAAAACTGTGTTTCAAAGCAATACTTATTATACCACATTTAATGAAATAGTCAACATTTTGTTACTAACTTCTAATATTTTTCCAATATTTAAGTTGGTTTTGCTCGAATATTTGTTGAATTTTTTCATTTTTGCGACAAGTTTTTTATTTTTCGAGGATTTTTTTATCCTGTTTTGTAAGTTCGATTTTTTCGTACAAATCAGGACGGCGTTCGCGGGTTATAATAAGCTGCTGTTTTCTGCGCCATTTTGCAATTTCAGCGTGATTACCCGAAAGCAAAACCTCGGGTACCGCTCTTCCCTTCCACTCGGCAGGGCGAGTATACTGAGGATATTCAAGTGCGCCGCCAAAATGACTTTCATCCTCAAAGCAAAGGTCATCCGAAAGGACACCAGGTAGCATACGGCAAACCGAATCGGCAACTATAATGGCGGGTAATTCTCCCCCCGTTACCACATAATCGCCTACCGAAATTTCCTCATCAACGATTTCCTCAATAACCCTTTCATCTATACCCTCATAATGACCGCAAAGAAGGACTATTCTATCAAGTTTTGAAAGCTCCACAACTCTTTTTTGGGTGAGGGTTTTGCCTTTTGGGGAAAGGTATATAAGGTGGGGCTTTTCTTCATCCTCGCTATACAAACTTTTATAGCAATCATAAATAGGCGCCGCCGCCATAACCATACCCATACCGCCGCCGTAGGGCATATCATCAACCTTGTTATGCTTATTCCCCGAAAAATCACGGATATTAGTACAATTAATCTCAACCTTCCCGCTCTTTCTTGCTCTGCCGATTATGCTTTCATTAAGCACCGCTTCGCACATTTCGGGGAAAAGAGTCATTATATCAATTCTCATCATCAAAAATTCCTTTAAGAGGTCTTAAAACCGCGGCTTCCTTCTCTACATCAACGCTAACAATAACGCTAGGTATAGCGGGAACAAGATACTCGGTATTATCCCTTGTTATATGCCAGACATCATTGGCGCCTGTTTTTGAAACATCGGTAATAGTGCCAAGATTTTCGCCTGTATCAGCATCGGTGACAACACAACCTATAAGCTCATCCACAAAATATCTGCCTTCGGGAAGGGCTATATCATCACGGTTTACCATTAGCACCTTGCCGCGCAAACCTTCGGCTTTTTCAATACTGTCAACGCCTTTAATATCAAGGAGCGTTACATTACCATGGGCCTTTGCAAAGGATACTTTCAGTTCGGTTTCACCCTTATCAAGATACACCCTTTTAAAGTCACTTAAAAAGTCACTGTCATCAGACCAGGGTTTCACCCTCATAGTACCTCTGACACCGTGGGTGCCGACAATCTGGCCTACCTCTAAAAACTGTTTTTTCATAATTCCCTCATATATAAATACCCCAGAAGTTCTGGGGTAATATCTTCGTTTTAACGGGGATTTCTCCCCGTTTAATTAGTCGATTTCCACAGCGATTTTCTGGTCGTTACGGATAGCGGCAGAGCGCATAACGGTACGGATTGCCTTAGCAATTCTTCCCTGTTTGCCTATAACTCTGCCCATATCACCCTCAGCAACCTTAAGGTGATATACGATAACGCCTTCTTCGTTAATGTCATCAACAGTTACAGTTACTGCATCGGGTTCTTCAACGAGCCCTCTTGCAATAGCAATAAGAAGTTCTTTCATATTTATCTCCTAATTGATAATCCGCTTAATTAGAGAACGCCGTTCTTCTTAAGTAGGGCCTTAACGGTATCGGTGGGCTGAGCGCCGTTAGATATCCACTTCTTTGCCTTTTCTGCATCGATTTCTACGATAGCGGGGTCTTTTGTGGGGTCATAGTGACCGATTTCCTCGATGAAACGACCATCGCGGGGGAATCTGGAATCAGCTACAACTACACGATAGAAAGGAGCTTTTTTAGCGCCCATTCTGCGAAGTCTGATTTTTACTGCCATTTTACTGCACCTCCATAAAAATATTTAAATTATTTATTTAATAAGGAATTTATACCTTATAAACCGAAATTGCCTGGGCCAAAACCGCCCATACCACCCATACCGCGCATCATCTTTCGTTTAGCGCCGGGCTTGTTCATCTGCTTGAACATTTTCTTCATCTGCTCATATTGGCGAAGAAGACGGTTAACATCCTCAACCGTAAGACCGCAACCTGCGGCAATTCTCCTTCTTCTTGAAGCGTTAATGATTTCGGGCTTAGCTCTTTCTTTTTTAGTCATTGACTTAATAATGGCCTCTACCCTTAACATCTGCTTATCATCGATATCCGCATCTCTCACTTGCTTATCCATACCCGGAATCATAGAAAGAACGCTCTTTAAACTACCCATCTTTTTAATCTGACCGAATTGGTCCAGCAGGTCGTTCATATCGAATTTATTTTCTTGTAAGCGACGGGCAGTTTCTTCCGCCTTTTTCTCATCAATTTCGCTTTCAACCTTCTCAATGAGGGACAAAACATCACCCATACCGAGAATTCTTGTTGCCATTCTATCGGGATGGAATTCCTCAAGCTCGTCAAGCTTTTCGCCCACACCCGCAAACATAATAGGTTTGCCGGTTACGGCTTTAACCGAAAGGGCTGCGCCGCCTCTTGTATCACCGTCAAGCTTGGTTAAAATAACGCCGTCGATTTCGAGAATATCATTAAAGGCCTTGGCGATATTAACTGCATCCTGACCAACCATTGAATCGATTACAAGAAGGATATTATTAATCTCAACCGCTTTTGTTATGCGGATGAGCTCATCCATCAGTTCTTCATCTATATGAAGACGGCCCGCGGTATCGAGAATTACATAATCGTGACCGTAATCCCTTGCATATTTAATGGCCTCAACTGCGATTTTTTCGGGTTTTTCGGTGCCCATCTCAAAGACGGGGGCTTCCACCGCTTTACCCACAACCTTAAGCTGCTCAATAGCGGCAGGTCTATATATATCGCAGGCAACAAGCATAGGTCTATGACCCTGAGAACGCAGAAGCTTTGCAAGCTTTGCCGAATGGGTAGTTTTACCTGAACCCTGAAGACCGCACATCATAATGACCGTAGGAATTTTAGAAGCGGTTTTAAGACGCGCTTGTTCACTTCCCATAAGGGCAGTCAATTCATCCTTAACTATCTTAACGACCATCTGAGCGGCGGTTAAGCTTTCTAAAACACCCGCGCCTATACATTTTTCAGTAACGCTATTAGTGAAATCCTTGGCTACCTTATAGTTAACGTCGGCTTCCAAAAGGGCAAGACGGACTTCGCGCATTGCCTCTTTAACGTCACTCTCATAAAGCTTACCCTTATTGCGAAGCTTTTTAAACACTCCGCCCAGCTTATCGGTTAAACTGTCAAAACCCATACTGCCCCTCCTTTTTAAATATTTTCTATGATTTCTATCATTTCCGCCTTAGCGGCTTCATCGCCCGATTTAAGATTATCTGCAAGGGCGCGGAGCTTTAAAAACTTTTCGCAGTATCCGCAATCCTCTTCCATTTTATAAAGCTGAGCCGTTGCTCTTTTTATAAAATCGTTTACGCCCTGACGGGTGATACCCTCGTTCTCGGCGATTTCACCGAGGGATAAATCATCGTTATAGTAATACTCAGCAAGGGTTCTCTGCTTTTCGTTTAAAAATTTTCCGTAAACATCTAAAAGGGCGCTTATATAAAGGTCCTTTGGCATGTGAACCCTCCTTCTGTCAAGTATTTTTCTTTACAGCCCTATTATAGCACACACCTTTTACTCTGTCAAGTATTTTTCTTTACAGTATAATAGGTGTTGAAAAAAGTAGAAAAACAGAGTATAATATACGGGAAATTATGTTATTTCGGAGAGTTTATATATGAAGTTTTTGAAACTTACCGCAATTATTCTTGCGGTTATACTTATAGTACCCTGTGTTTCGGGTTGCGGCGAAAGTTATCTTGACGCCACTGTTTACTTTGAAGTCAACGATATCCCTGTTACCCTCGACCCTCAGGTTGCCTCTACGGATATTGAACTTATGGTTGTGCGCAATATTTACGAAGGTCTTCTTCGCAAGAGCGAGGACGGAAACATAGAAAACGGCGTCTGCCAAAGTTACGGTGTAAACGGTCTTACATATACCTTTAATTTGAGAAGGGACGCTAAATGGAGTGACGGCAGCCCCGTTTCCTCCTACGATTTTCTCTATGCTTTCGAACGGGCGGTTACACCTACAACAAAAGCCCCCTTCGTTCACCGACTTTTCTCCATAGAAAATGCCGAAGCAATATATAAGGGTGAAAAGGGCGTTTCCGCTCTCGGTGTTGAAACGCCTGATGAACACACCCTCGTTATAACTTTATGCCGTGAGGATAGAAACTTTTTAAACACCCTTACCACCTCTATCTGTATGCCCTGCAGCGAGGAGTTTTTTGAGGAAACTGTTGGCAAATACGGTCTTGAAAGAACGGCAGTTTTATCCAACGGTTCTTACTATATCGGCAAGTGGAACACCGAAGATTTCGGTATTCGCCTTTATAAAAACAAAGAATATAACGGCGCATTTTCGGCGCAGAACCATGCGGTGTTTTTCTCGCAGCGCGAAGAGGAAGCTATAGACCTTCTTTGCAATGAAACTGCCGATATTGCCTTTATTGATAACTCTCTTATAGAAAGGGCACAGTCGGAAGGGCTTATAACCATCTCCTTCCAGAATATTTGTTGGGTAATGACCGTAGGCGATGAATTCTCCCCCGACCTTAAAAACGCCTTCACCTCTGCGGTCAGCCCCGATATTTATGAAAGCGAGCTTATAAGCGGATTTACCGTAGCCGATACCCTTTACCCCGCTATTCTCTCCCCCGACCATCTTATATCAAAGGTAGGTTTCACCTCATATAATATAAATCGCTCCAAAAAGCTTATATCCGAGGCCGTAAAGGAAATGCCCAATAAGCGTTTCCCTCAGACCACCATTTATTATTACGGCGACGAGAATGTTAAACCCCTTGTTACTGCTCTTGCAGGTCATTGGCAACAAAATTTAAGCGTTTTCGCTAATATTGAACCCTCCGATAATCTTCCCGCCTTGCAGAGCGAACTTACAAATAAAACTCTCCCCTTTGCCGTTTTCCCCATAGTTTGCAAAACCACCGATGAAAAAGATTATCTATCCTGTTTCGGTGTAACCGAAAGCGGAAATTTAGGGGATATTCAAACTAAAATTCTCGAAAAGAAGGATATAATCCCCCTTGCTTTCGAGGAAACCAACATCGTCACCAATAATTTAATTAAAAATATCTACACCGAATGTGAAAACGGATATATTGATTTTTCATTTGTAATTAAGGAAGAATAGCAAAATGTCCTTGATTTTCTGAAATAATGTACTATAATACCCTTATATATATTTCTTTATGGGAGAAATGATTATGCGATTAGTAGTAAAAATAGGTACTAGCACCTTGGCTCACCCTACGGGTCATCTTAACATCCGTCTTGTTGAGGAGCTTTGCAAAATTATAAGCGATATTAAAAACGCGGGTAACGATATTACTTTAGTATCTTCGGGCGCTATCGGAATGGGCGTTGGAAAACTCGGTCTTATAAAAAGACCTGAAGATATTCCAACCAAGCAGGCCGCCGCCGCTGTAGGTCAGTGCGAACTTATGTATACATACGATAAAATTTTCAGTGAATATAATCTTACGGTCGCCCAACTTCTTATAACGGGTGAAGATATAGCCGATGAGAACAGGCATTCAAACTTTAAAAATACCTTGAATCGTCTTCTGGAGCTTAATGTCATTCCCATTATAAATGAGAACGATACCGTTGCCACCGAAGAACTCGGTATCGGGGATAACGATACTTTGGCCGCTATAGTTGCTAAAAGCATCAGCGCCGAAAAACTTATTCTGCTTTCGGATATTGACGGGCTTTTCACCGCCGACCCTCACAAAGATGAAAATGCTACCCTCATTTCCCATATAGATAAAATTGACGATAGCATTCTCGCCCTTGGCGGAAAAAGTATTTTAGGTCAAGGTACAGGGGGTATGGCAACCAAACTTGAAGCCGCTAAAATTTGTACCGCCGCGGGTTGCGATATGGTAATCGCCAACGGAAACCGCCCTGCAAATCTTTACGATATTCTTGATGGAAAAACTGTTGGCACCACATTTTCGGGAGGAAAAAATGACTGAAATGTTAACCGCCGCTAAAGCGGCTGTAAGAGAAATATCCTGTCTTTCGGAAGGCGAGAAAAACGCCGCCTTATCCTCTATGGCAGAAGCACTCATAGAGGATACCAATTTAATTTTAGCCGCAAACCTAAAAGATGTTGAAAAAGCAAGAGGCGTTATTTCCGATGTTATGATAGACCGCCTTCTTCTGACAAAAGATAGAATAAAAGGTATGGCAAACGGAATAATGCAGGTAATAGCCCTCCCCGACCCCGTAGGTCATATTTTAGAGGAGCACACGAGAAACGATGGGCTTAAAATTCAAAAAATTTCCGTGCCTATGGGCGTTATCGCCATAATTTACGAAAGCCGCCCCAACGTTACAAGCGATGCCGCGGCGCTGGCTTTAAAAAGCGGTAATGTTTGTGTGCTTCGCGGTGGCAAAGAAGCGTTTCTTTCGGCTTCTGCCATAGTTGCCGCTCTCAAAAAGGGTCTTAATAAAGCGGGTGTTACCGAAAACGCCGTAAATCTCGTTACCGACACAACCAGGGAAAGCGCTACCGCTCTTATGAAGGCGAACGGATTCATAGACCTTCTGATTCCAAGAGGCGGCGCGGGACTTATTAACGCTTGTGTTAATAACGCTACCGTTCCCTGCATCCAAACAGGTACGGGTATATGCCATATTTATGTTGAAAAAACTGCCGATTTAGATATGGCGCTTTCTGTTATAGAAAATGCAAAAACCAGCAGACCGAGCGTTTGCAACGCCGAAGAAGTTCTGCTTATTGACGAAGATAAAGCGGAGGAGTTTTTGCCGAAACTTAAAAAGTTATTGGTAGATGATAGAAAAGAAAAGGGCCTTACCCCCGTAGAGCTTCGCCTTTGCGAAAAGAGCGCTAAAATTATTGATGGCACCCCCGCCACAGATACGGATTATGACACGGAATTTCTTGATTATATTCTGGCTGTTAAGTGTGTTAGCGGAGTAGAAGAAGCGGTAGAGCATATTACCGCTCATTCTACGGGACACAGCGAGGCAATTATCTCTAACGACGAATTCTCAAAAGAATATTTCGCTAAAAATATTGATAGCGCCGCCGTTTATATTAACGCTTCAACCCGTTTTACCGACGGTGAGGAATTCGGCCTTGGTTGCGAGATGGGTATTTCTACCCAGAAGCTTGGCGCCCGTGGACCTATGGGACTTCGCGAACTTACCACATATAAGTATCTTATAACCGGCGAAGGACATATCAGATAGGAGTTGCTTTATGAAATACGGTTTTATCGGTTGCGGTAATATGGGCGGTGCTTTGGCTCTTGCCCTATCCAAAAAGACCGCTGATATAGGAATCGGCGACCCTGCGCCCAAAGCACAGGAATTCGCCAAGAAATTAAATCTTATTTATGACACTCCCGAAAATATAGCCCTTAATTCAAAGCGATTGTTTTTAGGAGTTAAGCCCCAGATGATGCCCGAGGTTTTAGAGAGCTTAAAGTCCTCTTTAAACACTAGCAAACCTTTACTTATTACTATGGCGGCGGGGCTTAAAATAGAAAAAATCTGCCGTCTTGCAGATTTAGAATTGCCCGTTATCCGCATAATGCCCAATACTCCCGTGGCAGTCGGTAAAGGCACTATCCTTTATTGCGCAAACGAGCTTGTAAACGACGAGGACATTAAGGATTTTCTTTCCGATATGGAAAACTCAGGGCTATTTGCCAAGGTGCCTGAGGAGCTTTTTGATGCGGCGGGAACCGTATCGGGTTGCGGACCTGCATATTTTTATATGATGGTAGAAGGATTTGCCCGTGGCGCCGAGGAATGCGGCGTGGATAGAGAAACCGCTATAAAGTTTGCCGCCAATACAATGCTTGGCGCGGCTCAAATGGTACTAAGTAGCGCCGACTCCCCCGAAACCCTTAAAAATAATGTATGCTCCAAGGGTGGAAGTACCATTGAAGGTGTTAAGGTTTTAGAGGAAAACGGATTTTACGAAACGGTGAAAAATTGTATCAAAGCCGCCTATAAAAGAAACCAAGAACTTGGCAACGATTAGGATATGTATTGAAAACAATATCTTCAAAAATGAGGTTATATTATGACAAAAAAGGAAATACTCGAACTCGTAGAAAAAGTCCATAATTTAAAAAAAAGCAAGGAAAACGCGCTTCCCGACAACTCTTACTTTTTAGATGAAGATACCATTCTTTGTTACCCCCGAAAATTCGGGAAATCATGCTATCCTTATCAGGTTGGCAGTTTGCGGATGTTTGCTCATACGAGTGGATATATCGACTGTGTTGACGGTTTATTCAATATATTTAAGCCCGTAAACTACAATGAAGACACTAATATTGCATTTTTTGCGGGTGAAGAATTTGATAATGGATTTTTCCCGATTTCCATAACGGGCGCCTCTCGACAACTCTTTGAAAAAGAGGTGGAGCGTTACACCGTTTTCACCCCCGTTTGCGCATATTATATAGCCGAAAGCGCGAAAGCGATTTTTGCCGCAAGGGTTTATGCAGATAAAGATAAGCATCTGCACTTTTCCCTTGGCGCCGTTAATAAATGCGAGAGAAGAATTATCTATCTATGCAGTTATTTTGAGCCCACTATACGTTTCACCGAGCACGAAGGGCTTTATGATAAAATGGCTAAATTCGGCGAACATTTTCAAAATGGTGGATATATCACCAAGTATAGAATAGGTACCGCTTTCGACTTTTTATCATCTGCAGTATCGATAACCGGCAATGCAGAAAAAAGATATTTTACAACCGCAAAAAGAACAGTTTTAGGTCTTGCGGGCGGTAACCTCACCAATGCCCTTGCTCTTAAAAACGGTGAATTTGATGCAGAAATATCAAAAACCAACACTTCGGATATACCCGTCATTTCCGATATGATTCATTTTGATTTGGAAGAAAACGGTTTTGCAAAAATAGATTATGAAATGATGGTTACCAAAAATCCCGATGAAGCGGTAGATTTTCTCGAAACCGAAATTAATTCTGAAAAAGAATACCAATCCTTGCTTAAATGCCGAGAAGAAGAAAAAGAAATTTTCGAAAGAACGAAAATCGAATTTTCAAAATGGCATAACGACGGTTTACATAGTAAGGTAATAAATAATTTTTTGAAAACCGTCAGACGCCAAATAAGTTTGTGCGCTTTAGGAGATAGATATGTAGGTAACCTTTTGGGCATCAGAGATGTTTTCCAACAACTTGAAACATCTCTTATCTGGCAACCTGAAGAATCAAGAAAACAGATTATAAGGGCGCTTGATTGCATCTTGGAAAACGGCAGACCGCCAAGGCAGGTATCGTTCCCCACGGCAAATAACCCAAATCCTCTATTTGATATGATGCCTTATATAGACCAGGGTATGTGGATATTATCGACTATGCATACCTATCTTGCCTATACCGATGATTACTCAATTCTCGATGAGGTTTGCGGATACTATAAACCCGTTACCGACTGGGGCACGGCAAGGGTTCCCCGCAGCGAACTTAAAGACACGGCGCTCGAACACATAATCAGAATAACCGATTTTCTTATTTCAAATATTGACGAGGAAACCCACTGTATTCATATTTTGCGTGGTGACTGGAACGATGCCGTTAACGACATCGGAAAAAGCAGTAGCCCTGATAAACGCTACGGAAACGGCGTGAGCGTTATGGCAACTATGCAACTTTATCTTGGCATTGAACTTGTTTGTGAAATACTTAAAAAGATAAATAAAAATGCTGATATTATAGAAAAATACCAAGAGGTAAAGCAGATTCTGAAGGATGGCATCCTTGAAAATGCCATTGTTTTCGATAAAGAAAATCACGCTAAAATTATTCACTGTTGGGGCGAAGATAAATCTTTCCTTTTGGGAAGTTTTAATGATATTGACGGAAAATCCCGCCTGAGTTTAACCGCCAATTCATTTTTTGCCATTTCAGGACTTCTTCGCCAATTCCCCCACCTCAAAGATGATATTGCAAAAAATATACTCGACCTTGATTCAGAATATGGGCTTAAAACTTTTGATAAGCCCTTTGTAAGTCACGACGATAAACTTGGAAGTATCGCAAGAATTACCCCCGGCACTCTTGAAAACGCCAGCGTTTATATCCACGCAAGTACATTTGGTATAATGGCGCTGTTTATGATGGGGTATTCCCGTGATGCTTGGCGACTTCTGGAAAAAGCAATGGTTATAAGCCACGAGAACCCCTCTCGCTCAACCTTTGTTATGCCAAACTCATATTTCTCTACCGAAGAATTCGGCGATAGCGGATTTTCTATGGGTGATTGGTATACGGGAAGTGGCACGGTTCTTATTAAGGAAATCATAAAGAACGGATTCGGTATTGAACCCACCCTCTCTTCTCTCAAATTATCTCCGCCTGCATATTTTCCCAGCGAAACCGCTGAACTGAAAATTAAAGTTAAAGGTTCAATTCTTTCGGTGAAATACGAAAACCGCGGCGAAGGTATTCGCAACATCTATATGAACGGCGAAAAACTCGATACCGAATTTGACCAAATTCTCGAAACTTTCTGCGCTGAGATTCCTGATAGCAAACTTACGGATACCACCCAAATTTTGATTACGGATTGAAAATCAACCCCCGAGGTTAAACCTCGGGGGTTATCTTTATTTTTAAGAAATTTCTATAACGAGCTTCTTTTTATTTTCCGCCTTTTCTTTAAATTGCGCTGCGCCACCTACCACCGTTTTTACATAGGTTATAACATAATCCGCCCTATCAAGCATCCATTCATTTCTTTTTAAAATAGCGTATTTAAAAGGTGAATTTTCTATTCCTTCGGGATAAATTGTGTTGGAAAAATCGTAATATTCTCCTTCGCTTCCTCTCGGTAAATATGCTAAAACCACAGAATATTTAATATGAGGATAAATTTCCGATAATTCTTTTAAAATAGTTTCGGCATAAAAATCAAAATGCCCGTGATTACCCACATAAAAGGTGTCAACCTTATTTTCTTCTATCAGTTTAATAATTGTATTTTTTAAAATGGGAATTATTCCTTTTGGCGCATTACCGTGACCGAAAAATGTGCAGACCATATATTACCTCACTAAACGTTTATAGACTATTACATTATATAATGCAATAGTCTATATGTAAAGGGGCAAAATAAGATACTATCTAATTAAAAAATAACTTATAAGGAAGTATCTTATGGTAAAATTAAAAGTTTTGGAATTGCTTAAACAAAAAGGTCGCACAAAATATTGGTTATATAAGCAGTTGGGTATGAGCTATCAAAATTTCAACAAAATGGTTAATAATCAAACTAAATCTATACGGTATGAAAATATCGAAACTATTTGTTTGCTTCTTGAATGCACTCCTAATGAACTTTTTGAAATAACTATTGAATGATATTGTTTTTATGATTGGATTAAAATTGATAAGAAAAGAAAGAAAACTTAATCAGCTTAAAGTGGCTATGGATTTAAATATTTCTCGTGAAGCACTTTCCCATTACGAAAATGGGAAAAGAGAGCCATCTTTGGAAATGATTCAAAAAATGTCGGAATATTTTGGCGTTTCTATTGATTATTTAATCACGGGGTCTGAATATTCAAAAAACAATAAATAGATATATGTAGGGGAGGCGTTCCGCCTCCCGTTTTATTTTGCATAAATCGACGGGAGGGGCGACCCCTCCCCTACGATGTGATAATATAGATCTCTTAAAATGAATATGGATTTTAAACAATACACCCCCGAGGTTTAACCTCGGGGGTTTGCGTTATTTTTTGGCCTTTAATATTTTCCATAAAAGGTATTTTATTTTTCTGTAAATAAATATAAAAGGAAATCTTATTTGATTAATTAATCCAAACCGTTTAAATTCAGCGCTTTCCCTTGACATATATTTTCCGTTTCTGTAAACGGCGGTGAGAATTCCCAAAATATCCTCTTTTTTTATATCCCTTTCGTAAAAGAGGTTGTTATCGCCGCGGATAACCAATTCCTCATCCTTGATTTTAACTATTCGGTGAAGAACGCATTTGTTTTCGCCTCTTAAATAAAGAACGATATCGCCCTTCTCAAAGGGGGCTATGGGGCGGCTTATTACCGCAATATCCCTATGCTCTTTTAGCATGGGCTCCATACTGCGACCGCTGGTTAAAACCTCGACCGCCTGTTTTTCTTTGAGGGCCTCGGCCGCATTCCGCAGATTTATTTTTTCCATCAGATTACACCGTGCGAGGATAGATATTCTAAAAATTCCTCTGCGCTTCTTTGGGCCGTTTCTTCGGTTACATCATATTCTTGGCATATTGCCTTAACGATTTCTTCCTTGGTGGTTTCCTTCTTTAAAAGCTCAAAAATAAAGGCGCCTGTATCGTTAAGCTTTATAAAACCGCCGAACTCGCTAAGCCCTTTGCCAACCGCAACAGCTACGGTTTTTCCCGCTACATTGTTAGTTACAAAATCATATTTAAGTTTCATTTTTTACCTCTCAAAAACTGTTTTATAAGGAATTTCTGCCGCATTTTCATCCATATTGCAGGTTATTTTCCAAAATTCGCAACACTCCACAAGCCGATTTATAAGCATTAGAGTATTGGCGGCAGCTATAGATGAAATGGGCATATAAATCTGCATAAAGAGAAGGTCGGCAGCGGTGTCTTTATCCATCTTTTCCGCCTTGTTTTCGACACCTCTTTCGATAAAACAGATATGCTTTAGTTTTGTTTTACCTGTGTTTCCAAATCCCTCTTTACCACGCCATGGAGTGCCGTAAGCAATTGGCAACGACTCACCCTCGAAGAAACGGACGAAGGGCTTATCCCCGTTTATAACGGTGAGTTTATCACCGAGTAAACCTTTCCAGCGCGTAAGATGGGTGGTTTTCCCCGTGCCGCTACGAGCGGCAAACGCCACACCTACGCCATCTACATCCATAACTGCGCTATGAAGCAAAAAGCCGTTATAAAGAGGAAGAATTTCAGCAATTTTTCGGTTTGCGGCGGACGATTCCAAAGCCCAATCTTTTACGCTTTCTTCGGCATTTTCCGCTTCTTTTTTAATATCTTCATCAGATATATTAATTTCAATATCCGCGTTTTTCCCGTCACACAAAAAGTTGCGGCAGATTTTTTTGATATATTCCGTATTTCCGCTGAAATCTATATATAAATCCGCAATTTTATACATTTTCTGCCGCCCTTTCATTATACTCATTCTATATAATAACCTATTATCTATAATAAGTCAAAGCATTTTAAAAAAAGACGCCATCTTGCGATGGCGTCGTACTTTTTTACATCGAAATATCTTCTACGATAAGTTCGCGGACAGCATTTTCATCCTCTACCTTATCTCTTACGGCGAAGAATTTTTCGGCTACTTGGGGGAAGAGGGCGTAGCTGAGTACATCCTCACCTGTTTTACCGATGTTCTTTTCCTTCATTTCTACCGCGTACTTTTTGAGTTCGGGCTCAATAAGGTCAGCGGGACGGCAGGTGATAACCTCATCATCGCCGATGGCCTTTTTACGAACATCCTCATTTACGGGGGCGGGTAATGCGCCGTACTCACCGCGAAGGAGGGCTTTGGATTCTTTGGGTACCATCTTATAGCGTTCACCCGAAAGTACATTCATAACGGCCTGAGTACCAACTATTTGGCTGGTGGGGGTTACGAGGGGTGGGTAACCGAAATCTTCACGAACCTTCGGAACTTCGGCCAGTACATCATAATACTTATCCTCAGCGCCTGCCTGCTTAAGCTGAGAAATAAGGTTAGAAAGCATACCGCCGGGTACCTGATAAATAAGGGTTTTGGTATCAACATTAAGTACCTTGGGGTCAAGTGTGCCTTCGGCCTTCATCTTATCGGCAACGGTACGGAAATGAGCGGCGGCCTCGCTTAAATCGGTAAGGTCAAGACCTGTATCATATTCTGTACCCTTAAGGGTTGCAACCAAAGATTCGGTAGAGGGGTTAGCAGTACCGTTGGCAAAGGGAGAGAGGGCGCAGTCAACAATATCAACGCCTGCCTGAGTTGCCATAAGGTAGGTCATATCACCTGTACCTGTTGTGTTATGAGTGTGAAGATGAATGGGAACTTTAACACTCTCTTTGAGTTTCTTAACGAGAGAATATGCATCAAAGGGCAAAAGAAGGTTTGCCATATCCTTAATGCAGATAACATCAGCGCCCATATTTTCGAGAGTTTTTGCAAGATTTACAAAGTACTCCTCATTGTGAACAGGGCTCTCTGTATAACTGATAGCGGTTTCGCAGATGCCACCATATTCTTTACAGCTCTTAACTGCCTGCTCTAAGTTTCGGGGGTCGTTAAGGGCATCGAATATACGAACAACATCAATACCGTTTTCGATGGATTTTTTAACAAACATATCCACAACATCGTCGGAATAATGTTTATATCCAAGAAGGTTCTGACCGCGAAGAAGCATCTGAAGTTTGGTATTGGGCATGTGCTTTTTGAGGGTGCGAAGACGCTCCCAAGGGTCTTCATTAAGAAAGCGCATACAAGCATCAAATGTAGCGCCGCCCCAACATTCCAAGGACCAATATCCGATTTTATCAAGCTTCTCGAGGGCAGGAATCATATCTTCAAGACGCATTCTTGTAGCCGCTTGTGACTGATGGGCATCACGAAGAATGGTATCTGTTATAAGCAAAGGTTTTTTATCCATAACTTTTCCTTTCTGTGTTCATTAAAACACATTAAGTGTGTATAAAATCCCTCCACCGCAAGCGGTCCCCCTCCCTTTAGGCAAGGGAGGCGAGGGATGCAATAATTTACCATTTAGTTTGAAGGGGATTTGGTGTAGGGACGGGCGGTGCGGGTGTCCGGTGGACACCTCTGCAAAAGCAGAAGCACCGACCGAGGAGGCAACCGAGATCCCCGACCGTCCGTATTAACCAAATAAGGAAATCAATACACCTGCGGCAATAGCCGAGCCAATTACTCCCGCTACATTTGGTCCCATAGCGTGCATCAAAAGGAAGTTGGAGGGGTTTGCCTTCTGACCTACCGACTGTGATACACGGGCTGCCATAGGAACGGCAGAAACACCTGCGGAACCGATAAGAGGGTTAATCTTGTTCTTGGTAAAGATATTCATAAACTTGGCAAGAAGAACACCGCCTGCAGTACCGATACCAAATGCAACGATACCCATAGCCATAATCTTAAGTGTATCAGGATTAAGGAATGAGGATGCAGTTGCAGTTGCACCTACCGAGATACCAAGGAATATGGTAACGATATTCATAAGCTCGTTTTGAGCGGTCTTGCAAAGACGCTCTGCAACGCCCGATTCTTTCCAAAGGTTACCAAGCATAAGGCAACCAACAAGACTTGTTGCAGAAGGAACAAGGAGAGCAACGAAGATAGTAACAACGATGGGGAAGATAATCTTCTCGGTCTTGGAAACCTGACGGAGAGGTTTCATAACGATTTCTCTTTCCTTTTTGGTTGTGAGCACCTTCATAATGGGGGGCTGAATTACAGGCACCAAAGCCATATATGAATATGCGGCAACCGCAATAGGTCCTAAAAGATTGGGGAAGAGTTTAGATGTGGTATAAATAGCGGTGGGGCCATCTGCTCCGCCGATGATACCGATGGATGCGGCGGCTTCCTGAGGGAATCCAAGATAGAAGCATCCGATAAAAGTAACAAATATACCAACCTGAGCGGCGGCTCCCAAAAGTAAACTCTTGGGGTTGGAAATAAGGGGACCGAAATCGGTCATAGCGCCTATACCTATAAATATAAGGCAGGGGTAAAGACAGGTCTTAACGCCTATGTAAAGAATATCAAGGAGTCCGCCCTCGGCTAAAATTACACCGTAATCGTGGTAGGCTTCAGAGCCTTCAGTCATAAATGCGGTCCATAATTCGCTGTGATACATTTCTGCGCCGGGGAGGTTGGTGAGAAGCATACCAAAAGCAATACCAATAAGCAAAAGGGGCTCAAACTGCTTTTTGATAGCAAGCCATAGAAGAAAAAGGGATACGCAAATCATTGCGAGTTGACCCCAGTTTTCGCTGAAATTTCCGAAAAGCATATAAAAGCCAGTGCTTTTCAGAAAGTCAATAACTCTATCTAAAATTTCCATCTGCGGTTACCTCTTATGCGATTACACAAAGAACTGTGCCGCTCTCAACGGTAGAACCCTTTTGAACATTAACTGCGGTAACAGTGCCATCACAGGGAGCCATAATTTCATTTTCCATCTTCATAGCTTCAAGGATAAGAAGAACATCGCCCTTCTTAACTGCGGCGCCTGCCGACACCTTAACATCAAGGATGTTTCCGGGCATAGGGCTTGTTACGGTTTCACCCTCGCCTGCGGGAGCGGCTACGGGAGCGGCTGCAGGAGCGGAAACGGCTTTTTCTTCGGCTACGGGAGCTGCGGCTACGGGAGCAGCTGCGGGAGTGGCCTTAACCTCGGAAGCATCAATGGCCTCAACTGTGATTTCATAAGCGGTACCGTTTACGGTTACTTTATACTGTTTCATAATATATACCTCGTTTTCAATATTTTATATTTGTGTTTTTTATACTTTCTTGAATGAAACAACGCGAAGGGCGTTTACATCCTTGCCCATTTCCTCGGCTATTACTGCGGTTACAGCCGCAATAATTTCCTGACGGTTTTCGATAACCTGCGGTTTTTCGGGTGCTACCGCTTTTGCCTCAGGGGCTTTGGCTTTCTTATTTACAAAGAATAAGCTCATTATCTTGCAAATTATGATTATGCAGATAAGTCCCACAAAAACCGTACCAATACCCATAACAACTACCAACCAATTAGGGATGGTTTCGGGCTGAAGCTCAATTTTCGAAAGCATTTCCAAAATTTTATCCACTATATTTGCACCTCCCAATGCAAAACTTTTTAGACCTAAATTCTCTTTCCCCAGAAAGAGAATAAATTATATTTTCACTCCGAAATTCGCCTGTTTTTTTAGGGCAAAACTCAAAAGAATACCAAATTAGGTCATTTTACAGTATATCACAGAATTTTGCAAATCTCAACCATTATTTACCGAATTTTGTGAATTTTTAACTTTCTCTCCTTCGCCTTAATATTATGGTAATAGGCATAGTTTAATCTGTGTCTATTAAGGAGTAATGAAAATGGATATTATGAACAATTTAAACCCTGAAAAAAACGAGGTTCTGACTATGGCATTTGTAAACCTTCAGCCCTTTGCCGATGTTTACACGCCGGAGTCTGCCCTTATGGCAGGAACTTTGTTCCCCGATATAGATAAGCCCTTCCGTATGGGAGGTAAATCCAGATGAACAAAGCAAAACTAAGAAGAAAAATTTGGGAACTGGATTTTGCCATACACGAAATGGTACTGTTCCTTGATACCCACAAAAACAATACCGCGGCCTTAAACCGCCTTAAAATGTATAAGCGGGAAAGAGAAATGCTGGTGCGCGAATATGTTTCCCGTTTCGGAAGTATGAACGAAACCGCCAACGCCTCAGAGTGCAATAACTCTTGGTGCTGGCTCGACGGCCCTTGGCCCTGGGAAAACAAATTTGCGGAGGAATAGTATATGTGGCAATATGAAAAGAAATTACAGTACCCCATCAACATCAAAAACCCCAATCCTAAATACGCTCAAATCATAATCAGTCAGTATGGCGGCCCCGATGGCGAATTGGGCGCTTCCATGCGTTATCTCACCCAGAGATACAGTATGCCTTACGACGATGTAAAAGGTCTTTTAACCGATATTGGAACGGAAGAGCTTGCGCACTTAGAGATGGTCTGCGCCATGGTGCACCAGCTAACCCGAAACCTCACTCCCGAGGAAATCAAGAAGAGCGGTTTTGACAAATATTTCGTTGACCACACAGCAGCGGTTTATCCCGTTGCAGCGGCAGGTATCCCTTGGAGAGCGGAATATATTCAAGCCAAGGGCGATATAATCGCCGACCTTCACGAAGATTTGGCGGCAGAGCAAAAAGCAAGGGTTACCTATGATAACCTGCTTCGGCTCATAGACGACCCCGATATTTTAGACCCATTGAGATTTTTACGCCAAAGAGAAATCGTTCACTATCAACGCTTCGGTGAAGCGCTTCGCCGCACCACCGACCGACTTGACAGCAAAAATTTCTATGCTTGTAATCCGTCTTTTGACAAAAATTGCGGAAGATAGCGTAACGACGTGGGCATCGTCCCCTACGATGCCGTAAAAAGCAGATGAGAAATCATCTGCTTTTTATATTGCAAAAATATCTGTTTTGTGATACAATTCGCTTTGTATAAAAATTTTGGAGGAAATTATGTTCAAAGGGCTTATAGGGGACAAGCAATTCTATAAAAAAGTATTTGCTCTGGCTATCCCCATTATGATACAAAACGGAATTACAAATTTCGTAAATATGCTTGATAATATAATGGTTGGGCGTCTAAGCTCGGTTGAAATGGCGGGTGTAACCATTGCTAATCAGCTGATTTTCGTGTTTAACCTTTGTATTTTCGGCGCCCTTGCCGGCGCAGGTATTTTCGGTACCCAATTTTTCGGTAAAAAGGACAGCGAGGGTGTTCGTTTCACCTTCCGTTTTAAGATAATTTTATCCCTTATTTTGACCGCTCTCGGCGTTCTTGTTCTATACTTTGGCGGTGACGGGCTTATAAACCTTTATTTAAAGGGTGAAGGAAGCGCCGAGGATATTTCCTCTGCCTTCACATACTCGAAAGATTATCTTAACATTATGCTTGTAGGTTTCCTGCCCTTTGCCCTTTCTCAGTGCTTTGGCAGTACACTCCGCGAATCCGACCAACCCGTTATTCCTATGGTGGCGGGAATTATAGCGGTTATTGTTAATCTCGTGGGCAACTATATTCTTATTTTCGGTCATTTCGGCGCTCCCCGTTTGGGTATTAGCGGCGCGGCTATCGCCACCGTTGTTTCCCGATATGTTGAGCTTGTTATCGTAGCCGTCTGGACGGTTATTAAAAAGGTGCAAAACCCCTTTATCGTGGGCGCCTTCAGAAGCTTGTATGTGCCCCTTGCCCTTGTAGGCAAAATCGCCCGAAAGGGACTTCCCCTTCTTCTCAACGAGGCCCTTTGGTCTATGGGTATGGCCACCCTCGCTCAGTGCTACTCCGAGAGGGGTATTGATGTGGTTAGCGCCACAAGTATAAGTCAGACCTTCTTTAACCTGTTCGGCGTTTGTTTCCTAGCCATCGGCGTTGCCGTAGGCATAATTTTGGGGCAAATGCTTGGCGCAGGCAAAACCGAGGAGGCCTTGGATGCAAGTTATAAGCTAATCGCCTTTTCGGTGCTTGTCGGCATAATTACAGGGGCTTTATACGCTCTTGCCGCCGAATTCATTCCTTCATTCTATAATGTGAATAACAATGTGCGCCGCATCGCCACCGTTTTAATGCAGATTTCCGCCCTTGTTTTCCCTCTCGATGCCTTTGCTCATGCTTCATATTTCACCCTTCGTTCAGGGGGCAAGGCCTTCATTACATTCATATTTGACAGTGGCTTTGTATGGCTTATAAGCGTACCCACCGCCTTCATATTAAGCCGTTATACTCCCCTTCCCATCGCGTCCCTTTTCGCTATATGTAACGGACTTAATATTTTAAAATGCATAGCAGGTTTTATATTCGTTAAAAGCGGTATTTGGGTTAAAAATATTGTTAATTGACAACTTAATTATTTAGTGTTATTATTTAATATGTTAATATTTCAATGAAAGGCGGTAAAACAATGGTTAATGAAACAAATGAAGCGCCCTTGACTATAGATTTTAAATCCTTGTTAAAGGAATTAACACACCGTTGGGTTGTTGTCGTTTCCATTTTGCTTGTATGTCTTTTAGCCGCGTTTGTTTACGGTCAGTTTTTCTCCACCCCGAAATACACCTCCTCCGCTTCCATATATGCGGCAAATCAGGGCGAGGTAACAAATATAACCACCAGTGAGATTAACATCTCCACATATATTACTAAAGACTGTTGCGAACTTATTATGTCGCGCAATGTTTTAGAGGATGTTATTTCGAATCTAAACCTTAATATGACCTATGAAGGCCTTAAATCAAAAATATCTGTAACAAACAGTGAAGAAACCCGCTTTATCAATGTTAAAGTTACCGCTGATGACCCTGAAACCGCGCGCCGTATTGCCGATGATATTTGCGTCGTTGCCAAGGAGAAAATCATCGAGATTATCGGTGTTGACTGGGTTAAGATAGCCAATAGTGCAAGTATGCCCACCTCACCTTCATCACCCTCTGTGGTAACCTTCCTTATCTACGGATTCCTTGGCGCCATTATTTTATCTGCAGGATTCATTGTCTTATCCGCCTACAGTAACGATAAGATAACTTGTTCAGAGGATATTGAACAGTATATTGGAATCTGCGTTCTTGCAACCATACCATATAACCGTGGTAAATCCAAACCTTATTACTCGAAAAAGCGGTGATTAACATGGAAGAAATTTTAAACAAAAATCCATATAATGAGCATTCTCCCGCCAAGAAAAAGGTTTCCTTCAATACCGCATCATCAAAAGATTATGTTTCTAACGAGGCCTTCAAAGCTCTTCGCACCAATCTCCTTTTCAGCGGTAACGATATCAAAACCATTCTTTTGACAAGCGCTAACGAAAACGAGGGAAAATCCACCGTTTCCACCGAGCTTTCCAAAAGCTTGGCCGAAGCAGGTAAAAAAACTCTGTTTATCGATGCGGATATGAGAAAATCGGTTATTCTCAAAAATAACGATTCCGTTAAGGGCTTATCCGAGCTTCTTCTTGGTATGTGCAAAGTGGAGGATGTTATTTACAGCACCCAGAACGAAACCTTTGATGTTATGTTTTCAGGTCACTTCCCTCCTAATCCGGTAGAAATTTTGGGAAGCGAAAATTTCAGCGCTCTTTTAGAAGAATTAAAGAAAAAATACGATTATATCATCATCGATACTCCCCCCGTCGGCGTTGTAATCGATGCCGCAGTTATCGCCTCTGCTTGCGACGGCGCCATTATTGTAATGGCCCATAGAAAGACTAGGCGCAAGGATGCAAAAGAGGCCACCGAGCAAATCAAGAGAAGCGGCTGCAAAATTTTAGGCGCCGTTATCAACGAGGTTGAAAAAAAGGTTGGTTCCTACGCAACCAAATATTATAAAGCTAAACCGTATACTTAATAAAACACAAGAGGGCAGGTTTTAATCTGCCCTTTTTTCTATATGTAAACTAAAAAATATTTTAAATCCAAAAATGTAAAGTAAAATACATTGATTTTGAAAGAAATCGGGTATATAATAATATTAGACTAATTATTGGAGGAATTTTTATGAAATTCATTAAAGTAAACTCTTATGAGGAATTAAGCACAAAGGCCGCTGAAATCATCGGTGATGTTGTTAAAAATAAACCCAACTGCGTTTTGGGCCTTGCTACCGGCTCTTCCCCCGTTGGCACCTATAAAAAACTTATTGAGGCAAATAAAAACGGAGAACTTGATTTCTCTCGCGTTAACTCGGTTAACCTTGATGAATATGTAGGTCTTACCCCCGATAACGACCAGAGCTACCGATATTTTATGCAGGATAACCTTTTCAATCATATAAATATCAAGGTTGAAAATACCTATGTTCCCGATGGTTGCGCCAAGGATACCGCAGAGGAATGCAAGGCGTATGACGAAAATATCGAGCGCCTCGGCGGAATTGATATTCAGCTTTTAGGCATCGGTCTTGACGGTCACATCGGCTTTAACGAGCCCGATAAGGTATTTATTAAACCCACCCACGAGGTAGATTTGCACCCCTCGACCATCGAGGCAAACGCAAGATTTTTTGAGGATGAATCAATGGTACCCCGCAAGGCAGTTACAATGGGTATGGGCGCAATTATGGGCGCTAAAAAAGTGCTTCTTATCGCCAACGGCAAGGGCAAAGAGGATATAGTTAATAAATCCTTCTTCGGCGATATCACCCCCCAGGTTCCCGCATCTATCCTTCAGCTCCACCCCGACCTTACGGTTATTTATTCTGAAAACTAATGATAAAAAACAAAAACGGTGCGCAGAAAACTGCGCACCGTTTATTTTTCAATATTTATGTTGTTTATTATACGGGAGGGGAGAACCCTCCCCTACACGCATCTATTTATATTGATAAAATTAAAGTTCTCCGTTTTCGATGGCGGTTATAAGGTCGATTCTTGCTTGGTGGCGGCCGCCTTCAAACTCGGCATCTAAAAATGCATCAACTATATTTTCTGCGGTTTTGTTATCCACAACCCTTGCGCCGAAGGCGATGATATTTGCGTTATTATGCTGTCTTGTAAGGCGGGCGGAATAGGGTTCTGAGCAAACGGCGGCGCGGATACCCTTAACCTTATTGGCGGCAAGAGAAATGCCTATTCCCGTTCCGCAGATAAGAATTCCTAAATCACATTCGCCCTTTACTATTGCCTCGGCAACGATTTTTCCATAGTGGGGATAGTCGCAGCTATCGTTTGTATCGGTGCCGAAGTTTACAACCTCATATCCCTTATCTTCAAGATATTTCTTAATATGCTTTTTCATTTCCACTGCGGCGTGGTCATTTCCAATAGCAATTTTCATATTTTTATCTCCTTATAACTTTAAAATGTGCTTTTCATTAAAACCAAATAATTTATCGGCGAACCAGACCTCTTTAACCTTAAAGCATTTGCCGTTAAGATACTCGAGAATTCCGCCGTCGGTATCAAAGCAGAAGCGCAAACTATATGAATAAAGGGCTTGCTTATCGAAGCCAAGCTTTTTATCCTCGGAAAGCTTACCGTATTTACCGTCGCCCAAAAGGGCGTGACCGATAGAGGCCATGTGGGCTCTGATTTGGTGGGTTCTGCCCGTCAGCAGTTCGATTTCTAAAAGAGAAAGATTGTTTTTTGAAGCCAGAACCTTATATCTCGTTCTTATAGTAAGGTTATTATCGGTCTTTTTATTAGATAAATAAACCTTATTTTTGCTCTCGTTCTTTTGGAGATAACCCTCTAAGGTGGCGGTTTTCTCTTTCGGTACTCCGTGAACTACGGCAAGATACCGCTTATCTATCTCCCGCTCCTTAATTTTTTCGCAAAGAATTCGCAGGGCTTCTGCATTTTTGGCGGCAATTACTATGCCGCCTGTATTTCTGTCAATCCGGTTGGCAAGAGATGGCTTAAAGCTGTTTTCTGCTTTGGGGTCATACTCACCCTTATCGTAAAGATAGTGTTGAATTCGGCCGATAAGGGTATCTCTATATTCCTTTTCATCGGGGTGAACTATAATGCCTTGCGGTTTATCCACAAGGATAATATTTTCATCCTCATAAACTATATTGAGCTTAGAGGGTGAGCTTAGAAAATCGTATTTGGGCGTGACCTCTACAAAAAATTCATCATTTATATAGCAATCAACTATATCGCCTAAATTAAGGCGGGTAGAAATTTCCGCCCTTTTGCCGTTTACCTTAATTCGCTTGGTGCGGATATATTTATACATAAGCCCCTGCGGCAGAGTGAGACACGCCTTTGATATAAACTTATCAAGGCGCTGATTGGCATCATTCTTCTCTACCGTAAAACTTTTCATTTCATTCACCAAGCAAAAATGGATATCGATAAATCACAGATTTAACGATATCCATTATATTATTATAAGCAAACAAAGTCAAGTTTTAGGCGATATATCTCTTGATTTGGGGAGTTTTGAAAACAAGGGCTGTTATGATGGCCGTGATAACCATTTCGGGAAGCATATACGCTCCGTTATAGCAGAAGGAATACCACCAAGCGTTATTCCATTCGCACCAGATATCAAAGATAAGTCCGCCCGTAATAAAATGGCATATAAATCTTAAAAAGACCGCAAGGCAAACACCCAAAACTATACCTTTAGTGCCTCTTTTTCTGAATATACCCGCAAAGCCCAACACAGTATATGCAAGGATATAATCAATGAGGAAGGTGGCTACCAAGGCGGTGGGGGTGAGTCCCCAGCCCATAACCTCTGCAAAGGAAAGTCCCATCTGAACAAGGGAATAAACGAAGGTGGCAATAAAGCCCCATTTTGTAGGAAGCATCATAACCATCATAGCAACGGGCACCATGCTCATAATTGTAACGCCGCCACCCAGTGGCATTTCGATGGGCTTAAACATACTGAGCACTGTGCCGAGGGCAATAAATATTGCCGAAATGCAGATTTTAAGGGTGAGATTTTTAGTGTTTTTTGTGTTTTTCATATTTTCCTCTTTTCCTTCGGGGAGTAAGGGTTGTTACCACCATTGACCTTTTATTTTAAAAAAACAAAAGCCGCAGGCGATAACCTGCGGCTTTAATTTGCATTAAGCAATTTTTCCTACGGCGGCATTATCCGCATCAGGTTACCGGTCGAAGCATAGCCAGAATTTCTGGCGCCTTCCTCTCAGCCGAATTTCATTCAGCTCCCGAAAATTTTATTTGTCATTATTATATCACTAAAAGAAAATTTGTCAAGTATCATCTTTTTCATTGAAGGCAGATAGGTCAATTTTAAAGCCGCCTTCAAAGTTTTCCTTTTTGCCGATATCGAAATGGTGGGTTGCTTCGCTTATGGAAGGAATATCGTCAAGAATATCAACCTTTCCTTGCTCTTCTCCCTTTTCCTCCATAATTTCCCTCGCGGCCTCGGCAAGCTCATCCCTATGCCATTTATCTAAAAGCTCATCGCCCTCGGGGTATTCGCTCGCCAGAGGACGCTTTTTAAAGTAAACCGCGCAACCGATAAAGTAGATTAGGAATATAATCCAAGCGCTTGCCGATATTTCGACACCAAGGGAAAGAGCGGGGGTTTCATAGTTGAATCTTATAACACTATCCCCTCTATCCACCTTAACTGCCATAAAGCCGTTCATAACCTTTTCGATAGGCACCTTCATACCGTCAACCGTAGCAGACCAACCCTCATCAAAGGGCACTGAGAAGAATACTAAAGAAGTGGTATCTCTTTTAACCTTTGCCGTAAATCCCTTATTGTCTACCGAAAATTCATAGGCAGAGGTTTCGGCAAGCTTTGCGCTATCCTTAGCCATCTGCTCATCGGTAACGGCAAGGGACATGGGCTCTTCCGTTTCTTCGGGAACTTCCTCAACCGCAGGAATAGATTCCGTACCGTCGGTAATCACGCTATCCACATACGCGGTCGAGTCGGCCAAGGGGTCAAAGCCATTATATTCAGTGGGCTCACTTACGGTGGGCACCTTCCATAAATCGCTGATATTCTTTAAAATCCCATCGTATTTGGCTATCTGTTCGTCAGTGAGCACAATGGATTTTAGCATCATACGGGTTTTGGTAACATCATCATAGGATTCAAAGGTTTCCTCATCCATATAATACTCATAGGAAAATCCGTAAGGAATATAGTTCTGATTTTCATAAATATAGTAGCCGCTCTTGGTATCAAGATACTTATAACCCGCCATTAGTGTTTCGCCGTTTTCATCAACGAAGCTATCGTCACAGGTAGCATTTATAAGATACTTAACCGAGAAAAGATTACGAAGGGCGGCATATTTAGTATCGGGGCGACTTGCCACATCTCTTTCTATTCCGATACTGCTGTAAAACTCCATAAGAGAGCCGGGCACTACCGAATGGAAGGCGTTTATTGACGGATACCCAAGGTACATAGCCGTATTATCCATTCCGTCATAAACATCAATACGGAAATTGCTATCGTCTCCTAAATCAAGGTCACCTTCAATAAGGCGGCCTATGACAACCTCATCTATTTTATGGGAATGCTGTCTACCCGTATAGATATAAACATTGCCGTAAATTACCGATATTATAAGAACACAAGCCACAGCAGATTTTATAAACGCCTCTTTGTTTTTCCTTAAAAGTTTAAGTAACAGATAAGCAATAACTAGTGATATTACCGCTATTGCAACAGCAACAAAAAATCTGGCTTTATAGGTAAAACTTTCGCTATTGGTATAAAGCCCGTAAACAATTTCACCTTCATTGTTTTTCCTTGGGAAAAAGCCGATAACGAGGGCGAAGGCAAGGGTAATTGAAGCAGTCCATCTGAAGCCCGATTTGATTTCGGGGGCTCTATCCTCAAAGAGCATAGCAGAGGCCAGACACATCATAAGAACAGGCATATAAAACCAACGGGCATAATATGCCGAATTAAAGGCATAAAAGGCGCTGTTTAAAATAGGCACCATGGCACATAGCGCGCAGATACAAATTATTCTTTTAAGCCAGTGACCTTTTCTGCCGATTAAAAATCCGCTTACGCCTATCATACTAAATAGTGGAAGCCAACCTCCAAGAGAGGACCATTTTACATTGGCCTCGGGGAAGAAAACGGGACGGGCGGGAATATCGGGCGGAAAGAAGAAACACTGCAGAACATTAAGATATATCTGCTCCTTGCCATAGGTTATGGCACTCCAACCGAGAAGCGTATCGGAAAGACGGGTATTTGAAAGTATAGCGGCAATCGAGGGGAGCAGTAAAACCGCCGCCATTAAAACACCTAAAACCGCCTCGAAAATTAAAACGAGGAAACGGCTGAAGGGTACCTTTATCGCCTTGCTGAATATCCTTACAAAGAAATAAATAACGGTAAATACCACCATACCGAAAAAGAAGAAATAATTAACGAGAGAGCAGATGAAAACTGCAAGGGCGAAAACACCGCGGCGGTTTTCGGTTATGAGCAGTTCAAGGGCTAAAAGCAAAAGCGGGAAGAACACGAGGGGCTCGTGGAAATGGTTAAAAAAGATATTATAAACCGAAAATCCCGAAAACGCATACATAAGTCCCCCAAGGGAAGCAAACATAGGATTTTTAACAAATCTGCGGATATATAAATATGCCGTAAGGGCGGCAAGAGCGAACTTTAAGATAAGCAGGGGCGCTAATAGATAGGGAACAAAATTATTCGGGAACAAAAGAGTAAACCAGAAAAACGGGCTACCGAGAAGATAGAAGGAATAGGAGCCGATAAAGTTGGCGCCCAAATCGGTATAGAAGCTCCAACCCGTGTTTCCCGATTTTATCGCCTCGTGAGCAAGTTTATAGAAAGGAATCTGCTGGGCATTATAATCTCCGTAAAATATAAAATATCCATTGTCGGAAATAATATATGGCAAAAACATTAGAAGGGCGGCGGCGAGGGCCATAAGAAAGGTAAAAAGTCCTTTTTCCTTCTGAGGTTTTAAAGAAATCATCTTGCTGTAAGAAAAATTCACCGTTTTTCACTCCTCTTTTTAAAATTCTTTGATAACTTATTGATATTATACCAAAAAATGCTATAATATTCAATAGTACGAATTGTTTGTTTCAAAGACGAGGTGTAGGTTTACAATAGATGTGTTACAAAAGAGAATAAAAAGAAATGACGAAAGGAAAATCCTGTGTTACAGTTAAGCTGCTGAAACCAAACAGACAGGGAGGATTAACCAATCGTCATGGAAACTGTAACACAAACAATGCTGTATCGTCAAGCAATAATTAAATATTCAGAAAAATATGGTGTAACAAAAGCAGCAATCAGATACAGAACAAACCGACAATACATCTACCGATGGAAGAAAAGGTATGACGGAACGCTGCAATCGTTAGCAGATAAGTCACACAGACCGCATCATCACCCGAATGAACACACACCGGAAGAAACGAAGCTAATAACCAATATGAGAAAACGCAATCCAAATGCAGGTCTGGTGGTGTTCTGGGTAAAGCTAACACAGAAGGGATACACACGCTCAATAACCGGTCTGTACCGATTCTTGCGAAAGCAAGGACAAATGGCGATTAAGCCGCCAAATCCCAAGTATATACCTAAATCTTATGAACAGATGCAATATCCGGGACAAAGAGTTCAAATAGATGTAAAATTCGTGCCCGACGCTTGTATTGTAGGCGATGCAAAAGGTAAAAAGTTTTATCAATACACTGCAATAGACGAGTATTCAAGATTCCGCTATTTAGAGGCTTTTGAAGAACATAGCACCTATAGTTCTGCGGTGTTTCTTGAACATATGCTCAAGAGATTTCCTTTTAAAGTTGAGTGTGTACAGACGGATAACGGTCAGGAATTCACAAAACGACTCGGTAACACACAAAACCCGACGCCCACACTGTTCGAACCTACGCTCGGACAGTGTGGCATAAGACATAAGCTCATCAAACCTTACACACCAAGACATAATGGCAAAGTTGAACGTTCTCACCGAAAAGATAACGAATACTTCTACGCAACACACACTTTTTATTCTTTCGACGACTTCAAAAAGCAATTAGCTGTCCACAGCAGAAAATACAATAATTTCCCTATGCGTCCACTAAATTGGAAATCTCCTGCCGACTATATTAAGGCTTTCACTGCCAATGGCGAAGTTTTCTGATTTTTGTAACACATCATTGACAAACCTACATTTTTTGCTGTTGCAATTATCGGATATAAATGGTAATATAAATGTAATATATAAGGGAGGAATTTAACGTGAAAAAAATCAAATCAATTCTTTGTGTTGTTTTTGCTCTTTTACTTTGTCTGTGTTGCTTTGCGGGTTGCTCTGATTCACCCGATGAACCAACACCAGATACAAGCGAAGCTCTAAAGCTTGAAGACGGTGAGGATGCAGGCGTAGGCTTCGGCAAGGTAACCCTTGCAAATATGACGGGCAAAGACGCTGTCGGGCTTCTGGCACGTGTCAGCGGTGAAAAGGATTGGCAAAGCAATATTCTTTCAGCCGACAGCCTCAGGGCAAATGTTGCTGTTGAGTTTGAATATGCAAAAAATGACAAGAATGTTTTCGATGTACGTTTTGTGTTTGAAGACGGCTCAACTCAGGATTTTACAAACCTCGATTTTTCACAGGCAAAAAGCACAATTTATCTCGGCATCAGCGAATAATAATGTATTTATAATAAAAATAAGACGTCA
>JAZNWP010000104.1:0-2654 GCA_045593385.1 Acutalibacteraceae bacterium
TGGGTGAGTGGCTGAAACCAACAGTTTGCTAAACTGTCGTAGTCCCAAAGGCTACCGGGGGTTCGAATCCCCCCCTCTCCGCCGAGTTTATCGGGGCATAGCGCAGTCCGGCTAGCGCACCTGCTTTGGGAGCAGGGGGTCGCAGGTTCGAATCCTGCTACCCCGACAAATAAAAAAGTGGAGTGGTTTTGTAATCGGGGCATAGCGCAGTCCGGCTAGCGCACCTGCTTTGGGAGCAGGGGGTCGCAGGTTCGAATCCTGCTACCCCGACAGAGAAAATCAAGGAGTTACAGAAATTGTGACTCCTTTTTTATTTGCCAAAAATTATGGTTGAAATGGTGGTTTTAGCCTATTTGTTTCAACCGTGGCATCAACCGATGTTTCAACCGTAATGTCATGGTGGTAAAACAGAGACCATAATTTTTGCAAAATGTCTAAAAAAATGTCTGTTGTACAGTTGAAAAATGTCAGTTAAAACGTAAATGTTTCAACCAGGATTTTAACCAATGTTTCAACCGAAAAAGTCATGGTAAGTGCAACAGTTACAGTAATTTGCTACAAGTGGAAAACATTAGCAAATGGTGAAAATCCTTTAATGCTTCGTGTTACAAAAGATAGAAAAACCAAATATCAAAGTTTGGGCATTTCTGTGAACAAAAAGCATTGGAATTTTAAAAAAAATGAGTTAAAACCTCAATGCTCAAAGAAATAAAGAAGAAATATCGTCTTCATGTTGGCAATTTCTCATGCCATTCATTACGCAAGACCTTTGGCAGATAGGTTTATAATATGAACAATGAAAATTCAGAACTTGCATTAGTTAAGCTGATGGAATTGTTTAATCACAGTTCAGTTTCTATTACCAAAAGATATTTGGGATTGAGACAGGAGGAGATTTTAGAGACTTATGACTGTCTGTGTTTCTGATTTTTAGCTTGGTGGATTTTTTCAGATTTTTGCTTTTATATAGTGAGATTTGAAAAATCTACCATCTATTAAAAATTGTTAAATAATATTTATTAACATATAGATATTATCTGATAAAACTTTTCTACCTTTGCGAAGCAACTCCACAGTGGAGTGCAAAGGTGTTATTGAAATATTAGTAAGTTTCCTTACCTTATTTTATCAATTAAAAAAGGAAATTAAAAAAATAAAGATGGACAAAGAATTAGAACTTTATTTACCACCTAAAAAAGCTAAAGCTGCAGATGAAAGCATTAGCTCATTCTCAGAAGTAATTGGGAATGTTCCAACTCCATGGGAAAAGGGTGATATTATCACATTCCCAAATACCATTAAGGGTAACTCATTTAAGACCAAGATTGGTTCTAAGAAGTTTGAGTACATCGTAGTTCACGTAAAGAAAGCGGATGGCAGTGAGCATTATGCAAACTTCTTCCCATCATTATTCCGTAGACGTGTTCGTAAATGTTATAGGGAGCAGACTAAAGACGGCGTTGATGTAGCAATCCCAACTGACGATTTTGTTGTCACAGGTGGTAGCATTGTTGATAAATTGTTCACTAAACTTAGCAAAATGAATGATGTCGTAAAAGCTATCCTCGGAAAGAGTATCAGAATTTCAGAAGTTGACCATGTGCTGAGTCAAGGATTTGGTACTACATATCCAGAATTGGTTAAAGTCTACGACTTCGAACCCGAAGGTTGGACAATCAGAGATGCACCTGTAGATACACCAGAAGACACAACAACAGCCCCAGATGCAATAAAAGAAATAGAAAACACTTATGGCAACGGCGTAGGAAATGGTCAGCATAACGGACACGAATGGGTTGATCTTGGCTTGAGTGTAAAATGGGCAACCTGCAATGTTGGCGCGAGTTATCCTTGCGAAGACGGGGATCTCTTCGCATGGGGAGAGACCGAAACCAAAGAAACATACGATTACTCCAACAGCCTTACCTACGGACTTGGTATTCCAACATTACAATCTCTATGCTTTATAGACAGTAAATGTAATCTTACCTCATCATATGATGCTGCTACAGCGAACTGGGGCGGACGTTGGAGGATGCCTACAGAATCGGAAATGGAAGAACTCGTAGACAACTGCACATGGGAATGGATAATCAGAGATTGCGGAATATGTTGCGAGGTTACAGGACCTAATGGCAACAGCATTATACTTCCTGCTGATAGCATGGATAGTTATTGGAGTTCTACTCCGTACGATGACTACTACGGTGACGGCGAACAAGCGTATGATCTCTGGGTAGGTAGCGTTAACCCCTATGGCTCCCACTTCGTGGACTACCACGAACTCCGTAGCTTCGGTAAGTATGTTCGTCCAGTTTTAGATTAGAAGCGCATTCGATTCATTAATTCATTTCGCACGGCTTTTAAATGCCATGTGGGTAATTCTATCTTATTAATCTGTTTTATTATGTTTAGTGTGCAATAAGCTAAAAGCCAACCTACTTTACCTGTAAGTTGGCTTTTTTTATTACCTAATTCCAGATACTTAAAATCTCAGAATATATAAAGATAGAGAAGCTATAATAAACGTAATTATATCCTAAATCCAAACCTATAAAAAAGATTCAGCAAACATTAAAAAAGACTTGAAAATCACTGATAATTACGCTTATTATTGCTATCTTTGTGGTGGCAAAATGCCAATAGTTCGATAA
>JAZNWP010000105.1:0-3939 GCA_045593385.1 Acutalibacteraceae bacterium
ATCATCGGCACTAATTCCAGCAGGCAAAGATTCAACTATGCCATCTGCCGTTGCATATAAATTATCTGCCAGAGTATTTGTGCCCGAAACCTTTTGTACCGTAGGATAAAGAAGGGTTTCCGTCTTGTACATTTTACCCCATGCTTCTTTAAGAGCAGAAATAGCGGCCGCTTGCTCTGCAGATTCAGCAGAAACAAAGCTTGTAACGCCACTTAAAACGGGAAACAAAACACTTAAAATTATGGCAAAGGAAAGAAATATTGCTAAATTTTTCTTTGCGAACTTTTTAATATTTTTCATAATATTCGTTTCTCCTTTCCCAATTAAACTATCTCAACGATTATGATTGTATAAGCCGATGAATCATAATTAGAAGTTATCTTTATAGATATGGTATCACCCGCGCGAGTGCCCGTAGCGGTATAGGTACCGTCTTGAGTGATTGTACCTATATTTTCGGTGGTCCAACTGTAACCACCGTTTGTATCGGTTCTCGCCTTTCCGTAAACCGACCAGGTAACATTTGAAAGGTCATTGTTGTTATCGGTACCGTAGATTTCAGTAACATCGAAATCAATGGTACCATCAGGTGAAAGTTCAACAAGGTTTTCGTTTGTTACTATCTGAACCTCCTCGTCCATAGTGGTATAAACGATCGAACAATGAGCGTTCACTGGAAGTATATCGGTTATTTTTCCGCTCGCATCAGCAACTATTTCCTTATCAGATACGGGAATTAAATCACCGTATTCATATTTTTCTCCAGAATCAACTGCGCCGGACGCCATAGGTTCCGGATATGTATAAACATGGCGACGGAAGGTCTTTCCTGCGGCATCAGAGCCGAAATCAATGGTGAGTTCTCTTGAGGTATCACTTTCTTCCACTTCAAGAAGCGCAGAGAAATCTCCGTCCTTACCATAAACAGCACAAAGTATATCATCTGAATCAACGTCACTCTTATAAACCTTGCCGTTTTTAGGAATATAGCGCGTATAAAGACCACGCTCACCGTAAATCGTTCTTATATCATCTATATCACGGCTTATAAAATTCCACATTCCCATATTGCTGGCCCCGAAATCATGACCAATAGTATTAATATGGTCGCCTGATGCTGCCCATGTAGCAGCGCCACCGTATCCCGCATTGGACATTGCGATTATTTGAGCCGTCTCGCTATATTCGTATGCGGCTGAATATCCACCTTCTGTGCCTCCATTTGCCAAACCTCTTGGACCAAATTCATTCGCCCAGATACCGGGATACTTATCTCCCAATTTATTGTAAAGGTCAAGTGTTGTTTCCCAAGTTTTTGTGTTAGGATATTGATGTGTGCATAACCCATCGTAAATAGGAGTTCCATCTTCATCAACCAGATTTTCTTTGGCATATTCAAGCCAGGAAATAATATCAGGTTCGTCATAGAAACCGGAAAGCTCGGTGCCTATCATATATAGAACGTCGCGGGCATTCATATTGTAATACGGGCTTTGCGAATTTCCTGTATATGTATGCGATTTAAATTCGTAATGCACCTTTTTGAGCATATTTTCCCAATACTCCTGTCTGTTAACGAACACCTCAAAGCTTCCGCCGTTGGTTTCGTTAAAAAACGCTATATGAGTAACATTATCATAGCCCATATTCCAAGCTCTTTCGAAAATAGCATAGGACATATCGGCGAAGGCATCGAGATTTGCGGGAGCAGAACGAAGACCGCCTATGGTAACGCCTGCATCCTCTACCTGCCACCAAGAAGCAACATCACTAAACTCACGACCGCCTATGTTTACAATAACAGTAGCGCCAATATCATGATACATTTTAACTTTTTGGAAGAAATTTACGGCATCAAGATTTTCCCAATGATAAATTCCGTTTTCATACTCCCATTTTTGTTGTTCAATGGGAAGGGACCTGTCAACAATCCAACTCGCGCAAAACATCATTCGCACGTATTTAAGCTCTTGAATGGCATTACGCTCTTCATAAACGGTCTGATATGCATCATTCATACCGTAAATATAAGAACTGGACCAATGGTTAGTGCCGATGCCTATAAAATCTTCATTAACTACAGTTTGGGTATCTACCGTTATATTGCGCCCGTTATCAGCCACACTGTTAACAGCAAAAGATGCTCCTGCTACAACAATACACAAAACAAGCGCCACGACGGTAACAATAATTCTTCTGCTTAAATTTGCTTTCATAATCAATCTCCTTTTTGAAAAATCGGATTATAAAAATTCTTATTCATATGCAGGCCTCGCTATTTTCATAAACACGACAAAGACAGGGCCGATGTGAAACGTGCAAATTAAACGTTGGGGAAATCCCCTCATCAGTCCTGAACTTCGTCTTATAAAAGGTAGAAAACAATTTCTTTGAAAAGAAATGTTCTATAAAATTATTATAAGCTTTTCGCTATAAAAACAATGCCGAATTATCGCATTATAATGATATTTTTACCCATTTTAATTCAAGAATTATTGCTGCAATAATTTAGCTCTTAGGAGCGATTCATCATCGGTATTAATCGCCTTGTCACCGTTAGAGTCGGCGGCAAGATTATCTATCTTAACAGTTTCACTATCATCGATATATCTCGCCAATCTTACAAGGTCTTTAAGATCAACGCCACCATAGGCATTGCAGTCATCTGCAAATTTAATCTTACTGATAATTTCCTCATTATCGGCATATTTTTCTGCCAATTCATTGGTATTATCGATAATGGTATTGATAAACTGTTCTTTATTATAAAGGTTGGTTAAATCAACGTTTCTCATTTCACTAATGAATGTATCAGAAGCGGTATCAAGGGTAGTTTCTTCTATATTCTTATAGAATACCATACTTCCTACGTAGGCCTCAATATCAAGTCCGCCTTCGATACACATCATCAAGGTGCTGAATACCACGCCATCGCCGAAGGATGTTCTGATGGTGTCTATACCCCCGCTTATGATATCTTCATCGGTATATGTTATCCATTTTCCTGCATCATCGGCGGTAACCTCTAAGGTATTTCCGCTCTTTTGCTTTGCAGTGCCACCGCCTGTGAGATAGGTATACATTTTACCGCCCTGATTTACGGCTTCATAATAAATATTAATATAGAATCCATCGTATTCGCTTATATCTATTCCGTCTCCAAAGTCGAAACGGTCCGCTCTGCCGCAGAAAAGAATTCTATCGTATGAGCTTATTCCTAAATCCTGCTCAGCGGTGTTATCATTTATATCGTGGAAAGCATAATAATCACCGAGCATTTCAGATGTTGCGCCAAAGGGAAGAACTGCGCTTTCGGCGGTTGTAAAGATATTATCTGCTCCTATATGTGCTGCGTCTGCATTATTGACCTTGGCGCCAGCGGGCTTAAGACCGGAATCTAAAGCTGAGTACATTTTGTTATATGCAATCTTTATTTCCTCATTTGCATTTAATACTGCAAGTTCGGTGGCATAGAGTTCTGCCGCTTCTGCACGCGCTTCTATAAATGCATCTGCATTCTTATATTCGCTTGCATCAAATTGGTTTGCTGCGACTATCAAAGCGGCGCCTTCAAGGTCGGGAACATCAGCATTGATAACACCGATTAAACTTCCAAACCAACCCTTCGGCTTAACCTTGTTATCACCGAAATTAAATTGAAGCCAACCTAGCTTTATATTACCCAATCCTGAAACAATTGTTGCTACTCCAGCATTAACCAACTCTGATGCGCTAAGAGTAACCCATTTTCCCTTTTGTTCAGGTTTTATAGTATAACTAATGGCATATGGTTGAGAGCTCATATTATAGAACTGGATGTTGAAGGAATTTTCTTCTCCCGTTACGTCCTCAACATAAAAGCTCACCTTTAAATCATCGAAACCATCTATATAATCAGCATATACATCTTGGTCTGGTGCCGTACTCGTGGTGCTCTTT
>JAZNWP010000106.1:0-1610 GCA_045593385.1 Acutalibacteraceae bacterium
TCGATTAAGCGACTTGATACACTTTGGCTTGGCTTGTTAATGGCGTAAATATCCACACCAAAAGTAAACTCAATGCGTTTACGCAAGATTGGCATATGTTTAATAAAACATTCAACATCAAACGTTCCAGGCATATTAAAGTCGTGGTCATCAACGAATCTCCTATAATACCTATACTCACTCTCTGTGTCAAATTCGAGGTCAAGCTTTTCGGTTAATAGTTTAAGTAAATAGGTGTTGTCATATGACGAGTCCATATAATAAGCACTTATCATATCGGCAACTATTAAAGGTGAAGCGACACGCCTTAGTTCTACAATCGTGTAAAACTCGTCGTAGTTACACTCTTCTGGAAACGGAGTATAATCTAACAGCTCTCTATCCTTTGCAAGATTACGCTTCTCACATTCATCCTTGTAACATTTATCTATGATGCGTATTGCTTTGGATACAATTGCAATAATGTTTAGTTGTGCTATAAACTCTAAATTCTGTTTCATAGTTTTAGTTGTTGTTAGGGGTTGTTATCCCTATACCAAACGCGCTGAACGCTGGCAAAAATATGATAGTCACAATTTTAGGATTGATAAACGTGGGGATGTTCCCCGCATTAGTGCTGTTTTAGCTATTCTTTATTGTGGTTACAATCAGTCCAAATCCCTCCACATTTCAACGGCGAAGTTATGAAGGATTTTGCAAACAAACAAGATGTATCCCCGTTAGGGGTACAATGTTCGTGGCGAGAATGATGCTGGAGGGCGATATTTTTTTAGGTTTCCTTATTGGTTTCGATAAATCGATATCGCAATTAGCTGTAAAATGCGAAGTTATACTTTCGATGCGGCATCATATGCCCTATATCAACCGAACACACCCTTAGCGCTTTGATGGCAATTTGCCCAGAAAATCTAATATAATTTGCCAAATCGCCTTAAAAAATCGAGATTTGGCAAATTATAAGTAAAATTTCAGACTCAAAAATCATATCCTTTCATACACATACAACCTCGCCTTTTGCGGACTTTGCAAAGAAAGTTGGGATATTAAGGAAGTATTTATTAAAAAATCTTTGCAAAATGATATTTTTAGCATTTTAATTGCTATATTTGCAAAAGAATTGTAAAAACAGAGGTTAAAATGATATTAGAGATTCGTTTAAGTAACTTCTTCTCCATTATGGATGAGGTGGTGTTGGATATGCAGGCTGCAAATATTCAGACCAAAAAGGCAAAGGCTCTGGCGGGAAACACTTTTAAGCACAAGGGCGTTCGTCTATTAAAGACGGCTGCCATTTACGGTGCAAATGCTTCGGGCAAGAGTAATATCATCAAGGCTATTCGAGCTTGTGTAAGTATGATATACAACTCTCACAATCACAACGAGAATACGGTTTTTCCTTTCATGCCATTCAAATTTGGAGGTAGTGATAAGCCGAGCACTTTCTTCATTCGCTTTATTATGGACGGAGTAGAGTATGAATACTCGTTTTCGATGACTACATCTGAGATTGTCAAGGAGGAATTACACCACTCTCCCAATGGTCGTAGGGCAACCGTATTTACTCGTGATGAGAGCAAGGGTCCAGAGAAGAAAAATATTTATGACTGCAA
>JAZNWP010000107.1:0-2091 GCA_045593385.1 Acutalibacteraceae bacterium
CCCACACCTCACGGGCAATATGGATTGCTTCGTGTATGGCGGTGGCAGATGCATCCAATGCCGTCTTCACATCGTCAATGGTATGCTGTCGCTCCACTGCGGGCATACCGCCGGCAAAGTTCTTCTCGCTACTCACGGTTACGATACCTTATGCCCGAAACAAAAAGAGCGCATTATCGGCATATAGACGATAACACGCTCTTCACGCAATTACGAAAATCTATCTATTGCACTCCTATTTCAGGCAGATTGTCGGATAGTTACTCCACGGATTAAGCCGCTTGTGCAGGGGTTTCGGCAGTTGTTGCAGGCTTCTCTGCACCCTTTGCACCCTTTTTGGCAGGTTTCTCGGCATCGAGTTTTGCGAGGTTAGGGGCAAAGTTCATTGCATCACGGATTGCCTTTGCAGCCGAGTGGATAGTCTTGGCAAAATCTCGGCTCGACTTCTCGAGGTCTACCTTTGTAGGCACAAGACCAATGCGAGCCCACACACTATCCGTGAGGTCGTACTTTTTGATGCGATTGTTACGATTGTCGCAGATAATAATCTCTGCAGGAGTGGTGGCACGGAATTTCGAGCGGATACCGTCAGCATCTGCACGCAACTTTTTCTCCTCTGCGACTGTGTGCCAAATAGTGGCTACGAGGTTTTTAACTACACGGAAAATCTCGTTGTCCGAGTTATCTGCAGGCTCGAAATCCTTGCCCCAAAAATGCTGTGCTGTCTGCACCAATTCTCCGTCCTTGTTGGTTGAGTTGTAAACCAACATTACACCTGCAAATGCACCAAGATTTGCATACTGTTCTTTGTTCAATTTTGCTGTTGCCATAATGATTAAAATTTTACAAACTCTGCGCAAAATTACGCATTGCGGGCACTCTCGGAGTCGAACCGAGAACCTTACACGCTATAGTGCAAAGTGTGGCAACCTTTGCCACGCACCCAAAAATATGCCGTGCATTTCACCCTGCACGGCACATTTTTCGTAACTTTGTCGCACCTATAAGTGTACCCTATAATTGGCTATCCATCAGAGCATAGTGGTGGCATAAGTGCATCAGCACCGTTCTGCTCCGTGTGTCATCGCACAATACCTGCGTACTCCAATTTCGGCAGGGTGTTTCTTTGGCACACCCCAGACCTTTTTCAGTCTGGCAGCAACACATTCGAGCGGTTGGCGGTTGGTGATTATGGGCATAACATTGGCAATACCCTTTTCTCAGGCTCCGTGCAGGGTGTTTTTCCTGCATAGTAACTTTTATCTCCGAGCGCACAAGGGCGCATTTATGGCATTATTCTGTTACCTCTCTTTTCTACACGGCTCTCGCACTCCCAAATTTGCGTGCTTTGCGTGTACGGACTATTTGCACAAATAGACCGCTCCGACTTGCTACATTGGTCTGTAGTCCTGCTCGGTGTGGTTATTTAACACCCTATTTAATCGCTCCAAAGCGAACAGGCAATTTTTGATTTTCCAAGCCTCAAAAATAGGTTTCCCACAAAAAGGGCTTTTGTTTTCTCGCTAATGCGGTTTGGTTTGTCTGTTTTGTAAATTTGTTTTTTAAGTGTTTATTTTTTCATTTATTTTTTCGTTTACTCTTTGCCGTTGTTGTTGGCGTTTGAGTACAGCACTATAGTAACACCGAATTTTCAAACTCCAAAACTTTTGCGAAAAAAATTTTTGTGATGGATAGCGATTTTAATTTTTGCTTGAGTATGGAACGCCCACGCGCGAGGGCTTGTCTTAAACCTTTGAAAATCAATCATTTGTAAAAAGTTGAAAAATTTTTCATTTTTGCAAAAATCAATTTTTGCCCGTTTCAACATATATAAACAACTGAAACTCATTGCTTTGCACTGATTATCAAGTAGTTACAAAGTCAATTCTTTTATATATAGGTAAAAATGAACGAAAAAATAATTTTTTGTTTCAATTTGTTACTTTGATAGGCTTTTTTGTTCACTTTTCTATAAAGTAAACATTCTAAAACATTGATATTCAACGGTGTAAAAATTATAAAAAGAATTGGGAGGGTGTACACCCCGGTGCGGATTCGGTATCTGCCCTCGGGCCATTTTTCCAAGTCCCA
>JAZNWP010000108.1:0-13830 GCA_045593385.1 Acutalibacteraceae bacterium
GGGATTGGGGAGAGGTACCGTCCTTGCCCCAGCCTAGATTTCCCCCACAATCATCCGCCTGAGGCATAACGGACACATTGGGACAGATGTGGAATAAACGTATATACGATATTAGATTATAACGTATATGCGATAACGTAAATACGATAAAAAATAACGTATATACAATATGTATATACGTTATTAATTAATACATTATTAAACTGTTAAAACTAATAATTTTAAATCTATCTTATTCCAACTAATGTTAACGCTACATTGGTTGGTGTAGTTGCCCAGGTAAGCACATCACCACTTTTAATTGGAATTTGAACCCCACCTCTATATTCATAGCTATTAGCACTTCCACCAGCCATTGCAACAGTAATATCATTAATTTTTAAACTGCTATTACTGCTTGTATTACGGAAATAACCAACTAACCATCCATCTGAATTAAAAGTATGTGATGAAGTTGATGTGATAGTTTCAATTACGTTAGAAAAATCAGGAAAACCTAATATATTAGCAACTTTTTCATCAACATAATCAGTGCTAGCTTTTTCAGATAGGTTTACATTTATTTCATCAATAACTGTCTGCACATCTTCAGCTCTCCATTTTGACACATCAAAAGGTTCAGCTGCAGTTACTGCAGTAATACATACATAACGCTGCCCATTATAGGTTACAACATCATCGATTGCATAAATGCCATGTGCTGCATCATATGGATCTGCAATACCAACAGAATCAAACTTACCAACAACCTGAGTGTTAAGTGCATTAAGTGCAGTATTAATGAGTACAAGAGATTCATTAATAGTTGCAATTGTTGTTGTATGACCTGATACAATACCTGATAAAGATGTAACATCTGTATCAAGTGTAGCTACACTTTCCTGGAGAGCTGCAAGTATTGCAGTTGTTGAAGTTCTTTCATCCCACAATGTTTTCATCTTTGTATCAAGATCAAGTTTAGCTTCATTTTCATCAAACCAATCTCTATGATCAGTTCCAACTGTCTGAGCTAAATTTAAAAAAGGTGTGCCGTTTGCATAACTCATAATAAAAACCCTCCTTATCCATTATAAGAATAATAATCTGCAGCACTTAAATTAAGTGCAGTATATTCATCTGCAGTTAAATTAAGGGCCTGGTATCCATCAGCTGATAATGTACCTTTTATCCAGTTTAGAATAGAGGTTAACACATTACTAGTTGACTGCTTAAACCCATAAATAGGGCTAAACACAAAATCAAGATGCAGCATTTTAAAGCCAGTTCTTGCATATTCATATGCAGTTAAATTAAATACATCATATTCATCAGCAGTTAAATTTAATCTTGCATATTCTTCTGCAGTAGGGCATCCATCCGCTAAATCCTGGTATATAAGCTTGTTATTTTCATCAGGGCTAAATACTTTACCCCAATGCCAATGATTAGCTAAATCGGTGCGTATGCTTGCCACAATAGTATATAAATCATCAATCTGTCTTTGTAAATCTGCTTTAGCTTGATTTAATTTATTCATGATGATTAAATCTTGCTTGTACATCTGCTTTGCAAGTACATTAATAGAATTATCAATGTAATTGTAAACGGCTGCAATCTTAGTTTCTAAAATAGTCATTTTAGATTCTAAGATAGACATAGCAGTTTTTAGATCTGCAATATCTTTACCATAAGTACCTTCAATTGCATCAATTTCACCCTGAAGTGTTATTACTGTATTCTTTAAGCTTGATATTTCAGCTTCAGCCACATTTAAACGTTCTGCAAATTCTTCATACTTTTCAGCAGCTTCTTTTAATTCATCAATGACAGTCTCCCATTCTTCCAGGATGTCAATCATTTTATTGATTTCATCATGTAAAAAAGTTAAATCAATTTCATGCAGATTAGTTATTGGATACTTATGATCAAACATATCTCTAATACCCATAACTTACCCCCTTTAATAACTAAATGGTATTAATAACTCCCTTGCAAATAGTACATATATCTCATGATATAGATTGAGTTTTGATAGCTCCCATTCCTCTAAGTACATAGCCTGTGTAGTAGTAACACCGATATTTCCATGTACTCTACCTTCATGATCAAAATAGTTAAGTCTATCATGTTTTGACTGGTTTAGAGCATGACCAGCAGTTTCAGCAGTAGTTGCTGCAGATGTATCATTTTGCAGTGTATCAGCATTAAAAGCTGATATATCATTATCAGTTGTAGCACTATTACTGGTTGCATCACTTGTAGATGTTGATGTAGATTCTGATGTAGATTCAGAATCACTCCAATGCTCTAAGCGGTTGTAGTTTTCAAGTGGTTCATAGTCAATATTCATGACTGCAAGCCACTTTTCAAAAGTACGTCTCCATTTTGCAGAAAACAATTCGCAAGCATTAGCCATTAAATCAAGATCATTATAAAGTACTTCATAATCACCAGCTTCATGCAATATATTTGTAACTGCTAAATCATGATCAATCCCTTCAGGGAATGTTAGCTTATCAAAAAAATTTTTATCCCTTGCTTTTCCGATTTGATAAAGACCAAGTAAAGTTTGAGTTGCACTACTCATCTACTTCACCCCCTTCTTCAGAATCATCATCAAGGTTTATCATATAATCATAGTTGTAAACTACTTGTACATTTTCATTATAAAGCTCATTGTATTCATCCCATGAGTGCTGCATAGTATCACGCCACAATGTAGCCCTGGCAATACCATCTGATTGCTTTGATTTACTCTCAAATTCAGTCATACGCTCTTTTTTTTCATATGGTACATTTACAATCCCCACTTCAGCATCAAACTGATTTACAATAGTTTGAATGTCCTGGTTAAATTCAGTAACCATATAAGAGCTTTTAAGGTTGTCACGATTGAAAAATTCAAAAGTATCTATTTCAGATGATGGTGTAATTTGGCTATCATAAACGATTGCAGATACACCTGAGTGAATTTTATCAATAAGCTTTTTTAAAAATGTTTTACCTGATTTTGTATTAGATCCCAGTACATAAGCAAATTTTGAATTTTCAATATTCATATCAAGGCCAGCTGACATATTAGCAAGCTTTTCAGCATAGTACACTAATATATCATAAATACCCTGATAATCAGGTGATAATTTAAGTACTACACCATATTCTTCAGGATTAAATTCATTTCCTAAACGTTTCTTATCACCTAAATGGTATATTTTAAACTCTTTTTTACCAGTAATATCAAGTACTGGATTATTCACTAAAAATGCATCAGGCGCAAAAAATACATTATAACCCTTAAATGTTATAGGGTTAATAATAGTGCCATATTCAGTTGTTTTAAAAGCTCCACTAAATCCTGGAATGTACAACAAATAGTAAAGAAGATTTATTTCTTGCTCACTAAAATCTGCTGGCAAATTAACAAAATCAAACACACTCAAAGCACGTTGATACAAGGCCCTCATCCAAAACTGAAAAGCCATAGAATCGCTAAACTGTTCTGAAGGTGTAAAAGTACCCTGGTATAGATTGATTTGTGCATTATTAAGTGGACTATACATAACTTTACCCCTCTTTTAAAAATGGCTGCTATATTGGCGGATATAGCAGCCGTATGTAGGAGAATAGTGACATTTACTGGAATGTCACGCTGCCATCTAAGATTGCTGGATCTACCATTGTAGCCTTTTGACCATTTGCATTGTCAGCCATATAAAGAAGCACACCTTGCTCACTTATATCAACTGTTGCATTTTTGACAAAATTCCACCACAGATTGTAGTATTTTTTTCTAGCTTCCATAGGAGTTGCATCAGCATCATCAAGTGCATGATTAGTAACACAAGCATCCTCATCAAAGATAACACCTAAAACATAATCAATATCAACTTTATCAGACTTATACTGTTCACCTGAATGTGTACCAGTAATATCAGGAAGTGCAGTATATCCTGATAACTTAGCCTGAAGTCCTGGTGCATCTGTCTGCCAGTATGTAAAACTCTCAAAATTATCGTATGTTAAATACTGATCATTGAATACTTCAGGAAATACTGTAGCTTCAACCTTTTTCCAAAATGGATCATACATAGCCATCTTGATGCGATTTTTAGGAGTTGAACGAAGAACACCATGTACAGTGCCATCGTCAAACTGCTTTGGAATTAGCCAGTGACGTTTTGCAGTAAGTCTTGCAAAATCTTCTACCATTGTCTTAACAAAAGCTACATAAAAGCCAGTAAATTCTTTAAGATATGTAGTTCTTAGCTGCTGGCTAGTATATGTAGTACCATAATAATTGTTAAATTCTGCAGTAAGATTTACCGCCATACCATTATCAAGTACTTTATTAGCAGCAAAAAGTGCCATCATATAGCCAGTGAAGTTTAATGTGTCAAAAGCTTCTTTTTCAAGCTCGACATCATTGTTTTTAGAAACCATCTGACCATTTAAGTAGTTAGCCATTTCCTGAGGATCTCGCATTGCAATCCTAAGCTGCTTCTTATAAATGGTGATTGCTTCATCCCATGTTGAAAAACCCGAAAAGTTCATCTCAACTGGAATAACTGGATGCTGCTCCCATTGTGATTTAGTAGCTTTGTACTCACCTGATTCCTGTTCACCCTGGCCATTAGATCTACCTCTACCTAAATTCTTAGGAAATAGATCAGTATTCCAAGATCCAGCTGGGAGAGGATCATCTGAATAATAAGAAATCTTACGCATACGAGTCTTGTAAAGATCAAGATTATCCTGGCGAATAATTGTAGCCCTTGCCTTATATGGACGTACTGCAATAATTGTACGACCCAATACAATAGATAGAGCTTCAAGGGTATTTTCAAAACCAGTAGCCATAACTTTTTCACCAGCTGCAATATATGCAGATAGATCATTAGTCTGCAATTCTACTGTTTCACCAGTTGCTTGCTTAACAAGATTTTTCATGATTAAGTATGCATCTGTAGCATTTAATCGTCTTGCCATAATTTACCCCCTTTAATCATATAGTGATTGAAAAGTATCTATCAATGACTGTTCAGGTGATACTTTATCTTTATCACCTGAAATGTCCTTTGATCTATTTTTAGCTTGAAGTTTTGCTAGTTCCTTCTTTAACCTAGTATTTTCACTTTCAAGTAAAGTAGATTTATTAGTATCCTTCTTTTGACTACTGGTAACTTTTTCATCAACATCATCTGTATCATTATCTTCTTCATCTTCATCAGATTCATCTTCACCTGAAGCATTAGTATCATTAGATGTATTTTTTTCATCAGTAGTATCATCATCTGCATCATCACCTTCAGGATCACTATTATCTTCAGGATCATTAATATCACCAATTTCATCCATACGATCTAAGATTGCATTAACATCACCTGGTGTCCATCCAGCCTTTGCAAAAGCTACAATATCCTTTAAACCTACTTTTTCTTGTACTTTCTTTGATTTACTCATAATCTACCCACTCCTTTAATATTTATTAAATTGGCAGTAGCTGCAGATTGTTTATCTGCAGCTTAAAATGGTTATCAGCCAAACGTGTAAGGGCTTGCCCTTATGTGATACACGCACATCTGCCATTTACATTATAACAAATAAAAGTCGTATTGTAAAAATTGTGAAGTATCTGTTAACTACTCAATATATATTCCAGCATCTAATTTTGAATTGATTGATTTAATAACGTCTGAATTTGCAGCTATATCTATACTAAATCCTTGTGTTTTAACAAATCCAGTATAGTTAGTAAGTGCATCAACTTTACACACTGGCCTTCCTTCAAAATCAGTCAAATTAGATGGTTCATTAGCAGTTTGAAATTTTTGAGATATAAGCCTTACTGCCGTATTAGCAAATTCTGATCTACCACCTGAGTATGATCCAATAACAGAATTAGTTTTTTGATTAGATGCATAAAAAGCATTTGCAATTGATCCAATACCACCAACAACTGCTGGAATAGGATTTCCAGTAAGTAGTGACATTCCAAGTGATGCAGCGCCACCTACAAAACCTGAAACAATTGATGCAGCGTTTTGTATCTGACTTGAAACAATTGGAATATTGTTTCCACATTGGCCTGAAAATGATGCAACTGGCCTTGCAAGTCCAGTATTGAAAAGTGTGTATATAATACTTCCAGTAAGCACATCTAAATCAATCTTATAGTTCACTTGTCCAGTTGGCGCAAAATCTGATATTGATATATCTGTTACACCTATAAATGGAAGTGATATTTTACATTGAGTATATGGTTCAGTAAATCTAAAATCCGTATATGATAGTGGAAGTGATAAATCACCTGAAGCAGATACGTGTGAGTTAGATACAATTTTAAATGAATATGGATTACCCTGATCATCTACTGGCTGATAATCACTTAAATAGAAAAGATAAGGACCTTCTGAAGTAATAGCGTTAGCATTTATTGGAAGTCTAATAACTGATACAATAGCTCCCATTGCATCACCAAACTGTTTTTGTAATGAATCCCATATAGTTTGAGCATCATATACACAACCAGTAATTCTTGATATATCAGATTCAGACATGATCCAGTGAGTGAGTCCACCACCACCTGGATATGATCCTTTTGATTGACATGATAATATTACAGTTTCATTACTTGATGCATCAAAAAGGGAAGCTCCACCAACAGTTGGGTTAGAATATGAGGTTAAAATTTCACTATCTTTAATGATAAGTGGTACTCTATCATCCCTTATCCACCTATTAAAACCAGTTGAAGCATATACAATATAGGCAGATGTATTTAAAATATCATCCTTAAATGTAGCTAGATCATCAAGCTCTAACCTGGCAGTATATATATCTTCATGTCTTAGATCACTGGTTTTAATGTGATAGTATCTATCCCATTCTTTAACATAAGCATAGTTATATTTATAATCATTCTCTTTAGCCCCAGCTAGTAATAGATTAGGATTATCTATATTTGTTAACTGCTTTAACGTCAAATTATTAAATACTTTACCAGCTTGCAATTGTTCAGCAGTTGGTTTTTTGGTAGAATTAATGCGTTTTGAAAAATTAAGTAGTGTAAGCTCCATAATTAACCCCCTTTTAATTCAAAAATAAGCTGCTAGAATAATCTAGCAGCTCATGGAGTGGTGGTAACATTTCTACATATTTTGGAGATAGATTTGTTACACTTTCATTATAACATAAACATTATGAACTTTTTGCGTTAGAGACATTTAATTGCTTATTACTCGTTATCAATCCATTTGAATGCATAGCAAGTTTTGCCGTGAGATTCATATGTATAGAAATCTCCGATTGCACACTTGCCAGCCTTTACTGCAGCTACCTTATCAGGATCATCTAAAATAGATTGTACTGAATTTTCATAATGATTAGGCACTGATAAAAGCACACCATCCAAAATAAGTACTACTGAAGCCCCGAACTCTTTAAGCTCCTTTTCTGACTTATTTTTGTTGATGAAGCAGCCTTTAACAACATACTTTCCTTTTTGGTCTAGCTCCTGGATCTTTTTGTATGGTAGATCTTTAGTATCTACTCCCCAGTCAATTCCACCACCGTTTAATTCTGCAAACATAAATTTATCTCCTTTCTTTGCAGTTTTTTATCATAAACACATTTTATTTTGTGTGTTTATCCATTTAAATATTTATCACATATATAATCAAGTGATTTTCGTATGAAGCTACTTTTTGTTTCTTTTTCAATAAAATAATCTGAATTTGTTGCTTCAACATTTAATGCTTCAACACATGCATCAATTTTACTATTTAATTCTTCAGGAATATAAACTTGCAGCTTAAATCCCTTATGATAATCTTTAGGCATAATATAAACTCCTTAATATAGATATGCTTTAGCAGCACAAGCTGCAATCATTAGCCCACAATAAATAATTGTAATAATATCAATCTTTTTCATAATCTTAAATCCCTTGAAATCTCTTTTAAAATAATCCGATTCTCACAAACTTTAAATGTAGCTTGCGATACATCAAAATAACCTTTTACATTTTTGAACTTCCAGTGAAGCCTAAACCAAGGTTCATGCATCCAGGTTGTAGGCTTCACTTCAAATTCATCAAAACCTTTTTTCTTTGCTTCATCTATTAAAGCCTTAATTTTAGCTTCCACTAGCGTACATTTATCACCCATACATCATCAACCTTATCAATCAATTCAACATGAAAAGCACTATAAACTTGCATATACTTTAAATCCTCATGTGCATCACCAAATACTGGTATTTTTTCAGTCGTTGATACAAAACCATTTAATACTGGTTTATTCATATCCATTATTTTAAATGTTTCGCCAGCTGGCAAAACTTTAAACATTTGTGCTAATATCATAAAAATTCATAATCTCCTTTTTCTTTAGCTCTAATTATTCCACCACAACCGACTTGAATAACATCCTGGATTTTGTCCATATACTGATTTAGACATTCAAATGTATCTTGTTCAATATCAATTGTTGAAGTTATTAAGGTACAAGCTGCTTCACTTGTTAGTTCATAAAACTCTCTATCATCCATTCCAGCAGCTTTAAGATATTTCATAATTTGTAGAAGCATTTCATCCATTTGTTTTTTTACTTCTTCACGTTTCATTACTTAACCCCCTTCAACAGTTCTTCAGGTGTACATTCAAGTACTTCACATATTGACATTATTTTATTAGCAGCTGGGGATGTGCTTTTATGTTTCCAGTCTGCTATGCAGCTTTGAGCAATTCCAGTACGTTCACTCATTTCAATCTGCTTTATTCCTTTATCATGCATGATCTGAATAATTCTATCCCCTACTGTCATATCTTCATTAGCAATAAAACGCTTTAATCTGATAGCTCTATCATATTCTTCCTTTTTGATTGTTTTTGTGTGCACTTCCTGGTTAGAATCATATTCATCTAAATAGTACCATCTATTCTTTTTGTAAACATATTGATTTTCATTTAGTTGTATCATTTTCTAAAATCTCCCTTTGAACTCCATCATATTCATATTTTTCACATGGTTCACCATATATTTTTTTATCAGATAAATCTTCTATATCTCCATCTTCATTTGTGAAAGTATATTCACAATACACCATATAAGGGCCATTTGTATCATCATAGAACATATCTGTACAATGTTTGCATACAAGACATTCACCATCAGCTACAACAACTTTTTTCTTAAATATTGGATCATATTCATAAATATATTTCATAATTACTCACCTATTAAAATAGCTGCCATACCTAGTTTTTCATTGTCAGGATGTTTAATTGGTATTAAACTCTCGATTTCACATTCAGCATATTTAACTGGCACTTGATAAAAATAACCTTTAAATACATCTTCATCACCATTTACTACAATTTTTACATTAGTAAAATTTGATAAAATACCACATAAATCTTTAACTTTCATATTGTTCACTACTCCTTTAATATTGTGTTATCTCATAACTTGATTATATGTTATCACACCATGTTATCCCATGTCAACTATATATCAAAAAATTTTTTAAAGTGGATAATAACATCATACATTCTAAACTTAGAGAACAATATATTTCCTTTATGATATGCATTTATGTAGCTAACACATTCCTTCAGGTAAAAAGGCTTCCTGGTGGATTCAAAATTTAAATCATATTCAACTGGTACTTTGTTAGATCTTGATGTGCATATATAAATTAAATTTTCCTTTTCATATACATACCAGGATTCATTTTTATATATGATCAGGCAGCGACATCTCATTTTTTTAATACTGGTATTGCCTATGCAGCTTATATCATTTCTAGCAAATTCATTTGAAAATGATACACGACCCCACATAGTATCTTTCATATCCTGGTATATAAGGGTTTTCTTTTCATCTTCAGCAACCTTTAATTTGCTATCATCAACAAGCACTACAAGTTTACGGCCTATTTGCCTGATTTCCTCATGATTATTGATCATGTCAACAACATCATCAGTAATTTCAAGCGTATTAAACATTTGATTAGATAGTTCATTAGCATTGGCCAGGCATACCATTAAAAGAGGTTCTTGCCCCCTTTGTTCTCTATCACGGCTTATAGTTGAATATAGATCAGTAACAGATTCACCCTCTAATTTAGTGATACCTCTCTCCCAGGGTGCTGGTATAAATTCATCAAATACTAAATATTTACATTTTCGCATACCGCCAAATCCCTTATATTTAGCAATTGATTTAACTGCCAGTGCTACACCTACTTTTTTAATAGCCTTCCAGTTACTATCTCTATCATAGAAGGTTGCAATACCTTGTTCACTATCCAGCATTTTAGGCTGCACATTACAACCTATATCTTCATTAAGATCTGCATAAGGTGAAAAATCATCATCTTCATCAAAATCTTCAAGATCATCATCTTCTTCATCAGATTTTCTTTTTTTCATCTTATTTTTAGCGTTTAGACATAAAAGTTTAATATCACCTACCTGACGTTTTAAAAATATGATCTGTTCATCACGTTCATAAGCGTATTTTAGCATTGAGTAGGTTTTACCCCTATTTCTAGCACCTACAATAAGCACCACCCAGCAACCTAAAGCTTTAGCAGCTTCAACAAACGGCACAACACTAAAATAATAATCCTCATAGTCAATCTTTAGTTTATCCAACTGATACCCACCCTTCATCGCTATAATATGGAATTGTTACATAATCAGGTGTTCCAAGATATTCTTCAAGTGAATGGTATTCAACAACATCAAGGTTGTAATCACAAGGTGATAGATCTACACTATCTGCCGTTTCATTTCCAAATTCATCAATGTAAATATCATCAACGAACATATAATTATGCGTTTTCTTCCCAGTTTTTTTACCTTCAAATACAAAACCCTTTTTAAAGTTTATGATGTTATCACTTAAACAATCTGCTGCAGATTTTGGTACACCAGCAACTGTTATATGAAGCTTGCCATCTTCTTTACATCTGCCACAATAGCGTTTTGCACCCATATACTTAAATTCACTATATTTGTCCTCTAAGCTAGTTTCAGCTACACCTAGCCAATAATCTTTATCTTTAAAGTGTACGGCCTTAAATCCAGCTTTTTCATTCATTTTTCGATACTTATAATTAAGCTTCTTTACAAGCTTCTTATTCCATCCAATACCATATACAGAATCTGTATCAGAATATAACCATAGCTTGCAGCAGCTGCCTAATTCAAATAAATGTTCTAAGGCATAACTTGTAGTCCATACACCCCACTGGTATGGAAGAAATACAGAACGTTTTTTAATGTTCTTTAGATATACTTCTTCAGGTGGAAATGATTCATCAAGTTTATACATTCCGTCATGATATTCTATTTCAACACCATTTTTTTCAACTATTTCATCCTCAAAGATTTCAATAAACATTAATTTATCTTGTCTTTGTACTGAAAGGCCATATCCAGCATTTAATTTACCTTTTTGGATCTGATACCTGATTTTATCTACACCCTTTAAATTAGTTTTATCTGTAAAGAGCTTGTATAAATGATTTCTAAACCAGTCAGGAAGATAATCTTTTTTTGCAGTTTTTACATTAAAAATAACTGAGTGTTCTTTATCCCAGGTGTAATATTTATCAATAAGTTTATAGTCGATTTCATTAGTATTTAACTCTAAAAATTGTGCTGCTATAATACGTCCATTATCAGTTACATCATTAACAGTCTTACATTTACTAAACTGTAAAACTGGCATTGGGTAGTTAGGATCTTTAAGCTTTATATCCGCAAAACGTGCAGTAAACATAAAAGCATGATTTTCACTATTGCGAATAATATAATCACCATCTATTTGCTTATTTAGTGGCTTAAATTTAGTAATTGGATACTTGCAGCAAAGTAGGCAAAATATATAAGAGCTTGCAAAATCATACCCCTGGACATCCTTTAGTAAATTACTTTCTAAGTACTCTTTATTTCCATGCACAAAACCACCATGAAACATCGAAACCATGAATAGATATTCTTCAAAAGTGGGTACAATCTTATTAAATAGTACTTTTGCCTTATTTTCTGAAGCTAGTTTTTTTAGTTCGTCTCTTAAAATACCAGTTGCAGTATATGGCATATTTCCAAGTTTTTTATGTAGCTGCTTTTTTAGTGCATCTATACATTGTGTGCCTGATAATGAATCAAATTCTGCATAAGTTAGTTCCTGATCAGATATATCACTATCCTGGTTTCTTATTTTGTTATAATCCCAGCTACCTACTTGTTTTTGAGCTTCAACACCTAAATCTTTAGCCCATTTTTCAAGGGCACGCTGGGCCAATATTAAGGAATCTTTTAAAATTAAACCATTTTCAAATTTAATTTGAATAGGATAGTGACTTTTGACGTTTAATTGTTCGACTGGATAACCAAACTCCCTAAAGAAGAACTTTCTAAGAAATGTATAATCATATGTTAAATTATGTATATAAAAGATAGTAAATTTGCCTTTTAAGACATTTAATATCATCTTTATACATTCTATCAGCTCACTTGGTTTACGTCCGTATAAGGTAGCTATATCAATGTCAAATAGCCTAATTGATAATGTCCATATCACTACATGGTTATCAAATGGTTTATAAACTTTTTCAATGTACTTTTTGCCTGATAATCTATCTATATGTTCTACTTCTTCATACTGATCTTCACGTTTTTTTGATGTTTCTGTATCAATCATCATTGTTAGATCATTGTAAGTTTCATTACCCCAGGAGTTATACTTGCGAACTATTGCATTTTGTAGTATTTTGTAGTTGAAATCTTTATAAAAAAACCTTTTGTAGTGCCAGTTGTCTTTAAGATAGCTGGCTCTATTAAATTCTTCTAATTTAATTGTGTCCTTCAATCTTAATCACTCTCCACTGGAAATAATTCATCCCACTCCAAATCTGTATTGACAAAATCTGATAATGTATCAGAATCGACTTCATCTAGTCCTTTAATTTGATGGTTTGATAATTTTTCTTCAAATTGTTCTTTACTTAGATTTTGATTTTCAAATAATGCTTTTAGCATTATGATAGCAGTTTCACTATCATATTCTTTCTTTAGATCCTCAAAACCAGCAGCCTTTAAAAATTGCCCCATTTGCTGCCAGGTATAATTAGATCCAAATTTATCATTAAGGCTGGCAGCGTTTCTTTCATATATATCCACAATACCAGCCTTAGTTGAAGATGTAGCCCCTAAAAACTTTTCAAGTGATCTTTTAGTTTTCTCTAATTGATGTGTATTTTTAGGCATATTAAAACGTTTATATTCTTCTCCCCTTAAAGCTCTAATATCACGCATTGCATTGTAATATGCAAAATCTTTTACACCTTCAAAACCCTCTTTTTTAGATAGTGTTTCTAAATTCAAAAGCTTCATATTGGCTTCTTGCAGCATAGGCTTTACTTCATTTTCAAGTTGCAGCCTATATTGCGATTTTTTCTGTTTGGCCATCACTCAACCCCCCGATAATGAATGTACGCAATATTTCTGATCTTGTTCTTTTTTCAAGTTCAGCAAGTTCATCAATCTTATGTACTTGTTCTTCCGATAGCCTAACCTGGATAATGTGTGATTTGTCTTTTGTATATTTCATATTCATCACCTTCCTTTCAATACAATAGTATAGTTGTTTTGTATTACAAAATCTATATTAATCTGCAGATTGATTTTAATTTTATTAACAATTTATCCACATTCGTATATACGTTATAAATTGTTATAGTAAATACGATATCGCATATACGTTATAATCTAATATCGTATATACGTTTATTCCACATCTGTCCCAATGTGTCCGTTATGCCTCAGGCGGATGATTGTGG
>JAZNWP010000109.1:0-4039 GCA_045593385.1 Acutalibacteraceae bacterium
AGTCTCGCCCTGCACGCCCTCGGAAGATTTGGAAGACTTGGAGCGGAACCGGAGGAACGATAGTGACGTAGGTGCAGCGGAAAGGCTTTCAAGTCTGGAGAGGAAGAAGCGTGCAGTATTAAACTCATCGGCAGAGCCGATACCTTGCCTACGGAAGGCTTTTATGACTGACTGAGCTTGCGAAGGAAGTGATAAAAGACTGGAGAAGGCCCGCGGCTGCGCTGCTAAGGCTGGCAATTTCCTTTCGGACTTTCGGCCATCATCAGAGAGACAGTCCTTCCCTTGCTTACTAAAGGTCATTAGAGCATTAGCCTTGACGTCCCTACGCCGAAAGTCTTGAGCCTCCTGACGGACTTGGAGCGCGTTAGTCCCTGAGGGAGGCTCATTATTGCCAGCCGCCTCGACAGAGAGCATTTCCAGCACAATTCTCCCAACGGGTTTCTACGCAGACACTTAACATAATCGGAATTGTGTGCGCCAGCGAAAACAAATCACAGCGTAGCTCTTGATTTGTTACACAATTAAGGTCCGATTATGTTATGTTTCGGCCGGTCCGCACTATGGCTAAAGCGAGGCACGGCCTGCTCTCTGTCGGTCATTCTCCCCTGTGGGGTCGGGGGCATTGACCAGCTGGAGTCTTTTGACTTTCGGAGGAGGGAAATCTTGCATAAGAAAGTAGAGATTTTGCCGCAGTCAAAATCGCGGAGTTCGCAAGATTTGCCGGAGGAGAAAGGCGAAAGTCTCCAGACCGCTTTTCCTTTCTATATCCTGGCCGAAGGCGGGGATATTGTTGACGTGAAGAGGATTGGCGTTCTGATGGAGTGCAGCGGAGCGGAACGGAGGCAGAATGACAATCTTCTGATTCCTTATGCCCATTAGGGCAAGTCTTCTGACGGCTTGTCCGGCTGAAGTCTTGACCGGGCGTTTTATTTGTGCGTGGGGTTCAGCGAGAGTTTGAGGATCTGCTTGCAGTCCTCATATTCTCGCCTTTGCGGTGGGAATAGATGGTTGCCTTTTTGACAAACTTGTTTGGCAAGAGGGCAAGTGCTGTTTTCTTTTAAAAAATATGCCTAAAATATAGAATCCTATAATTATATTTGTAAGGTATTATCAACCATCATATGGCATACAAGGATTATAGCTTTTTGGACATCTGCACATTATCTGAAAAGGAGAAGGAAGTGTGGCAAATGAAGAATGTTATTCTCAAGTCTATAGGAGGGCTTCCGGATAATGTTAGAACTATTCGTTTGGCGGAAATGATTCATTTTAAAAGTGAAGACAAATGCACCTATGGATGTTTTCGACCAGCGGAAGAAGATATTATTATATCAAGGCATTTGCTCCTTCGCCCTGAAGCGTTTTTAGGAGTATTGTGTCATGAACTTGCTCATGCAAAGAGTGAAGCAGACGATATTTCAAAAGATTTTGAAGATGAACTCACAAATATGTTGGGATATGTTGCTTATGCGTTAGTCGGATTAAGTGGTAATAATGAAAGCGTCGTCAGTGAATCACGCTCATTAGATACATATACTTTTGCATATGCGGGATGTCGGTGTATGGAGTGTTTTGAAGACCGGTTTGAGTGGAATGACGATAAATCATATGTGAGATGTAAGGTTTGTGGACGAGAGTATAAGGGTGGATATAATGAGTTGGTTGATTTAAATAGGAGGTATATAGAGAAAAATGGTCCTGGGAAATATAAAAGTGATATTGCAAAAACTATCAAGTCAATTTTTTGGAAAAAGTAATTCAAATTTTAGAAGATGGAAAGGACAAGAGAACTGATTAAAAGTCTAGGTGAATTTGGATTTGATGATTCTGTAAATTTTAATGCAGCCTTATTTGATGTTGAGACACTTTCAATGATAAGACTGGTTATAAGAGACAATTTTACGAGGACGAAAATTATACGAGATCTTGATTTAACTCAGTCGTATCCATTAAAGCACAAAATTGAAAATTATTTCAGAGAAATAGAACACCCATTATATATAACAAATGGCTTGCTGATTTATGCAATGTATTTGGAAGGATATCGGGTCAGAAGAGTGAAGAATAGTATAAATGCGTACTTCGACGTCAGTACTGCAAGTGTACGTAAGTTCATGAAAAAAATAAATGCTTAAGGTAGGTCACAATGCAAAGAAATCTGAAAATCAATAGAATTCGTGATTATATGGAAAATATTGATTATGTGGCTAAAGGCTCTATATATCAATATGATGATTCATATGTTTTAGCACAAAATATATCCAATAACATTATCCCTTATTATTTGCGTAATATTTATGGAAGAACCTTAGAGGAAATCTATTATATTAAAGATTATGATTCTTTAAAGAACAACACTTATGGATTCCATCTGGGTATCCCTTATTATAAATACTGGAAAGGAGACAACATAACAACTATTGACAGATATAGATTTCTTCGCAAAACCGCAAGTTCTGCAGAAGAGAGAGAACACTATAAACAGAAAATAGATGAGATAGAGTGTAAGTATCGGACTATATCAGAGACATTTAATAAAGAACAGCAAAAGAAAGTTGAGAAGGCGCTTTTGCTTAAGAAACATTATGAGGATAGTGAAGAAGGGCTAATTGAATACCTCCATTTCCTAATCAACGACTCTTTTTATCTCTTTGATTGGAATCGTCATGCTGAAATTGAGTATAATCATAACAATCAAATAGCCATAATTGATTATTATCTCCCAACGCTAGATGAATGTCCCAGCATTCAAAAATATGATCGAAATGAGTTTGATAAATACCTATCATTAACAGCGAAAAGGAAACTATACGAGGATGTTATTTATAAGATTACTCTCAGAACTATTGCAGAAATATTCCACTATGATTATCTGAAAAGAATATCAACTATATGTTTCAACGGAATAGTAAAAGTAAGAAACGCTGGGACAGGAAGGCAAGAAAATAATTGCATTTTATCGTTATCTGTTAATCGATTCGAGTTTGAAAAGATCGAGTTAAGATATGTTGATGCTAAAACATGCTTCAAGCATCTTAAAGGTGTGGGTGGGGCCAAGCTATATGACTATTCTCCAATTGTCCCAATAATGCAGATTAACAAAAATGATAAGAGGTTTGTTGATGGTCGCAGTGTATCTACAGATTCATCTACCAACCTTGCCGCTATGGACTGGGAGGAATTCGAGCACTTAGTTCGTGAATTATTTGATTTGGAATTTAACAAGAATGGTGGAGAGGTAAAAATAACTCAGGCAAGTCGAGATGGGGGCGTTGATGCTATTGCTTTTGATCCAGATCCTATAAGAGGGGGAAAAATTGTAATTCAAGCAAAACGATATACGAATACAGTAGGAGTTTCTGCTGTAAGAGATTTATACGGGACAGTTATAAATGAGGGCGCCAATAAAGGAATTTTGATTACTACTTCGGATTATGGCTCTGATTCATATAATTTTGCTAAAGGTAAGCCGATAACACTTTTGAATGGAGGCCATCTTCTCTACTTGTTGGAAAAACACGGACGAAAAGCCAGAATTGATATTCAGGAGGCAAAGAATAATCTTAAAAACGGAGGATGATATGACAGAACTTGAGAAAATGATATTAAGAGCTACTAACAATGGAAAAATTCAAGATTATAAGCATCTCAAAAAGGAATTAAAATCCCTGGAACGCAGAGGCTTAATTAAATGCATTTGGGATGAACAGCAAAATTTGATTACGGCTAATATAACACCTTTTGGCAAGTCTAGGTTGTCCTGAGATAATTGAGAGTGCTTGACACAAAGGTTGTTAGATTTCGCTCTTTGTTGATTGGGGACGATGGGCAGAGGAAACTGTGGGATTTATGCTGGATTAGTCCGTAATTTTTGCAAAATAACGGTGTAAATATGACGAAGAGGCTGACCCAAAAGGTCAGCTTCTGTTTTTTTGGGGGGGGTAAAGTTCCGTAGGGTGATGTCGGAAAAACTAAATCCCTCCCACTCCTGCGGAGCGGGCCCCTCCCGTTCACAAGGCCACGGGCGGCCATGGTTTTT
>JAZNWP010000110.1:0-1554 GCA_045593385.1 Acutalibacteraceae bacterium
TGTACTCCTATGAGAGACTATTTGTCAAGTTTTATTTGCAAAAAAATCGTAAAAAAGTTGATAATCAGCGAAAGATGATTCTAAAAAGCTGCTTTTGTCTTGCTCCTATTCGCGTTCTGTAATGCTTCTGCCAGGAAGCGACGCCTGATAAATGTCCGTCCGGATGTCCCTATCTCGACCACAATCTTATCTGTGATATTTGGCTATATCGGATTAAGTACACAGCCGGGATCATCAAGACTGGACAAAAAGCAATTCTTTCAAAATCTTCTTTTGTTGATCTTTTTATCCTTATTTTTAATTTTATCAGTACATAAACTATATTCTTTAAGCGGACTTAATTTTCTTGCGGTTGACTTTGAAATGCGGATCGTATGCCACTTCCGGATTTCTCCACAACGCCAGCATTGTAATTGCCAGTTTTCGTGCGATAGCAACTTTTGCTTTCTTCCGGGCAATACTTCCGCCTCTCTGTGCAATCCGATTGCCGAAATCACGCAAATCACAATCCTCGCCGAATGGTCCCATGATATACTGCGCTCCCTGTACAAGCAACCTTCTCAAAAGTTTATTGCCGCATTTGGAAATCCCAAGTTGCTTATCTACATCCCCGGACTGGTCACGTTTTGGTGCCAATCCGGTGTACGAACTGCATTGCCGGGAAGTAAAACGATTGGCTTCTCCTATTATCAAAGCAAAACTTAATGCGATCAGAGGACCAACTCCTTTGATTTGCTGCAAGATTTTTGTTTCCGGATAATTTGTGGCTATTCTTTCAATTCTTTTATCGTAATTCTTTATACTGACGTTAATTGATTTCAATGTTTCAAATAATCCGCGCAAATTTTGCCGAATTTCTTCCGGTAGCACTTCATACATCTGATTTATGGTTTCATGACTGTATTCAGTGTCATCAATTCCAAAACTGCGCAAGAATCCGCGAATAGCGTTGATGATACAAGTTCTTTCTTTTATCAGCAAGTCACGGGCTTTGATTGCGAGCAGATCTTCCTGCCGTTTTACATCCATCAATTTTACCGGGTGCAGCAGTTTTTTGTCTGCTCGGGCGACGCGAGCTAATTTTTCGGCATCGATACGATCACTTTTTTTGTCGCCTTTATAGATGAACGCCAAATCACGGGCATGAGCAACAATAACTTCATATCCGCGAACTTCAAGCAAATGGCTGATCCATGCTGAATGCGTGCCGGTTTCAAGAGCTACGACTATTGATTCAGAAGCCCACGGGAGTTTGTTAAAAAATTCTACTAATCCTTGCCTTGTATTTGTAATTTTCCCAAAAGATACGCCTTTTTCGCCTTTCAATGCATAAATTTCAATATTTTTTTGAGAAATGTCCAGGCCAAAGTAGATTTTTTCCGGTTTTTGTGATACATTATTCATGGTTTGTCCTCCTGATTTTTGAAGCGCACTATGCGACTTCGTTGTTCTTGGATTAACATAAATCCGTTTTTATCAAGAGGCAAACCACTTTTTGTTTTCAGACAGAAAAAAATGAGAGACCTCTTGTGTCTCTCATAATATCTCGACCCG
>JAZNWP010000111.1:0-6209 GCA_045593385.1 Acutalibacteraceae bacterium
TCTATGGAAAAAATGGACGGCAAGGACAAACTCGGAGAATAATGATTGGTATATCGAAAAGGTCCCTGCATATAGTGTGATAGATGCTTAAATGTATGGAAACATCACTGAACTGCTTTACATCATATACGATATTAACGAGACTTAGAGGATAATTAGACTTCTACAATTAAAGATAGAGAGATGGAGAAACTATTATATAATGATATTTATTCTGCGGTTTACAGTCATAATTCAGATTTGAAGTTAAATCAATCCTCAACACCTTGTGAAATTCGCAATGCAATCCGCTGGATTATGCGAGATAATCCAGATATATTCTGGTTCGCCAATCAGTATCATTATGACGAGGCAAGTTCTACCATACATTTTCAATACACATTTTCTGAAGAAAGGGTAAAAACTATTCAGCAGAGTATTAATGATGTGATTGAAAATGACTTTTGCATTGAATATGTCAATAATTTGACTCGGCAAGAACAAGTAGCCTATGTATATAAATGGTTGGTTACATATTGCACTTATAACGCAAACTCCGCTTACAATCAAAGCATCTACAGCGTATTTGCTCGTAGAAATTCCGTCTGTACTGGATATGCAAAAGCCGCACAATACTTATTCAACCTATTAGGCATTGAATCTCGTTTAGTTTTTGGACGATTGCATAATGACAAGGAAGAAGGTAGACATTGTTGGAACCTTGTTAAAGTTGATAATGAATATTATCACTTTGATGCATGTTTTGGCGATAGTATACTAGATAATGTAGCTATCAAATCAGGAGTTCAAGAGTTATTAAAGATCAATGGTATTAACTATAATTTTTTATGTGTTTCTACAGATGAGATTTTAAGGACAAGGACCATTGAAGATATTACGACTTTGCCTGACTGCCCAAACTCTTGGTCAAAGACTTTGATAAATTCATTAGCACTAATAAAACTAAAACAACGTGAAGATATAAAGGGGTGCCTATTGTCTCATATTGGTAGCTCTGCAGATATCTATTTATGTTCAAAAGATAAAAATACAGTACTCAAGGTATTTCGTCCAAACAGCAAAACTACAAGCTTAGAAGAATACCATTATATGCAGCAAACAAAAGGCTGTCAACACCTACTGCAATGCAATGAGCAATATACAGATATTACTCAAAATATAGTAGCGATTGAACAGTCTACTCCTATTGTTGATTTGCTGTGTAGTCATTACTATGAGCTTTCTTTGAAAGGACTAATAAAAATGGCCACAGATGTTGCGAAGGCTTGGAAAGAGTGTCAAGAGCGAGGAGTACTATATCGTGACATTCATGTTTGCAATATCTATCGTTCAAACGATGGCACATTCAAATTGGGTGATTTTGGAAGTTGTACAAATAAGTTCGATCTAAAAGAGACTGTAGGTAATCAGTGGTTTATGGCTCCAGAAACCTTTGTGTCGGGTATTTTTACAGAATCCTCTGCTGTGTACTCTGTATCAATGGTAATGTACTTTATCTTAAATAACCTTCGCCCTGCATTTTGGGTGCAAGGTTGTGAAGATGAAGCATTGCAGAAAAGGATGAATGGGGATAACTTACCTACACCTACAGGTTGCATCAATATCCCACCGCATATTAAGACGAAACTTGATAAGTTCTTCAATAAAGTATCTGCATCATTGCCAAAAGAAAGAGTCAGCAGGGTTGCTGAATTTATATATGAGTTGGAAAGGCTCACTTTTTACTGTAAAGATAGCGATTATATCATTCACCGCAAAGGCTTTAGTTTAGATTTTGACCTAAATGCAGGAAATGAGGATAGGCTTGATGCACGTGGAAATTACATTCCGCGAGATGCTTACCATCAGTATGCATTAGGAAACGAAGTTGAGCAAATGTGTACAACTGCAATTTCCACTTCTAAATCAAAAATGAAGAAATGTGAAAATGGTCATATTTATGATAGTTATATTTATGGAAATCAATGTCCTTTTTGTCCATCTGAAAATAGAAATTCAACAAGTAATATAAATAATTACTATGAGAGCATATCAGATGGATGTACTGTTATAAGACACATTGCACATGCTGATGAAGTTGAGAACTTTGCTAGAACAATGGCTTCTAACCCATATGTACCATCGACCATAACACCAATTATAGATATAACTGACGAGGTAGAGTCATATTCTAGCACGATGGTATTTTGCGAGAACAAGCGTGCTACATATAATGCCACCGTGCAAAAAAGTAAGAAATCTATATGGAGTAAATTGTTTGCGAACAAATATAATGAAGTCTATTCTTCTATATTTGCACCAGCAGAAGTGAAACGAAAATCTCATTTACAGGTACAGGTGTATCTGCATTTGTATGAGGAATCAGAAAAAGTTAAATCTCTCGCTAAAGAATCTGACAAAAACGCAGAAAGAAGAGACTATATACCTCTATCACTTAAGTTAAAGAAGGGTGATAAGGTTGATGTTGAGTTCAATGTTTATGGGGAGACTCGCTTGGCATCAGAATGTAAATCTATAATATGGCAAGGTTCTTTTACAAAATGTTCATTTGATTATTTCGTGCCAAAAGACATTGATGTGGAGGAACTAAGTTGTGTAGCTTTGCTCTCTGTAAATGGTGTACCAATTGGTGAGATGCGTTTTATAACAAAGGTAATCGAAATGCCAAGGCAACTGAACCCTGAAATTATCGCTCACAAATATAGTAAGGTATTTATATCATACTCACATCTGGATGAATCGAAGGTGAAGTTCCTACATGAAGGTCTGGAGCTTGGCTCTGTACCTCATTTCTTTGACCGCAAATATTTAAAAGCAGGCGATGTCTTTCCACAAGTAATCCAGGATTACATCAACTCAGCAGATTTATTTATTCTCTGTTGGTCAGAGAATGCATCGAAGAGTGAATACGTCCAAAAAGAACGATTGCAGGCTCTTGAACGTGCTTTTCCGCAGGTACAGCCAGAAAACGCTGCTAAACTCAGGATATATCCCATGAACATTGAACCACGTGCTGAACTGCCAAGCGACATGAAGAATTATTATCATTTTGGAGAAATTTAAATTAGTTAGAAACAAGCAACATGACTAGCATAGAATTGAATTTAGAAAATCATCTTCATGTCAACCTATACTGGAAAGCACCTATAGATTTAGATCTGGCACTCTTTTACCAAACAAAGGACAATCAATCCAATGGAGTTTGTTCTATGGAATACACAGGAAAAAAAGAAAACGAAGGATGCTTAAAACAATTTCCGTATATTGAATATAAGAAGGATTATGATCTCAATTGCCCTGAGCAAATCATTATTTCATCGTTACAAGACATGAAGTTTATATATATATATGCAATTGATTATAGTTCAGCTATTAATGGAGAAGAAACTGATTTCTCTTCCCTAGGGGGAAGACTTGATTTTGAGGAGGACAATAACAAACTCCTTCATTCTATTCACATGGATAACTATAAGACCGGGGTTGTTTATTTGTTTTGCCGTATCGTTTTACACGAAGGTCACTACTGGTTGGAAGAAATTAATGACGTCTTAAGTCTTGAAGAGGCATATAATAATATTCCTGGCTTCACAGAAATATGCAATTAATAAGACTTATGGAGCGAATATATAGATTTAAAAAATCATCTATCAAAATTATATTTGGAGACATTGCAAATAGTGAATCCGATGTAATTGTAAGTTCTCTTTCTATGGGTGGCGGTGTATCACCTATGATTAGAGCACAATTAACCCCTTATATTTTTTCCGAAATCAATAAATTCATCCCAGCATCTTTGGGAGATGTTATTGTAACAAGCGCTGGTGAACTTAAAAATAAATACATTTTTCATGTTGTGACAATTGGACGTAAAAGACTTTCATTGTCGAAAAACACAAATATCAATGATGTCAATCCTTCGTTATGGAGATTTATGATTGAGAATTCCATTAATAAGTGTTTTCGATTAATGCATGCTCTTGACTTAACTTCAATCGCTTTTCCCGCATTAGGAGCCGGGGCTGCTCATATTCCATATGAAGAGATCTCTTCGAATATGATACGCTCCTTGTCTGCAAATATTTCACGAACGAATAAGTCAATAAATGTAGAGCTATATTTATTTAAGCGTTATCCTAGTCAGTCCGAATGGGATTTTCTTCCGTTTTTTGAGAACATAGGTAAATATTTGCCAGATGATTTCACCAACTCTCAAGAAACAAATGAACCTGATTTTAAGAACGATGGTTCTGATATTGGTCAAAATCCAACCATTTTTATTAGTTATTCAAGGAAAGATCAAGAGCAAGCATATGCTATTTGTGAACTTTTGAACAAAAATGGAATATCATATTGGATTGATAAGGAAGGAAAATATTCTGGAAGCAATTTCAAAGGTGTTATCGTAGAACAAATAAAAAAATCCAGCGTCGTACTGTTCCTTTCTTCACAAAGCTCAAACCAATCATCTAACGTGATTAAAGAAATAGGAATTTCCGTGCATTATCAAAAGCCAATTATACCAATTAAGTTAGATACTTATTCATACGACGTAAATATTGAATATGATTTGTGTAATATTGATTACATAGAATATAATTCAGACAAATCATTCACAATAAAATTAATCGATAGTATTAGAGTACATCTATAAAAAGATTATTGCTATTGTCAAACAATCGTGTTCTATGATAGAAAAGAAAGAAATTTGGATTTTCTTATCACATTCCAGTGAAGATTTTAATAAAGTCCGCAAAATACGTAATTATCTTGAGGAGAAATCATATCGTCCTCTTATGTTCTATCTTAAATGCTTAGAATCAGACGAAGAGATATATGATTTAATAACGAGAGAGATTGATGTTAGAACGCGTTTTATCTTGTGTGATAGCGAAAATGCAAGAAGTTCAGAATGGGTAAAAAAAGAAATGGACTATATCTCTAATCAAGATCCTCCACGTTCTTTTTTGCGTATTGACTTATCTCAATCAGATGATATTATTCATAGACAATTGGACTCGTACGTAAATCAGATGAACATTTATATATCTTACACGAGTAATCATTATGATTTGTTTTGGAAGATACGATTGAGACTAAACAAATACGATTTAAATGTATTACCAGATTTTGACTCTAGCCCTATCACCAACTTTGCTCAAGGAATAGAAAAACAAATTAACCATGCTGCAAACAACGGTTATTATGTTTTTCTTTGTTCAAAAGATAGCGTCAACTCAAAAATTGCCTTGTACGAATTTCAATTGGCAGACAAACTTGGAGCTAACGTACTGTTGTTTACCTTAGATGAGGAATCTGATAAAATGTGCAGTAATGATTGTTATTTAAGAAAGTATCGACATATAGATGTGAGCAAATATTCTAATGAAGATAAAGCCGATACTATTACAAATCGAATATTAGAAAGAATATTACCTGTTGGTGGATTAATGACATTCGCTGATAATTTTAGAACTGGACGATTAGGAGTTAAGGATGAGGAAGAGGCAAAAAAACTATACAAACACCTGTTTGATATAGCTGAGAAATCAGATAATCCATATGCTCTGCAATACATTGGACGATGCTATGAATATGGTTGGCTAGGGGAACCTATTGACTTACATAAAGCTTCTGAATATTATAGTATGGCTATACATGAGCCCGGAGGCCCCAAAGATGAAACTTTTCTGAAACATGTTAGAGAATTAAATGAAAAATTATATGGCAATTCTCCATCAAGTCCAAAGGCACTAATGAGTTTTTTCCAAAGACTGAAATCTATTTTCAAGAGATAATATATGGGAACAATTATAATTCTTTTAACCGCATTACTACCTATAGCCATCCTTGTGTACCACATATACCGTAAGGATAAGAAATCGCCAGAGCCTACAGGACAATTGGTGAAAGCATTCCTTTGGGGAATATTGTCTGTTCCATTATCGTTCTGTATATCAATACCTTTGGGATTGATAGGGGTATATTCCGTTGAGGCAACAAGCATCTTGGGAAGTATCAGTACGGCATTCTTGGGAGCTGCGATACCAGAAGAAATCGCAAAGTTCATAATGCTATGGCTATTATTGCGAAAAAATCGTTATTTCGATGAGAAAATGGATGGCATTGTCTATGCAGTCTGTGTTTCGTTGGGTTTCGCAGCATTAGAAAATATTATGTACTTGTTCTCTAATGCAGAATCATATCTGTCA
>JAZNWP010000112.1:0-18412 GCA_045593385.1 Acutalibacteraceae bacterium
GCCGTTGGCGTATTTTACTTCTTCACTATTCACTATTACTTATTACCTTACAAAAATCCTCGTAGATAAGAGAAAAGTGAAGAGTGAAAAGGTAATAGTGAAAAAGTAAAAATCCCCGTACTTTCGTACGAGGATTTTTGAAAGGGTAGTATAAATTCGAAGTAGTTTGATTTTTTGACCTATATGTTCGAACCACTACATATTTTAGGGATGGTGTTTTATAGTTACAAACTATATTATTTAAGACAAAACCGTTAGGGCAAAATGCTCTAACGGTTTTATAATATTATTTCTTTATCATTCTATTTCCACTACTTTTTCTTTTTTTGTCGCACATTCTAGCCGTTCTATCAATTCCATTATGCCTTTGTGTCCTTGGAAATAATTCTTCATCTCATTTACTCTATATAAAAGCATTGCTCTTTCACTTCCGGACCAACATTTAAAATATTCGTTGGGGTTGTATTCCAAAGAATCAACAAAGAGTGATGTATACTTATAAGTTTTTAACTCATCAAATTGTACTGCCTCTTTTTCGGCTAAAAGTAAATATTCATAAGCCCTTTCCTTATTATTTTTCAGTAAATACAACTCGGCTAATCTTCGGCAATTCCAACCTACTATTCTGTGATAAAATTGAAAATTACCATCTGGCATTAATAAATAATATAACTTATTTGCGGTTTCAACATACTGTATTTTCTCATTCACAGATAAACTTTCCGTAAAACCATATTCTTTTTGAAATGCTATTTTTACCATTGTCGTTGCAACGTAGTCAACTGCCTCTAACATATTGTTTTGAAGTTGATTCTTTTTTTCTGTTCCTGATAATATTTGTTCCAATAAGAATTCTCTGCAGTATTCCATTTTTGCAATTCCCTTTGTCAACTGCAATGCTGCTGAAGTATTCCCTGCCTTAACATGGTGCTCACACAATAATTTGACTGCTCTGCAACGCTCTACCTCGTCTTTGCTTTCTTCCAAAACATTCTGACAAAGTGTATATATTTGATTAGAGAATTTCGCAGAAATATATTCTTCTTTTTGGGCTTTTGTCCCTTTCTCATATAAATCCATAATTTCTGCCAAGTTCATCATAAAGTGATGGTCTCGTGGAAATTGTTTTCTTGCATCTAGCATTGCATCCTTGCACAAATCCAACTTTCCATCTTTACGATATTCTTTATACATTTCTTCATATCTTTCTTTACTTTTGCAATGTTCTTCGTGATTCATATCAAACAACGTATCTGTTGTCACATTGAAATAATTTGCAATCGTCGGAATTAATAAAATATCAGGATATGCAAGGCCATTTTCCCACCGACTTACACTTTGAAAAGAAACATTTAATGATTCTGCTAATTTTTCTTGAGTTACATTTTCTTTTTTTCTAAGTTCACGGATAACTTCACCTATATTGTTCCCCATTGACTGTTCCTCCTGATTATTACAATAATTTTGTTATGTGGCCACAATTAAATAGTATAATATCTTAACTAAAATGACCATCACTTTTTGCAGGAAAAATTTTTCACTAATTGTATTCTTTGTTCAATACTTTGGAATATATTTTTGCTTTTGTTCACTATCGGTAAATGAAATGCTGTACATGATTATTCATTTGATAAAAAAGTTCTACAACATTAGTGGGATATTTTCAATATTTTTCCTTTTTGTAAATTTTTATTTATCATTTGAATTGTTATAACATAAATTGCATTTTTAATCAACGCTTTGCAAAGCAAAGCACATTAAATATCACGGCGAAGCCGTGTATATCATCAATTTCAAAGAAATTGCATATCATCAAAACGAAGTTTTGTATATCATCACTGCGAAAGGTTTTTTATACACAACTAAAGGTGTGATGAGATGCAACGATAGCAACGCTATCGTTGATGATATCCGCGCCAAAGGCGAGATAGTATACCATTGCTTTCGCAATGGATAAAAAAATCCAAATCCGAAGACTTGGATTTTTTGGAAAGGGAGCATAAATTCGAACCCCTTTGAATTTTTGACCTATTTGTTCATACCCCTACAGATTTTTACTTACTAATTTAATGTACATACATACCTACTATAAGAAATATTAGATTTTGAAACAATTTTTTCTTCTATATGAAAACCGTATTTTTTATAAAACATAATGGCATCACTGTCGGTTTCGGCAATAATAGGTTTTTTGGTTTTATCTTTTACATAATCTATAAGATTAGTTCCAACACCCGAATGTCTTTCTTTGATATCAACAGCTATTCCTATGATTTCTATAACTTTATCAGTTTCTTGTGTAGAAATAACACCGATGATTTTTTCGTTTAAAAAATATCCATACACACAAACAGAAGAATTATTTTGCATTTGTTCTGTTTTAAGCTTAAATTTATCGAAAGTAGGTTCAAACATACAAGCTGAATATATATTATAGATTTCTTCAGTACACAAAATATTTTTGATGTTTTTTATCATTTTGTGTTTTCCTTTGCAGTGTTAATTGAAGCAATTAAAATTCGTTTCACTTCAATACATTTATTAAGCAACTCTTTGTCATAATAGTAGCCGCTTTCTATCAGCAATTCTATCCAATATTCGCTTTCGCTACATTCTTTAAGTGCTATTTGTAGTTTTGCAACAAAATCGGCTTTGCCGTGAGCATAAAATGCCTCTCGAATATTAGCACCAATACTTGTTCCTGAACGTAAAAACTGATTGATAAGAGCGCTTTCACATTTTACGTTTCTTAATTCCTTACACACTTTTATAACAGTGAGTGCAAATTCTTTAGACTTTATCATTAAAGGACTTTCGGTCATAACAACACACCTCTTATATTTATTATACTTTCTATAAATTAAAAAAGCAAGGCAAAGCCTTGCAAAATACTTATTCACTATTCACTATTACTTATTACTTGCCAAAATTGACAAAAAGAGAAGAGTGAAAAGTGAAGAGTGAATAGTGAAAAAGTAAAATCGACAAACCTCTGTCGAGATTTGTCGATTTTGGTGGGAGAGGACGGATTCGAACCATCGAAGCTGAAAGCAACAGATTTACAGTCTGCCCCCTTTGACCGCTCGGGAACTCTCCCATATTAAATTTTTTAAAAAGTTAGTGGAGCTGGTGGACGGACTCGAACCCCCGACCTGCTGATTACAAATCAGCTGCTCTACCAACTGAGCTACACCAGCAAATTTTTCAGTGCCAAATGAGTATACCATATTTGAAAGGTAAAGTCAAGCGGAAATTTAAGTTTTTTAATATTTGCAAGCAATTTTATATTATTGCTTTTATTATTGTTTTTATTACCCTTTAATGTTATCATAATATTAGCAATTTCTCAGGAGGTAATACTATGATTTTTAAAAACGGTAATGTGCTTTGCGGTGATTTTGTTTTCCGTAAGGTCGATGTAAAAATAGAAAACGGAATTATAAAGGAAATCGGTGAAAATCTTGTGGGCGGCGAGATTTTTGACCTTGAGGGCAATTATCTTCTCCCAGGTCTTATTGACGAGCATTTTCACGGCGCAAATAACTGCACGGTTTACAGCGCCGACCCCGATGAAATCGTTCGCCTTGCCGAATATGAGGCAAGTCAGGGTGTAACTGCCATCACACCCACCCTTTCATCCTATTCCGATGAGCTTATGCTTCGGGCCATTGATGCGGTAAAAGAGGCGGGAAACCGTGAGCATAGCGGCTCCGAAATTTTAGGAATCCATCTTGAAGGTCCCTATTTAAGTCACGGATATAAAGGCGCCCATATCCCCGAAAATCTGCAAATACCTACCCCCGAAAAATTAAAACAGCATATTGATAGAGGTGAGGGCGCGGTTAAGCTTTTAACCCTTGCTCCCGAAATTGATAAGGATTTTGAAACCATTAAATATGCGGCAGAGCGCGGAGTTTCCGTTTCCATCGGTCATAGCGGTGCAGATTATGATACGGCCATCAGCGCTATTGATGCGGGCGCCACCGTTTCCACCCATACCTTTAACGCTATGGTACCCCTTAACCACAGAAACCCAGGTATTTTAGGCGCAGTACTTACCGACGACCGCGTAACCTGCGAGGTTATGGGCGATTTCGGTCACGTCGCCCCCGCCATTGTTAAGCTTATTTATAAGGCAAAGGGCGCCGACCGAGTTAATTTTGTCAGCGATTCATCCCTTATTGCAGGTCTGCCCGAAGGCGAATATGTGATTGACGGCACCAAAAGTTATCTTAAAGGTATCCTTTCTTATACCGAAGACGGAACCATTTCGGGTAGCGCTACCACGGTGCTCACAAGCGTTAAAAATGCTCTTAAAATTGATATACCCCTCGAGGATGCCGTTAAGATGGCAACCTTAAACCCCGCCAAAACCCTTAAGGTTGATAATATTGTGGGTAGCATTGAAGTCGGCAAGCACGCAAGTATGTTTGTCGCCGATAAAGATATAAACCCCAAAGCCGTTTTCGTTAAGGGCAAAAGGGTATTATAAAATTAAAATCCCGACTTTCAAAGTCGGGATTTTGTTATTTCTCTAAAACCTTAATAATTTTACCGATAATCATATAATGATAATCTTCTGTGGGGTACCATTTAAGCGGTTCTTTATCAATAAACTTATCTGGGTCAAGGCGGGAAACATACTGCTTTTTGCAGATGATTACCTTGTTTGCCTCTTTAAAATAAACGGTGCCTTCCTCGAAAATTGGGGTGAGTCCCGTTTTCTCGGTTTTATTCACATCTCTGCCCGATTCGCTGCCGCAAACCTTGTGTACCGGTTTATTATCGCCGTAAAAGCTTAAAGCAAAGGTATCGTTTTTATCGAGAAACTCCATTGTATATCTTTGAGGGCGTACGGCGATAACCACCGAATCTGCTCCCCACATTTCGCCCACGAAGCCCCAGGAAGCCGTCATCATATTATGACCCTCCTCATTGCCTGCGGAAATGAGCATCCATTCATCTGCGATGGCGCCCACAAGGTTTTCTTTTATATCTTTAACCGTAATTTCTTTAAACATTTTACTCCTCGTTTCTGCGCTTTTCTATATTTTCTGCCATAAGAGAGTGAACGCGGTCACCAAGCTCGTTTGTGTGGGTATTATCAACCGTATCAATTACCTCTAATATATCAAAGTATATGTGATTTCTGCGGATAAATATTCCATCTAATGCTTCTTTTGTACCCTGTAGGGTGCAAACCACGATTTTACTGCCCGTTTTGGTAGCGATTTTCAAAGCGCCGTTTCTGATGGACTGCAAATTTCCGTCCAAACTCACATAACCTTCGGGGAAAATTCCCACCGATGCTTCATCGTTTTTAATAAGGTTACATGCTTTTATTATGGTCTTGGCAGCCTCCCTGTTGTTTTCTCTGTCGATAAGAAGTCCGCCTAGATTTGTAAACGCCTTAAACACAAAGGGCATAAGCACTTCTATCTCCTTTTTGCCGATAAAGCAAAGCTCGGCATCGGGGAGAGCATACATAATAATGGCGGGGTCAATATTATGGATATGGTTGCACACAAGCAAAAAGCGTTCGCCTTGGGGAACTTTATCCTCGCCCGTTATATGAACATCCACCCTTAAAAGCTTTATAACTACGGGTAGGGTTTGCTTTATCACCCATCTATAAAACTTCGAGCCGTTTTTACAGATATAGGTTGAGGCAAAAAACACTATGGCGTGTAGGGCTATAAAGCCCAAAAAGCAACCTATTAATGTGAGGGGTGTTTTGTAAAGAGAGCCCGACGAGGTAACAACCCCTGAAAACAGGGTTACAACAGCCGAAGCCACAATATAAAAATACAACAAAGCGTTAAAACCGCCTTTCAGTTTTGTTTTCTCACGATTTTATATTCGTCATAAAAATCAAAATAGGGACAGGTAGAGCCGCCTTTTCCTACAGCGGAGGAAATAAATCTTGCCATTTCATCTTCGTCAAGAGGCATATTGCAGATATAGCACTCACTTTCATCATCATAAAGATAATTTGCACAGTTTTCGCAACAGTTACTCATCACTTTCTCCACCCGTTTGGCCACCGTCTACGGTGCTGTCGGTATTATCCTCGGCAGGAGCAGAATTGGTATCTGAGGTTTCTCCGTCCTCCTTTTCCGAAGAAGAAACATCATCACTTTCGGTTTCTGATGAGGTGTTCTCTGTTCCTGAGTTGTCGGCCGATGAGGTATAGTCATCATTGGGTGTGACCACCGAAGTAACGTTTTCGGAAACGGTGTTATCCGTATTTGAAGCAGTATTGCCTGAACCTGCAACGGTATAATTGCCTACAGCATTTCGGTACCAGTCATTCTTTTCAATTTTGTTTTGCGCCACAAATTCCTCGATGGTCATATCATCATAAATAACGCCGTGAATAACCTTACTTGCATAATCAAGGTCGTAGTAAACCACCGAGCCGAAGCTGCCCGAGGGTGAGGGCATAGCAAATTCGGGTTGGGGAACTCGGGTTTGCTCAAAGGTGGGCTCTTTCAGAAGAACGTCCACAGCCAAGCTGAATATCTCAGACATCGAAAGCGAGGTTTCGGTGCAAGGAATAAGGGCCTTAATCATCTTTGTATATTGAGATTTTTTCATCTTTGTCGCCTTATTGAAAAGCTGCTCCATAACATAACGCTGACGGTCTGTTCTGCCGTAGTCATTATTGGTGCCCCAAGCATTCGCAACATGGCGGATACGGGCATAAGCCACGGCCTGAACGCCGTTCAAGTGCTGTGTGCCCGATTTTTTAACGTAATATTTTTCGGGGTTATAGCCAAGGTAACCGCAAAGCTCTTGTATCATATCATTGATACCGTGAACGCTGCCTCTGGCGGTTACCTCTCTCTCGGTAAGAGGCACATCAATACCGCCTACCGCATCAATAATATCTGCCATACCGTAGAAATTAACGGTGGCATATTCCTTGATATCAAGTTTAAAGTTCTGGTTTAGGGTTTTGATGGCAAGCTCGGGACCGCCCTTGGAATAGGCGGTGGTAATCTTGCCGTAGGTGGTTTTGCCCTTATAATTCATAGGCACCAAGCTATCGCGCATTATGGAAATAATCTTAACCTTTTTGGTATCGGTATTGATGCTTAAAATCATAATACTGTCCGAAAGGCCTTTAAAGGATTTGGTATTTCTCGCATCTATACCGAAAAGCGCCACATTTATAACCTCTTCATCAATGATATTGGTGATACCAAGGTCATCGTGGTTATCTGTAAGATGCTTATAGTTATAAATCATATATGGAATTGTAAATACGAGCGTTACCGCCAAAACCACGGCGGTTGCCGAAATAACTGCGGCCTTTTGACCTTTTTTAAGCTTTTTCCACCACTTTTTAATTTTCTGGAAAAATTTTGCAAGTCCTCTTTTTTTCTTCATAAAGTCCCCCGATGTCATATCCTCTAAAGTTATGAAATCCGCCACCTCAAGAGAGGTATCGGAAACGATATCTTCAAATTCCTTTTCCTTCTTTTCGCTTTCCGAAGAAATGTCCTCAAACTCGAAGCCAAAATACTTTTCATTATCCTTCATATTCATTCCCTCACGCTTTCGACCATCTTGCGATAAATATCGCCTTTTTTAATTCCCGTTACACCTGCGGCTTCCTTGGCCGCCTCGGATGCGGAAAGTCCTTTTTCCATAAGTCCTTTGGCGATACCTAACGCCTCATCTATGGTATACTCTTTAATCTCAGCGGGTTTCGCCCCCTCGATGATAAGGACATATTCACCCCTTGGGGCATTTGCATTGAAAAATTTTAAAGCCGTCCACAAATCAGTTCTTAAAACATTTTCGTGAATTTTGGTGATTTCCTTAACCACCGCAATTTTACGGTTACCAAGAACTGCCAAAATGTCTGATAGAGTAGTTATCAGTTTATGTGGCGCCTCATAGAAAATAATGGTTCTGGTTTCGTTTTTAAGTGATTCCAGGTGCTCTTTTCTTTCCGCTTTGTTGACCGATAAAAAGCCCTCGAAACAAAATCTCTTAGAAGGCATACCCGATATAGCGAGAGCCGTTGCAAAGGCGGTAGGACCGGGCACCGATTCAACCGCTATTCCTGCTTCGTGGGCTTCGCGCACCAAATCTTCACCGGGGTCCGAAATGGCGGGCATACCCGCATCTGTAACAAGAGCGCAAACCTCACCCTTTTGCATACGGGCGAGTATTTCAGGGCCCTTCTCATTTTTATTATGCTCAAAATAGGAAACAAGTTCCTTCTTTATTTCAAAATGGTTTAAAAGCTTAAGGGTAACCCTTGTATCCTCGGCGGCAATAAAATCCGCTTCAGAAAGAATTCTCACACCTCGGGGCGAAAAATCCTCAAGATTACCGATGGGCGTACCCACCACATAAAGTTTACCACCCATTATTACAGATACGCCTCCTTATAAGCACCATAAATCTCTATCATTTCATCGCTTAATTTTCCGTCTTCCTCAACATACAAATCGGGCTCGATGCGAAGACCTGTTTTGCCGCATCTTGTCCCCTCTACGAGCACAAGCCATGGCTCCTCGCCCTTTCTTTGACATACAAGGCGAAGGCGCTTTGGCTCTATTTTATATTCCCGCATAAGCGACATAAGTTCAGCCAGTCGCTCGGGGCGGTGGCACATACAAAGTCGGCCCGAGGTCTGCAAAAGCTTTGCCGAAACGGCAATAATATCCTCGAGATTACAAGCGATTTCGTGACGGGCTACCGAAAGTACGCTATCGGGATTTTTAATCCCCGCTCCCACCGCTTTATAGGGTGGGTTGCAGGTCACGAGGGTATGACAGCCGAAATCCACCCTACCCTTCAGCTCCTTTAAGTCGCTGTGAATAGCGGTGAACTTCTCAAACCCCCAATTTTCTTTGGTTTTCAGGGCTAACTCTATGGCTTCTCCCGAAATATCAACGCCTATTGCCCTTTGCAAATAGCCATCGCGAAGCATTAAAAAAGGAATAATTCCGCAACCTGTTCCAAGGTCCACTAACCTATCTTTTTTGGTTGGCTTTGCAAAATGGGCTAAAAGCACCGCATCGGTGCCGAAGGTGTGATGACGGGAGACAAAAATCTCTATTTCATCCCCTATGGGAGATAGCTTTACGCTCTCGTCCATTTCACTCCCTGAGGGGTATCTTCAAGAATAATGCCCATTTCCTTAAGCTTATCACGGATTTCGTCTGCCGTTTTGAAATCCCTATTCTTACGGGCCTCTGTACGCTTTTCGATAAGCGCTTCTATTTCGCTATCGAGGGCTTCGGTCTTGCGGTTATAAACAAGACCTAAAACTCCCGTAAGTTCATCGAAAATTTCGGCGAAAGCGTTAAGAGTGTCTTTACCTGCACCCTCGGCTATGGCGGTATTTATATCTCTTACAAGACCAAATACGGCTGCCAAAGCATCGGCGGTATTAAGGTCATCATCCATAGCCGTTATGAATTCATTTTTTCTTTCCTGGGTAAATGCGGGGATGCTTCCGCCCTCCTCGGCATTTTTAAGGGCGAAGTCAATATTATCTCGGCAGGTATAAAGACGCTCTAAAGCATTTTTGCCCTGCTCTAAAATATCTACGGAGTAGTTTATAGGACCTCTGTACTGAGAGGAAATCATAAGATAACGAATGGGCTCATAGCCATAAACATTCGCAACATCTCTTACCGTAAAGAAGTTATTGAGAGATTTGGACATTTTATGGTTATCAACATTTATGAAGCCGTTATGCATCCAATAGTGCGCAAAATCGCAACCGTTAGCGCACTCGCTTTGCGCAATTTCGTTTTCGTGATGGGGGAATATTAAGTCAAGTCCGCCGCAGTGAATATCTATGGTTTTACCAAGGTATCTGCCTGCCATAGCCGAGCATTCGATATGCCAACCCGGTCTACCATTGCCCCAAGGCGACTCCCAATAGGGCTCGCCCTCTTTTGCGCCCTTCCAAAGACAGAAATCCATAGGATTTTCCTTAATATCTCCCGTTTCAATACGGGCACCTGCTTCTAAATCCTCAAGGGGTTGATGAGAAAGCTTGCCGTACTCTTCGAAATTTTTAGCACGGAAATATACATCTCCACCCGCCTTATAGGCGTAACCTCTCTCCTCAAGTTCAGAGATAATGCGGATGATTTCATCAATATTTTCGGTGGCTTTGGGGTGAACGGTGGCTTCACGAACATTAAGTCCTTTAGCATCTACCCAAAACTCCTTAATATAGCGCTCGGCAACCTCTTTTACGGTAATTCCTTCCTCATTTGCCTTGCGGATAAGCTTGTCGTCGATATCGGTAAAGTTTTGAACAAAGGTTACCTTGTAACCGCGCCACTCAAAATAACGGCGCAAAACATCAAAAACGCAAAGGGGTCTTGCATTGCCGATATGGATATAATTATAAACAGTAGGACCGCAGGCGTAAATCTTAACCTCGCCCTCGTTTATGGGGATGAATTCATCCTTCTGTCTTGTAAGTGTATTGAAAATTTTCATTTGCCTTTGCCTCTTATTCTGCGAGAGATTTTACTAAATTTGAAAGCTCCTTGACCTCTTTGTTAAGGCGGTCGATTTCCGCTTTAACGGGGTCAGGAATATGAATTTGGTCAAGGGGCGCTCTATCGATTTTTTTGCCGTTTTGTTTTACCACGCGGGCGGGAACACCCACAACGGTAGAATCGGGTGGTACCTCGTGAAGCACCACAGCGCCTGCGGCAACTCGGGCATTATCCCCTACTTTAAGAGGACCAAGCACCTTAGCGCCCGCGCTAATCATAACATTATTGCCAATGGTTGGGTGGCGTTTGCCTATATCCTTACCCGTACCGCCCAAAGTAACGCCCTGATAGATGAGCACGTCATCACCGATTTCAGCGGTTTCACCGATAACAATGCCTGTGCCGTGGTCGATAACAAGGCGGCGACCAAGGGTAGCGCCGGGGTGTATCTCAATGCCCGTTTTCCTCAAAGTTTTTTGGGAAATCATACGGGCAATAAAATGCATATTGTGTTTATAAAAGAAGTGGGCTCTGCGGTGTCTTCTGATGGCCTTGACACCTGGATATAAAAGCCAGACCTCTAAAAAGCTTGTGGCGGCGGGGTCTCTGTCCATAACCGCCTTAACATCTTCAATTAATCGCTTAAACAAAGTAAATCACTATCCCAATTTTAAAATATAATTATTTTGAAGAGTTAATATAGCTTTTACACTCGTTAAGATATATAAGTCCAGAAATAACACAAAGAACAGCAGAAACCCAGAATAACGCAATTACTATGATATCTGCGATATAAATAATATTTGCGCTCTCTATCAGACCAAAATCCATTATAACAGCGCAGAATAACAACGCCACTATTATGCCTGCCATTTGGGATACGGTTTTAAGCTTACCCCAAATATTTGCGGCTACCACTAAACCTGCATTTGCAGTTACAAGGCGCAAAGAAGATACCATAAACTCACGGAAAAGAACTATAAATACTATAACAGTCATCTGTTTTCCCAAGTTACCCGAATATAAAAACATAAATCCAAGGTAAGCGGAGGTGGTGAGCATTTTATCTGCAAGGGGATCTAAAAACTTACCAAAGTTGGTAACAAGGTTGTGTTTTCTTGCGATTTTACCGTCTAACATATCGGTGAGTGACGCTAAAATAAAGAGCACCAAGGATACAGTATAGTGGTAAGGAAATTCGATAAGCATTGTTGCCATAAATATGGGGGTTGCGATAATTCTTGCTACTGTTAGTTTGTTGGGGGTATTCATTTAAATCAACTCTCCTAATAAATCATATTCAAGTGTATCGTTAATTCTTACTTTTACAAAGTCACCGATTTTTAAAGGTCTGCCCGACAAAAAGAAAATCTTTCCGTCAATTTCGGGGGCATCGCTTTCGGTTCTGCCAAAGTAACATTTTATATAATCGTCGTAGCCCTCAATGAGAACTTCGGCGGTTTTTCCTATTTTACCTTCATTAAGTTCTGCGGATATTCCCATTTGAAGCTCCATAATGTGCTCCATACGGTCAACCTTAACCTGTTCTTCAATCTGACCTTTCATATTGGCGGCAACGGTATCTTCCTCTGCCGAATATGTAAAGCAACCAAGGCGGTCAAATCTTGCTTCCTTAACAAACTCCGCCATTTCGCAAAACTGCTCCTCAGTTTCGGTGGGAAATCCCGTAATAAGCGTGGTGCGAAGAGTAATACCCTTTACCTTTTCTCTTATTTTCTTAATGAGAGCGGTAATGCTTTCGCAGTCACCCTTCCTATTCATCTTTTTAAGAATTTCACCGTTTATATGTTGAAGGGGAATATCCAGGTATTTAATGAGTTTTTTCTCTTTCGCTATTACCTCTAAAAGCTCATCGGTTATGCGTTCGGGATATGTATATAAGGTTCTTATCCAGTGGATACCGTCAATTTTGCAAAGTTCCTCTAGAAGTTCGGGAAGTTTGGATTCGCCATAGATATCCTCACCAAAGGCGGTGGTATCTTGGGCTACAACAATAAGCTCCTTAACTCCTCTTTCCGCTAATACCCTTGCTTCATTCACACAGTCCTCAATAGTGCGGCTTCTCATTCTGCCGCGGATTTTTGGGATAGCGCAGTAGGTGCAACAGTTATCGCAACCGTCACCGATTTTAAGATACGCCGTAAAGGGCATACCTCCTAAAATTCTATCGCCGTTTAAATCCAAATCATACTTACTGCCAAAGGAGTTTTCCTGTTTACCATCAATGGCGTCTTTAACTATTTCGGCAATTTTTCCGTTTGAGCCGATACCAACACACACATCCACCTCGGGAATTTCCTCGGTAACATCATTTTGGTATCTTTCGGCAAGGCAACCCGTAACAATAAGGGCTTTGCACTTACCTTCGGTTTTATATCTTGAACATTCAAGAATATTTTCTATGGCCTCGGCCTTGGCCGATTCAATAAAACCGCAGGTGTTTATGATTATAGCATCTGCCTCGGCTTCCTCTATGCCTATCTCAAATCCTGCATTCTTAAGGGTGGCGAGCATCATTTCGGCATCCACCTGATTTTTAGGACAACCCAAGCTCACCATACTGACTTTATACATTACTCTTCCCCGTCAATATATTCTAATTCTTCGCCGTAAACCCTCAGGGCCTCTTTAACGGCGGGATACATAAAGCCCTTTCGCATAAGGGCGGCAACCACCTTGGCGGTGTTTTCCTTTGTATCCAATTTATTTGCATACTTTCTTTTTATAACCGCCAGAACCTGCGCGGTTTCATCGGTTTCGGTGCTATCCAAAACCTCTTTTATAATATCTTTAGGCACACCTTTCTGCATTAGTTTCTGATAGGTCTGCCTTTTGGAGATATTACTTTCTAAGCACCTTTCGGCAAAGTTTCGGGCAAAGCGGCGGTCATCAATAAGACCTAATTCCTTAAATCTTGCAACCGCCTTTGCGCAAGCCGCGGGAGAAATACCGCCCGCTACAAGCTTCTCATAAAGTCCCTTTTCGGTGCGGCTCCCTCTATCAAGAAACCAAAGCGCCCTCGATTTTGCTCTTTCGTAATCCGAAAGCTTTAAGATTTCGGTTATTTCTTCGCTCGAAAGCTCCTTCCCTTTAACAAGAGGAATATTCTCGCAAACATCTTTATCCACAAGAAAAGAGGTTTCGTCAGAAAGGATAACCTTATATAGATGCCCTTTCTGTCTTATTATGTCGAGAATTGTCATTATTCGTCAACCGCGATATCGATATCTACTCTTTTACGAGGTCTTGTGGGCTCAATATCTGCCGCGTCAACGGGCATTACGGTAGGTTCGTTAGTATCTTCTTCGGCAGGTTTGCCCTCAATTGCCTCTTTATATTTAGCGAGGATTTTTCCCTCAACTTCAAGGGCTAGTTCCTTATTATCAATAAAGAGTTGCTTAACATTATCTCTGCCCTGAGCCAAGCGGTCCTCACCGTAGTAGAACCACGCGCCCGAACGCTTGATAATTTCAAAGTTAAGTCCCATATCAACGAGCTCACCTTCACGGGAAATTCCCTTGCCGTACATAATATCGAACTCGGCCTCTTTAAAGGGGGGAGCAACTTTATTTTTAACAACTCTTGCTCTTGTTCTCGAGCCAATCATTTCACTGCCGTTTTTAATTGCTTCAACCTTCCTTACATCAATACGAACGCTTGAATAGAATTTAAGAGCTCTACCGCCTGTGGTGGTTTCAGGGTTGCCGTAAAGTACGCCGATTTTCTCACGAAGCTGGTTAATGAATATGGCAGAGCAATTAGACTTTGATAAAGCGCCTGTAAGTTTACGAAGGGCTTGTGACATAAGTCGGGCAAGTTGACCTACATGGGATTCGCCCATTTCACCCTCGATTTCGGCTCTTGTAACAAGGGCTGCAACCGAGTCGATAACCACGATATCGATAGCGCCCGAACGAACAAGCGCCTCGGTGATTTCAAGGGCCTGTTCACCCGAATCGGGCTGAGAAACCAATAAGCTATCAATATCTACGCCCAAGTTTGCGGCATAAACGGGGTCGAGGGCGTGTTCCACGTCGATAAACGCGGCGGTGCCTCCTGCCTTTTGTACTTCTGCGACACAGTGGAGGGCAACGGTAGTTTTACCCGAAGATTCGGGACCGTAGATTTCAACGATTCTTCCCTTGGGAATGCCGCCTATACCAAGGGCCATATCAAGAGCGATAGAGCCCGTTCTGATATGCTCCACATTCATTGACACATTTTCGCCAAGGCGCATAACGGTGCCTTTACCATACTGTCTTTCAATCTGTTCAACCGCAGTAGCCAGCGCCTTTTCCTTATCCTCGCTTACATTTACGGTTTTTGTAATTTTAGGTGCTTTTGCCATTCTCTTTACCTCCGAATAAAAATTATTCTTCCTCTTCTTCTAACTACAATCATTATAGATTTTCGGCTGTCCCAAAAACTACTCTTTCTATATCATTAAGGTCCTTACGGGTAGAAACATTTTTAAACCCGTTTTGTATGAGTATCTGCTTTACGCTTTCGGCCTGATTTATACCCACCTCAAAGGCAAGCATACCGCCCTCATTCAAGGAGTTTTTATATTTTTCGGTGATGGCTCTATAAAATTCGAGTCCGTCCTCACCGCCTCGAAGCGCCGTTTCGGGCTCAAAGCTTACCTCGGGCTGAAGGGATTTCATATCAAGGTCGGTAATATAGGGTGGATTGCTGACGATAAGGTCATATTTACCGTCGCTTTCACTGCCCTCTAAAACATCACCCTTAACAATCATAACCTCTGTACCATTATGTTTCGCGTTACGCTCGGTATAGAAAAGGGCTTCATCAAACTTTTCCACCATTTTCACGTTGGCGTTTTCGCACTCGCCCTTTAAGGTGATACCGATACAACCGCTACCTGCGCATAAATCGATAACGCTCGGATTTTCTTTTGTCTTTAAAAACTCAAGGCAAACATCCATTAAAGTTTCGGTATCGCTACGGGGAATAAGGACACCAGGTCCCACAAAAAACTCTCTGCCGAAGAAATTCCATCTGCCGATTATATACTGGAGAGGATAACGCACAAGGCGTTGCTTAATAATCGCAGTAAGATTATTTTCCTGATATTCGGTTAAATTTTCGGTATATTTTTGGAGTATCTGGGCATTAGAGTATCCCGTTATATGTTTTATAATCTGCTTAGACTCGAAGACATAATCTTCAATTCCTGCCTTTTCGAGTTCCCTTTTGCAGTTATTATAGCTTTCGAAAATTGTTGCCATTACTCTGCCTCGTCTTGTCCTTTATCTACACTTCTATCCACATCGGGCGTTTCGGGTTCACATGCCTTAAGAGATGCAATAGCAATTTCTATCATATCGTCCTCGGGTTCTTTGGTGGTTAATCTCTGTAACCACATACCAGGAGCCGAAATAATTCTCGTAACTATATTATCGTATTTTCCGCATAAACGAAGCACCTCAAAGCCCGCTCCGCAAATAAGTGGTACTAAAAGTATTTTAATAATTACCCAAAGCCACATAATACTGTAAACCTCGGGGAAAATCATCTGCACGATGGTTGAAAAAATAATGCTTATAAGTATCATCAAAATAAGGAATGAAGTTCCGCATCTTGGATGGAATCTTTTTTGCTTTCTCACATTTTCTACCGTAAGGGGCAGACCCTTTTCATAGCAGAATATGGTTTTGTGCTCGGCGCCGTGGTACATAAACACCCTTTTAATATCCTTCATAAAGGTTACGCACCAAACATAAAAAACAAATACTGCCATTTTAATAAACTGCTCTATTCCCGAACGGGTAACAGAACTGAGTTTAGTATCAAAAAGCCCTTCTATACCGCCTACTATAAGTCGGGGAACAAGCATAAAAAGTACTACCGATAACATAACACCCAAAACGCTACCGATTACCATAACGATATTAACAATAGCGCTGGTTTTCTTTTCACTTTTTTTCTCAGTTTTTTCCTTATCTTCCTCTAAATCGGTAAAACCCGATTTTTCCGCCGAGAGCATCATTGCCTTATAACCCTGCACCATTGATTCAATATAGGCCACTATTCCTCTTATTATGGGAAGACGTAATATTTTGTACTTTTCTCTTAAAGATTTTTCGTTAAGATAGGATATATCAATATCTCCATCGGGTTTTCTCACGGCAAGGGCTGTTTTTTCGGGGCTTTTCATCATAATACCCTCAATAAGCGCCTGACCGCCAATGCTTGTATATTTACCCATTTTCACTCTTCTTTCGTTTCGGTTTCTACTGCTGTTTCGGTGTTACCCGTTAGCTCAGCGGGGATAACTTCTTCACCCTCGCTATCAATCTCAACTATTTCCTCGGGCTCTTCATAAAGGGGTAAAACGATGGTAACCGTAGTTCCCACGCCCTCGGTACTTTCAAGGAACAAGAGTCCCTGATGCTGTTTGATTATTTCATCGGCCACGGCAAGACCTATGCCGCTTCCCCTGACCGTCTTATTTGATTTAAAGAATTTTTCCTTAACCCTATCAATATCCGAGGCGGGAATTCCCACACCCGTATCTTTAACAACTATTCTTACGCATCCTTCCTCGCGGGTTTCGGTAACAAGAACAAGGCCGCCCTTTTCGGTATATTTAACCGCATTGTCAATGATATTGATGAATACCTGTTTAAGTCGGTCACTGTCGCCTAAAACCACCGAGGATTCGAGGGGTTTATTATAAGAAAGCTCAATGCCTTGCTGACGGGCAAGTTCTGTATACATATCGGCGGCAGATTCCAAAAGATAGGAAGCGTCAATCGGCATTGTGTTAACCGTAAGACGACCCGACTGCATACGGGAAAAGTCAAGAAGTTCCTCAACAAGACCTGACAGACGGTCGGCCTCGCTTAAAACCACATCTATTCCCTTTGCCACAAGCTCTTCATCGGCGCCTATGGACATTTTTGCGGTTTCGCCCCATCCTCTTATGGCGGTTAAAGGTGTGCGGAGTTCGTGAGAAACGGAGGAAATAAAATCGTTTTTTATGGTTTCGGCCTGTTGAAGCTCGGTAGCCATATAATTTATGGTATCGCAAAGCTCACCGATTTCATCGTTCCGCTCAATTTCTATCTTGGTTTCAAAATCACCCATGGCTATCTTGCGGGCGGTGTTACTTACATTTCTTATAGGATTGACGATGGATTTTATAAAGTAAAGTCCCGAAAAAGCGCAGAAGGATATAACGCCCAGACCTATAGCCGCCAAAATGAGAATTATATAGGTGATATACTTATTGGTAGCCGTCATTGAGGTAATCCAGCGGTAAGCGCCTAAAACCTCACCCTTGCCATTTTTAATAACGGTGGTTTTTGAGAAAATGCTTTCCCCTGCAGAGTTTTTACCTCTGTATGTTGCAGAGTCAAGACCGCCTTCCATAGCCCTTTCATAATCGGGCATACGCTCAGCAAGGGGCTCAAAACCGGTTGTGGATACAAGCACCCTGCCCTTAGTGTCAATAACCTGAACCTCGATTTTTGATTTATACTGGAAGGAATCGGAAAGGTTAACCGCCGCATCCTCAAAGGATTCGCTGTTGGTTGAAGCGAGGGTTTCGAATTCCAAGGTATAATCCTCGGCCAAGGTTTCTATTCTTTCAACATAAACGGTGGCAAAGAAGAAAGAAAAGGCAATTATAGCCATTATAACCGCCATAGCAACTATTGCAAACACATTGGTAAACCAACGCACCGCAATACTTTTAAAACGGATTTCAAAATTCACTTTTACCACCTCTTTACTATTATATCAATTTTCCTATTACGCCTCCCTTGCCTAAAGGGAGGTGGCAAAACCAAAGGTTTTGACGGAGGGATTTTATTTAGATTTAATCATACTACGCCTCCCTTGCCTAAAGGGAGGTGGCAAAACCAAAGGTTTTGACGGAGGGA
>JAZNWP010000113.1:0-3133 GCA_045593385.1 Acutalibacteraceae bacterium
CACTCGAAGAATAGACCACTAGGCCTTGGCTACCTGCCGCGGATAAGCAATGCAGGCCGGAGCCGGCTAACCCCGGCTCCAAATTTTAGGAACAAATAACGATAATAGATATGAGCAACGACATTAAAACAGGAGACATCGTACGATTTGCAGTAGTCATAGAATCATGTGACGAGAACACTCGGTTTGTAGTAATCGATGATTACGGCCCAGATTGTAACAGATGCAAAGTACAATTAATCTGCGATCTCCCAATACCCCCGACTTATGTGTATTTCAAGGAGGATCTAATATGTGAATTGGGTAATAATAAATTGCATGAGTAATTCGGTGGCCGAACACTATTTACACAAATAGATGTTTCAGCGATTTAGTTGGACGTGTTTACCGACTTCAACTAACATCATGATAGGAAATATTCAATTCTTCTAATTTTACATTTTTAATACAACTGTTAATAGTTGTTATATTGTCTTCGGTAATTATTGGTAACGAGTATGTTTCCAAATCAGACTCTCTATTATATTGTGCGAAATTTGAATAAATGAAAATTTCTTTAATAAAGCAATCTAATAACTGCTGAATTTTCTTGTGCTCGAGTTTAGTTAAACCACTATATTCATTGGTATAATGGTGTACATTATGATCTATTATCAACTTCAATTCAACATCAACTTTTTTGCGACAAGACAAGCATAATTGATATTTTGACAGACTGTTTGGGAATAGCAAAACATCAATATGACCATTACGATCACATTCTTTAAACACCTCCTTAAGGGCTTTACGAAGGGTATAGTAAATCATATTTATTCCCTCTTGCTCTATTGTGTTCATACGTCCCCACCAGTCTTTAAACTCTAATAACTCAAACGCTGGCAAATGCTTAAGAACATTATACTTGTTAGCGTAATAAATAAATTGTTTCCCATATATCGTCATAGCATTGTATCTAATAAAGAATAGTTCGCTTTCTGTCAATTGGGCTCTAACCATTTTTGCATATTCTCTTTTTTGTGTTTCGGATATAAGATCGGTCTTATCTATTAACTCATACAAACGATATAGTGTCCTATAATAAACTGCAATTTTGCTTCTATGTTTCGTATAAAACATCATATAATATCCCACTGCACGCTTTCTATTTTTATCAAAAGAATATTGATTCCTATAACCTTTTTGGATTTGAAGTTTTTCTTCATCAAAGAAATCCTTATCGTTATATTGTAAGCCTTCCTTATGTATTCTAAAACGTTGGGCTTTGTCATCTTTTTCTATGTCTACAACTCGTTCTTTGTAACCGCAAAGTTCGCGTACTTCTGATTGATATAGATGTAACAACTCAAAAAACAAATCATTGAAGCGCTGAGTTCTTAGTTCTATTTTATTATCCTCGGTTACACTTTGTTGATGTAAAAATGTCTGTGCTACTAAAATAACACTAGCAATTGTAAATATAGTGCCTAATACACCTCCTACAAAATCTCCAAATGTTCCAAGTAATTCATTATCAACTATAAAAGAAGGATCACGCCATACTATAATGTGCCCCCATTGAAATATCAGCCCAAATAATCCGATAAAAAGAGTGCCCAGAATAATGTAAAACCATTTGGATAGTAGAATCCTGTTATTGTCATTCTTCATTTTATATGGAGGTTAAATAGTATATTCACCAACAAAGATAGTCAATTTAGGCTAAAATATTCTATCAAGTATCCATAATTGCAAAAAAAAGTAACTTGGATCACTGTTTAAGCATCACATACTTACTTGCGCTCACATATTTTATGGCAGAATTATGTTCATTAACAAACCAATACATTAAGTTGTAGCATTAACACAATGCCATTAATCACTCTCTATCGCATTGCATCTTGAAAACAATTTGAACGGAGTAATAAAGCAATAACCAGTTTATATCTCAAATTATTAGTAAATCTAGTTCTTCGAATCAGAATAATTCGTATATTTGTTACGAATTTGGATTTGTTATCCCATAATGGGATGGTTTTAACCCAAACTAAACCGAATGTAGGTTTCATCGCACTATAACAGTCTAAAAGTATTTGAAATAAATAATTGTAGATAATAATGATCAATTTTCAGTTTTTCCCCCGTTCTCAAGGAGTAACCCCAAGAATTAGTCAGATTATTGATTGCTTTAAAAAGGTAGATGAAATCAAAAACAATAGTGAGCATTTGAAGTCTAACGAAATGCTTGCTATGTTGCGTCCATATTTAGAATCGATAGATTTTTCTGTAGAAGCTGGAAAGTCCGCAAGTGAGCAAATATTTGTTCCTGTATTATTTGGTGAAAATGATGAAGTTGATAAATCATTTTCCGCAGACGCATTAAGTAATGATCGATCGATTGTTATTGAAGTAGAAGCCGGACGAGCTGTGTTTAATAATCAGTTTCTGAAGGATATATTCCAAGCATGTATGATGTATGAGGTTGAGTATTTGGTTATTGCTGTACTCAATGAATATAGATTTAAAGTGAACGGGCAAGAACGTTGTTCTCATGATTATCAGTCAGTAAAAACATTCCTTGAGACACTTTATGTTAGTAATAGATTGCAATTGCCATTAAAAGGTATTTTGCTAATAGGATATTAGAAAAGTGACAATGTTGTACGGAATAGATATATTTGCAGGTGCCGGCGGACTGAGCCTCGGAGCTGAGTTAGCTGGTATTTCTATGCATTATGCTGTCGAATGCGATCTGCATGCGGCGGCATCATATCGACGCAATTTTAAGAAAGCTACTGTATTTTGCGAGGATATCCGTAAATTATCTACAGAGCCAATGAAATCTGAGCCGGTATTTATCATTATGGGAGGACCTCCCTGCCAGGGATTTTCACTTTCAAATACCAAAACCAGGGATATGTCCAACCCCAACAACAGAATGTTCGAGGAGTTTCTGAGATTTGTGGACGATATCAAACCGACATGGTTTCTATTTGAGAATGTGTATGGTCTTACGAAATTTAAGAATGGCGATGAGAATATCCAGAAGCACATAGAGGATCGTTTTCGAGCATTAGGATATACCGTAAATTCAGATGTCCTGTATGCATCAGACTACGGAGTTCCACAACGTCGTAATAGATTATTTATTGTCGGC
>JAZNWP010000114.1:0-11983 GCA_045593385.1 Acutalibacteraceae bacterium
TTCTTTACAATAATGCAGAATATGACAGATTAGGGAACTTCGCTTGTTTCTAAATCGTTACCTGTTAATATTTCAAATTCTGTAAATCGTTTGTTTTCAGCGAGAAACAATATCTACTATGAAGTCGGATCGTAGCCATGTCGTTCTGTAACCCAAGGAGTTGATAATATGCCTTGTCTTCCTAAGACCGCTTGGCCTCCGACTTCCTTGCGAGTCATAGTATTTCTTCTTTCTCGCTGAAAACAAACGATTTACAGAATTTGAATTTATGACAGGTAACGATTTAGAAACGAGCAAAGTTCCCTTATCCGTCTTATTCTGCATTATTGAAAAGAACGCTTAATCATTAACAAAGGTAGAAATAAATATCATTATAACAACTCTTAGATAAATATTTTACATATTTTTGCAAAAAAAAATATCATATCAGTATGAAGAACAAAGAACAAGATATAAACCATTCTCGTGAACGTTATTTTCGTATTATCGGATTAGATTTGCGAGAAATGGACGGAGTTGTAAGTAAGACATTACAAACAGGATGGTATCCATTCGGTGAATATCCCAAACCTGAAAATGGCTATATCAAACTATCTCCTTTGTCAAGGAGAGTTTTGCGGCTATACCGTATAAAAACTTCACTTCCGAATATTAATGTTAGTTGTATTGTTGGTAAAAATGGTTCAGGAAAGAGTTCATTGCTTGATGTAATGTTCCGAATTCTGAATAATTTATCATATAAACTCATTCTTGAGAAAGACACACCGATTAAGCCTGAGTTGCAGTATGCATATGGAGTGCATGCTGATTTATATTATGAGAGCGACGGGAAACTAAATGTCATTGTTTGTGATGAAGAACGGATGTCTTTTTATAGGGAGTTACGTAAGGGGGTAATGAAACCTATTCCTATTTCATCAGGCAATTTTGATGAGATTTTGAGTAAATTTTTCTACACAATAGGAGTCAATTACAGTGTTTATGCATTTAATAAATACGACTACCAAAGTTGCTCCCCAAACAATTTCATAAACGGGGAATGGTTAGATGGGATCTTTCATAAAAATGATGGGTACTTGGCCCCATTAACGCTAGTTCCATATCGTGAGAATGGGAGCATTGATATTAGAAAAGAAAATAATTTGGCACAACAACGAATCACTGCCTTATCTATTCTTGGAATGTCCAAACAAAAGTCGTTTCCGGCAGGATACTATCCGAAAGTATTAAGTTATAAAATTAACCTAAATTATAAAACTGAAAAGCTAGAACGGTTCATTAAGTCAAATTCCCAATATAATGCAGAAATGTTAAAATCTGTTATTAATAAACTAGAGTTGAAATGGGGAAAATACGTTGGTGATAAACTCAAGGAATTATACAATGTGAATTCAGATGAATATCAGATTGTATTGTTCTATATGGCTTATAAAACCTTGAAGATATGTCTGACTTACAATGATTATTTCGAAATACTTGACGTGAATAAACTAAAAATTAAATTTGATGAAGGGGCAGATTCGTTTATAGAGTATCAACATAAATTTCTTCCTGGAATAGCAGAAAAAATTATTCAAAAAGTACTAAATAGTCCAAATGATCATATTACTTTGAAAATCTTTCAATGTCTTTATTTTATCAATAAAGGAGATAACCAACTTAAAGGTGAAATAAAAGTTAAAGACTTTATAAAACAATATCAACCCAAAACGTACAATGATGTAGTCAAACATCTATATCCACCATTTTTTGAGACTGACATAGTATTTAGCCGAGCAAACAGACAAAAATTGCATAATATTGATAGTAGTTGGGATGAAATAAATAACAGCCAGCAATTCAACTTATCAAAGATGAGTAGTGGTGAAAAGCAGATGCTTTATGCTATGAGTTATGTGTTATATCACCTTAAAAACCTACAAAGTGTTAATGAAGATAACTACCGAGTTCCATATCATCATGTTAATTTAGTTTTTGACGAAGCAGAACTATATTATCACCCTGATTATCAACGTCGTTTCATTGCAATGCTCATAGAAAGTTTACAGTGGGTAGAAATTGACAAACGAAAGATACGTAGCATTAATATCATTATAGCAACACATTCGCCGTTTGTCTTAACAGATATTCTTACAGAGCACACATTGTACCTTATAGAAGGGAAACGTCAAATTGTTAAAGAACAGACTTTTGGAGGCAACTACTATGATATGCTGCGTAGCAGTTTTTTCTTTAACAAAACGGCTATAGGTGATATCTCAGCAAATGCAGTAAGAAAATGGATTAATGAAAAGAACGAAACCGGTCAAAAGCCAGAAAAGGAAATAATGAATATGGTAGGTGACCCTTTTGTAGTGCGCTATCTTGAAAATATTGAGGACAATGTACAAGATTGATACTATTACTAACGATATGCTTGATGAGCATTTCGATAAATATGCAGCGAAAACAAAAGAATATATGACGAAATTACGTGATGGAATAATTACGATACCAGATGAATTTGGAAGAAGTCATAAAATCTTGATAAAGTATAAAGTAAAAGAAAATAGTCCAACATGGCTATTTCTTGACAAGTATGTTAAAGATGAAAATTTGCGTAAGTTACTATGTGGCTCATGGGATGAATTACTAGAGGTTATAAGTGATGTTGAAAACTGGATTCCAAATTTGAAATGGCAATCTAAAGCGACAAAGCATGGATATGAAAAAGGAGAGTATCAAACAGGTGAGTTGGATACAGACGGTCGCGTACCAATTGATCATTTTAATAAAATTGCACATTGGTTATTTATTGATCAAATGTACCAAACAAACTTGGATAAATTACACTTCATAGAACAACTTAGATTAAAGATATGTCCATATTGTGGAAGACAACATATTAATGTTGCTAGTTTTCCTGGATATAGAGATTCAAAACCCAACATTGATCACTTTCTGCCTAAAACTTTATATCCGTTTCTTGCCATATCTTTTAGGAATCTTATACCTTGTTGTTCTGTTTGTAATGAAATAGCAAATAAAGGAGATTACGATCCGTTGAAACCTATAGTTGGATTATACAACCCTTATGAATTTGATGATGATAGTGTTACGTTTATCGGAAGTTTCAACGGAATTGATGAACAGGATGAAAATAGTTATGATGTAGATATTAAATGTAATCCCATTACATTGGAACATGGCTATAAAAAGGTTCTGAAGTTATTGTCATTTTATAAGCAGGAAAGACTTAAGGTGCAGGATATATATATTAATTTTACAACCAATACTCAAGGTCATAAAAACTTCCTTAAAAATCTTGGTTTTAGTCAGGATTTCTTAGATGACGATGTTAGAATGATAATTGGACATCCATTAGATGGGAAAGCTTCGCAAAGAGAGTTTTATAAATTCAAACGTGACTTATTTTTACAACTGGTAAAAAAGTATAAAATGGCAGTTACAGGAACTCTATTCTAATGCGTATAGAAGATAATATTTTATTAATTGTGATAAGGACTTAATGAAATAATAAGGTCTTAGTGTTTTATGGCCGTTAGAAAAATGAATCTAATTTGCAGACTAATATATTTAGCACCTAGCTGTGGGTGGGTGTGCCAAAACTCATTTTTGAAGAGATGAACTTATAATTTTAAATTTAGCTACCCTAAAAGACTGAATAAGGGGCGTATCATTACCCTATACAGAGTATGATGCGACCCTTTTAACGTTATATAAGATATAACTTTTAAGAGTTGTCATTTTAGTTTTGACACACCCTCATCGCATTTGATAATATAGTATAAAAGGTTGCTTTTAGCTTCATTCGCTCGCTATATCTGATTCAGTACATCCCAACTTGAGTCAATATCCAGGTATGTTCTTGCATATTCTTTATCTAATAGGTCATCGGGCAGAAGGTAATCATATTTTTGACATTCTTTCGTGGCTCTTAATTCCAATTTGGCTAAATCTTCTTCTATTGGTTTACCCTTATCTCTAATTCTTTTAATATCATCTGAAGTGATATTGTCAATATATAGTGCACTAAAACCACATTTCTTATCAAGGTACAATTGAGCCATTAAGGAGATTGTTCTATTAATTTTCCATCCTCCCCAAGTAAAAAAGAGGGCTCGATTACCATATTGCAAATATGAGTGCTTTGATAATTCATTATTATTGAAACATAAACGAGCCTGCTCTAAATACTTATTTGCTTCGGTACGAGTATCAAGATATGGATATGTGTCGTTAGACAAATAAATATTTCGCATCTTTTCAACAATAATTCTATCTATTTCCGCGCCTTCGCCATCAAAGAAAGCTTTTCCTCCAGATTTTACTTGGCTTACATATATTGTCCGTCCGTGTTCATTTATACCTTCAACAATCCATCGCTTTCCAGCAAGAACTATTTGTACGTCCTTTGGCGGTAAATATTGTATTGTGCCCAATCGCTTTGAGTTATATTTATTTATAACGGAGTAATCTTTGGAGGATTGAAATGCAACATAAAAATCTGGCTTTTTAAGTAGTTTTTCTCCCTCTTTCCCTATTATAATTTGTCCATTATCAAGTTGTGAAACAACATCTTTGTCTCCAAGTGCTTTTAGAAGACTCAAAAACATTGTTGGTGTAACATTCTTAAAGGCTCCTTTTGTGCACAAGAATTGCCACCCCTCTTTAGGATAGAAGCCTCCAAATTGAGCAATTAAAGATAGAAGTTGCTGTATTAATGTAGATAAATGATAACTATTTATATTGGGCGTTTCGTATTTATGTTCCTTTAACAACTCAATTACAGCAATATTCTGAACTAAATTTGCTTTTAAATCAAATAAAATTCCCTCCCCGTTCTCTGTTGAGAATACTCGTAATATTGATGGTTCATTTCTTCTACCAGAACGCCCTAATCGTTGTCTAAGTCCAGAAACAGAAGTTGCCGAGCCAATTTGTGCAATAGATTTTACCTTTCCAATATCAACTCCTAATTCCATCGTGGATGTGCAGATTGCTGTCAAAGGATGTATGCCTTGTTGCAATTCATACTCCACAGATTCTCTTTCTATTTTAGACAAACTACCATGATGCACACGAAATTCATTGGGCACACCATTTTCATCAGACATATCTGATAATGTAACAGCATATTCCTCTGTTTCGTGCCGGCTATTTGCAAATACAAGATTATTACTTCCTCTTAAACGAGTGAACAGCTCTTTAGAAATATCTTCAACAACACTTTTTTCTTTAGCAGGAATATATGTCTTAACAAGCAGTTTAATTTCATGATTACTTTCTCCCTGTGGAGGTATAGAACACGGTAGTGCCTCATCGTCTCTAAGAAACGATTTTACAATTTCATAGTCAGAAAAGGTTGCACTCATTGCAATTCTTGGAATATGCCTATTGGCTATATGCTCTATACGCGACAACAAAGACTGTAATTGTTTCCCTCGTTCCTTGCCAACAAAAGAGTGTAACTCATCTATAACAATGTATTTTAGTGCGGAAAATGCAGATGTTGTATGTTTTGTTCGATTAATAAGAAAGGACTCCAATGATTCAGGTGTAATAATAACTATTCCATTGGGATTTTTGAGAGACCGATTCTTTCTTGACACATCAATATCACCATGCCAAGGAATAACATCAATACCCATTTCCGCAGTCATATCTGACAATCTGCGATATTGATCATTAATCAGAGCCTTTAGGGGGCTAATATACAGCACCTGATATCCAAAGGAAACTCTATCTTGAAGTATTGATGTTAATATAGGTAGAAACGCAGCCTCGGTTTTTCCTCCGGCTGTGGCTGCACTAATAATAACATCATGATCTTGAGACAAAACAATCGGAATAGAATTCTCTTGAATATCTTTGAGAGAACTCCATCCTTGTCGCCAAACCCATTTCTGAACCTTTTCGTCTAAAAGGCTAAAAGATGATGATGTTTGTCCCATAAGTTGTTATAATTTGAATGATGCAAATTCGTCATCTGTATCTGATGAATTCTGTTCTAAGATTGCCCCTAAATCAGATATCTCTTTATCTTCCTTAATATCTATTTTCTCAATAATGTCAGTCCACCTCTTATCTGGATATTGTTCTAAGACAGACAATAAATCTAGAAACCCTTTTATTGTGTTTCGTGGAGTTCTAAAATAACTTTCTCCGATTTTATTCATACAATGTGATAGGTATGCTATAATAGCATCATCTGGCACCAAATATTTATCACTATCTCCGTATGAAAATATATGCCTTAACTTAACTAACAATAGGTATAACTCTTCTTGCGTTAGGTTTGACAATCTCAATACGGTAGAATTATAATCAACTATTCCAAGTCCTTTCGTAAAACTATTTTCTGCTAAGCGAGAACGTAAAGCCTCATAACTATACAGTCCACGATTGGCATCTGTCATAAACTCTGGCGTACCACACATTATAAAGCCAATATTTGACAAGGCCCCCTGTAATGTGCTATTAAGCACACTTAGAATTTCCTCATAGTTTGCCTTACGAGATATTGAATTGGGGATTTTGTACAGATTTACCATCTCGTCAAGACAAACAAGAAGCCCTTTATATCCAGCCTTACGAACAAGTACTGAGTACAGTTTTAAAGTATTGAAAAATGAAGAATCATTCAAAATATCCCTAACACCTAAGTCTCTAATAGCATCTGTCTTTGTAGAATATTCAGCCTTAAGCCATTTTAATGAGTTATTGCGAAGGGTGTCATTACCGTTTTCATAACCCTCCCAATACTTTCCAATAACCTTAGCAAATGTATATCCAGTAGGATATTCATTTAGTTCTTCTAACATTCCATCAATAACACTACAAGTCATCTTGCCTGTTCTTTGAGCTTCATCACGTGCAATTGAAATAAATTTCTCCAGAATATTGGGCAGAGCATTACCATCTTGTTTTGTTCTAGTTGAAAAGCTTGCAATTAACTCTGATAACAAAGAGCGAACCAAGCCAGCCCCATAAAGTCTTTTTTGGGGCGATAGGTCTGCATTTATTGTTACTAAACCTTTCTCTATTGCAATAGTTCTAACCAATGAAAGAAAGAAGGTCTTGCCTGAGCCATATTCGCCAATAACAAATCTAAATGATGTGCCACCACTTACGACATTGTCAATATCTCGCACAAATGATTTCAGCTCTTCATTTCTTCCGACATGAAAATGTTGTAAACCAATTCTAGGGACAACACCACTTTGTAGCGATCTTATTATAGCTTCTCTCTCTTTGGGTTTAATAGCCTTTATCATATGAGTTGGTCTTTATAATCGGTATTTACATATATTATATCGTCATCATCTTCAATTACAACATCATCAACTTTGTCATACGCATAATCATTTATCTGTTCTAGAATAGAGCCTGTGAATACATTGAACTCTTTACAAATACTATCAACTTCTGCTTTTGACCATTCGGACTTTGTCAACAACCTCGTTAAGATTGTAATCAAAGGACTCTGATTAGGAGTAATGGTAGATATGACATTTTCTTCATTAAATATCTCAGAAAGCATATTTTGCGCTGATGCAGTTTGTGCTTCCAACTTGGATAGTTTTGTCGTATCAATCTTTACGATTTTTTGTCTGTGTTTAGATTGGATTTCAGATTGTGTTATAACATACTCTTTTGCATTTGTTATAACCTCGACAGTTGCAAAGTTTTCATCATCTACAAGCATTCTATGTATCTGTGAATGAATATTATTAACATCTTCTCCCAACAAAGGGAATATCTTAGTTAGAACATCAATTCGTTTATTATTTACATCACCTTGATTACAAGAAAATTTCACCAATAAATGTGCAAATTGCTTACATTGTTCTTTACTCAGCAACTTGCCGATAGAATCTTTAGTCCTTTTGTCAAACGACAACTTTTTATATTGCAACCAACGAAAATAAGCTTTTAAGTGGCGGGTATTACCCGATGTATCACTTTGTGAGTCAATATATTTCTCGACAAATATTATATCATTGTCATTACATACATCTGCTTGGATAAGCAACACTGCTAGTTTTACAAATAATTCTAATCTTGAATAAGTATCTGTTCTTTCAACTTGTGAAGCGCCTTTTATCTTGTATATAACACATTTATCCCCAAAATTTAGGCGTTTATTATCCACATCAATTAAAGGAACTATTCTTATTTTAAGTCTCTTTAAGCCATTGATGATTGCCTGAATAGGTTGTATATATAACGATTTCTCATCTTTTCTGATATATCCCATATTATCTAATAAAGAATCCACATCAATAAGACAATACTCACATTTTTCCAACATTGAATATAAACATTCCTGTAGAACATCTATTTTATTACCATCCCCTAATTCAATATACTTAGGCAATTGCAATAATGCCAATGGAGTTGTACAGTTTGCCCACTCAATACAATTGTTATAAAGCAAAAAATCCTCTTGTAGTTTACTTACAATCTCATTTATCGGGTATTTTACTGTCCAAGCATCAATCGGGTGTTTCGGCAACTGAAATTCTAAATTCACATTCTCGGGACAGTACCAGACACCTCCATTGTGCATTTTTATATAGTGTGTATTTCTTATATAATTTTCACTGCGCTGAACAATGGAATGCTTTTTATATCTTTTTTGGAATAATGATATAAACTTTTCTTTAATGTTGTTCTCATATAATGCTATAGGCAAATTTTTAAGTAGATAAGTCTTCTTTGCAACGCTATATGCTTCGTCCGATGATAATTCTGTTTTTCCTTTAAGTTCTTGGTTGACAATGTAATCTATGTAATCATCACACGACATCAATTCGTCCTCAGAGAGGAACTCATTGGACAATGATGGATAGTATTTTACAATGCCTGCACTTATTATTTGCCTAATTGAGTATGCCAACTGATAGTAATCTCCACACGTATTCCTATCTAAGTTCCTCAACTCTTTATACAATTCAGATAGTTGAAATAAGATTTGTTTACGCTCTTTTGATACCGACTTGTCAATAAAAAGACGTATTTCCAAACCGTAAACATAATATTGTATTAGGTCTACACATGTATCTTCTATTGGGGTATTTCCTGAAAGCCATTGTAGATATGCATACCTTTGTTGTGGCGTCATATCTTGATATGAGCAAAAATACTCATTCCTAATCTCACCTTTCTTAATTGGAAGGTCAGGGTTAATGACCGGTCCATATATGTATCCACAATCATAATGATACTTATTGTCATCTATTACTTTCTTGGGCAACTTAAAACAATCACCAACATATAATCCACCTCGACAAAATTTAATTCCGCAAATCTCTATGTCATCACCCACACTAATCCATCTGCAAGGCTCTTGCTGATTCCCTGCATATTTAGCCAATTGCCATTTGAGTTCCTGTTTTTTTAGTATCAATAATAATATCTTTTAGAATCCTTCGGGTATATAATTCGACCTTCGGACATATTTCAATAAGGTGTTGGTAATACTCCTTAAGTAATGATATTTTATTACGATATGCATTACCCAAATCATACATTAATAAAAAGGCATAATTCGTATTCCCTTCTATGTCTATAAAATTACCTGTAAAGAATTGCTCTTTGAAGTAGCGATAAAATCGTTGCTGCGAAGCAGTACCAGAGCGTAAATCGTTAATAGACCAAATATAAGTATCTGTCCACATCGGGACATCTATTTTCTCCTGCTTATCGTTTTTATATGTTTCTTGATGTGATGTATCTTCTTCTGTAGGCATAGTTGGATTGTTGTTATTTGAAATATCATTAATATGCTCTTCTTCCTTTGCAAGCATAATTTCTATATCTGTATTATTACATAGCACATCTTTGGAATCTGTACCAACCTCTATATCCTCATTACCTATCATATTTTGATTGAATTCTATAAAGGAATCATTAGCGATAGGTGTCACTATATTTCTATTAAAACTCTCTTTAAGCTCAGCTGGCGTGGTAGTTGCTATTGGTTTAGAGCCTTTGTTGTCGCTCCTATTTGCAAGTGGCTCTTGTATTGTTTCGTTATTGTTTTTTAATGCATACTCAGAGGTGTTCACAATCATATGTGACCACAACCTAATGCTTCCATGATTCTCGCTTTCAAGATTGCGAGAAAGCAGGTACTTGGCTACAGCTTTCTCCACTGCTCAAAGTCGGCATCGTAGGTGTCGAGATGCTGACGGGCTATGTTCTCAAGCAAGCCAGAAACACTCATCTTACGACCTCCGAGTTTGCGAACATAATTTTCAAGTCTATCCCTTACCTCACAACTGACGAATACAGGTTTACGGTCGATAATGACGGGGACTTTCAGATAAGTATTGCGGTACTCCTCCAATGAGAGTTTACGTTGCTTACTGCTGACTCTGCGTTGAATGGCGGGCGGCTCCTCAATAGTGGTTGAAACTTCCATAATGGATAGTGTCTCGGTTGCTGTCTCCTCATTAATTACAGAGTCTGCAATACGATTCTTTGGCGTGAAATCCTGCGATGCCATTTCAACACTCTTTTTAACTTCAGCATCTCTCGCTGCCGATGGCGATACGCTTTGACTAAACATTTCAGCCGAAGCGTTCTTTTCAATTGTTTTTGTTGTTCCCATTTGTTTATTTTTTAGGGTTTATACTCAGGTCTCAGTGCGCACATTGACCAATTGTCGTGAGCAAAGTAAGTGTGTATAGTTCGGCAGATCAAGCAATTGGATTCGGTTAGGCAATTAAGTATTGTTCTGCTTCTTAGTCAGGTAAACGAATGGTGCGGACTGCTCAAAATTTCCACTATTGGGAGTGAAGGGAGAATGAGGACTAAATCCTAAAATAAGAGAATTAAGGGCTTATTTACGGTTGCTGATAGACGGACTGTCGAAGCATCGGGAGTTGGTCTATCCGCAATCCTTTTATGGCTGATTAGTGTCTGTCCGTTTCGGCTGTTCAGGGCAAAAATTTGTCAGACGGATGAGCGTCGGTCTGACAAACGACAATGCAACAGACAAGAACCCTTTGGGGCAGTCGCTTTAATTGGAAACTAAGTGTATAGGTGTGATAACTATACTTGATTCGTGAGTAAAACTATTAGAATTGGCTATTAAAGTGCCACGAACTGTGCCACATGCTGCAACAGGCTCACCGTATGATTGAGGTGTGACAACTCCTATATTTCTTTGCATTCGGAAAACGAAATAACTGCGAAAAGAACAATGATTCTAACGATGAAAATGATAGGTTTTTATGGGGCGATTTATCGCACCGATTATGCAATGATATGTCAGCCTATGACACGTATAGACACACCCATTGCAGTGTGATTTTTACGGCTTTTATTTGCAGTGCGAACAACGAAAAATATGTGTAACTATAAATATTGACAACAATGAACATCATCAGTTTTGAAGAGAGAACCTTTGAGAGAATTGCTGCCAAGTTTGAGTACTTCGTGCAGCGAGTGGATAACCTTTGTCGCCGACACGGTGAGAAGAAAATTGACGAGTGGATGGATAACCACGATGTATGCCGAAAGCTGCGCATCAGTCCGAGGACATTGCAGACACTCCGTGATAACGGGACGCTTGCATTCAGCAAGATTGGCAACAAAACCTACTACCGTCCCGAAGATGTTAAACGCATTATCAAAATTGTGGAGGATAGACGCAAGGAAGCCAAATGGCGAGGTCGAACCATTTAACCGACTGTAATGAGTAAAGTAACAACAAATAATACTTAGAGCCTATGAACAATGAAATCAGAGAGAAAGACCATGAGTGGGTAAAGATGTTCCACTTAAGCATCGACAGGCTATTGATGTCGATTGAGAAGATGTTTGAAAGCCGACAGCCGGGTGCGTTCAACGATGAACTGCTGACCGACAAGGAGGTCGCTCATATTTTGAAAGTGAGCCGAAGGACTTTACAGGATTACCGCAACAATGGTATCTTGTCTTACATTCAGGTAGGTGGTAAAATCCTCTACCG
>JAZNWP010000115.1:0-36553 GCA_045593385.1 Acutalibacteraceae bacterium
ATAAATTAAGCAACTCGCGCGAGTGGGTGCAGATAAATTTTAATAAGGGCGGCGGCGGGAATAGTGAAGAAAGTTTTGTAGAATTCGACGACAGCGGCAGAAATTGGGTTACGCACAATATATATATGTTTAATCAAAATAGCAAGGCTATAATCGGAAAAGACGGCTTTTATATTCCTGCTGGATTTGGCGCGATTGATGTTATCCCATTTGACGGCGCGCAAAAGTATTCTATACAAGCAATCGACAGCGAGAACACGCAATGCAGAATAGAAATTATCAGCTACGGAAACGGGGTATATTTAGGCGTTGATAATAGCGGCGGTTATTTCTTTACGTCCGAGGACGCGCGCAACTGGAATAGTTTAGGCGACGTACATATTGACCCGCAAACCGTAACAAATATTATATTTTCTGACGGTGATTTTATAATATTTTGCAATAACGGGGCGGTTGGAGAGTGTTTGAAACGCGAGAATTATAACCGAGTTGTTGAAAGTACAATGGATTACACAACATCAACGGGCGAAACGTTTTCCGCAATAAATTGTATAGAGAATTTCGGCTGTAAATTTTTCACGACGGAGCAGGGTATTGTATACGGCGGCAACGGGGACAGCTATAAAAACGTGCAATTTACTGAGGATTCCCCCGACGATTTTTATAATGTTTCGTCAATGTGCTTTTTCGGCGGCTGCATGCTGATATATGATGATTCGATAAGCGAAATTTTATACAGAAACGCACGTTTCCCCGCTGATATGCAGAGCGGCTATTTTTCGCCCACAGAATTAAAATTCAAAGACCCGTTAAGCAGTCGAGAAATTCAGGAAATTAAAGCTATTTGCACACACGGCGATTATATGTACGTTTTTTGCCGTGAAATTGCGTATCGTATAAATAGAGAATGGGATATTACGCTCGCAAGCTCACTTGAAAATTATTACACTATGCACAGACCTATTCAAAATATTTTAGTTAGCGATAAATCAATTTTAATTTGTTGCGATACTGAGGCGTTGCAATTTGTTTTCAAATAAAGGAGGTTTTTAAATGATTACAAGCGGATTTTTTAACAGCGTCGGCGACGATCGACTTTATAACGCTGAGCAAATGACAACATACTTTGAGGGGCTTATTTCTGACGGCGTTTATAGTAACGTCGGGGAGGCGCTCAAAGTAAACGCAGCGGGCGGTATGGATATAACCGTAGGCACAGGGCGCGCCCTTGTAAAGCTGCATTGGATAAAAAACGACGCAATTTTACCGCTGACAATTTCGGCGGCTGACGTCCAGCACGCGAGATTTGACGCAGTTGTTTTAAAATGTGATTTAAACGACAGCTCCCGCAGCGTGACAATCGAAATTAAGCAGGGTACGCCGTCGGCAGCGCCCGCATACCCTGAAATGCTTAACACTCAGGCAGTAAAAGAAATGCCGCTCGCATTTATCACGGTGCGCAAAAACGCGACGACAATAAACGCGGCGGATATTCAGGACGCGCGAGGCTCAACGGCGTGCGGCTGGGTTACGGGCTTAATAAAACAAGTTGACACGTCGGAATTATTCACGCAGTACAATGCAGCGTATAAAAATATGCTTAATCAAATGCAGGGCTGGCAGCAGCAGCAGCAGGCGCAATTTGAAAGCTGGTTTAATTCCCTGACCGATTCATTACATATTGATACGACATTAAGAAAATATGAATTTGCACAAATTACAGGCGGCGAAAATACCGACGCAATAAAGCTTATTCCTGAATATGAAATAGGCGATATATTGTTAGTACAGATTAGCGGCGTTTTGTTTAATGAAACTGATTATACAGTTATGATCGGAGCGCACGCGGACGCATACGGGAATATGTATGATGAAAGTATGCTGCATTTCAAACGACCGATAACACAGGACGGCGTTACAATTACGCAGATATTAATAAAAGCAGTTATCGGACAGGGCGCAATTTCAAGCGAAATTGACGAAATAAACGGCGAGGTGATTTAATGAGCTGCGACGTTACAAAGCTTGAATATCTCAAAGAAACAAAAAGAATGTTTCGTGAAAAATTAGACCCGCAGGGCGTACAGATTACGGACGCGACGCCGTTTCGTGATTATGTAAAATTGGCGACAAATGCAGCGCCGAAAAATGCAACAATAAGCACGAGTGGCGCGCAGGGCTTTGTGGGTAATGCGACATTTACAGAATTTCAGGAGGGTTAATTATGGCTATTGAAAGAACATACTTATACGGCAGCTCTACTACAACGGCTGCCGCCAAACTTCACGAATATCTTAATACAAACGCCGTGCCGACATATTTTGATAGAATCGAGCTGAACAGCGACACAGTATCTTGTTATGTTGGCGAAGTTGAGTTGTTAAAAATCAAAATGTTTTTAAACGGCAGCGGCAACGGCGTTACAATTACAACCGAAAATGGCGAAACTGTTAATCACGGAGTGGGCGGCACCGCTGCACATTTCCAGTATGCGTACAATTGCAACAACGGAATTTCGTTCGCTGCGGCGTTAAATTCTGACGTAGTGTTTACAATAACTAAAGATAATGCAGGAAATACAACGTTGATATATGACGTAGTAAGCGGCGGCAACTATTTAAGTACCGTAAAAAATAGCAGCAGCAACAAAAATCAAATCTATGTTGTGAATAAAAATTGCCAGTCTATATTTTACAAATCGTTTGATTGCACAAATAACGGCGAGCAAGCAACAATGTTTTGCCCGCTTGTCGTAGGAGATACAAAGAACTACACCCCGAACGCGTTTTTAATGCCGTATGCTGAATACACAACGCAGGGGACAATTGACGTTGACGGCTGCAAATATATTTCAAACGGTATTTGGTGCGTTAAAGACGAATAATTATTATATTGGAATAATGTTCCACGTGGAACAAATAAAGGGTGCGAAACAATTTCGCGCCCCTTTTTTTATGTTTCAACAGTTTAAACACGTTTTCAACATTTCAACACTTTCAACATACAAACATTAAACACATTTTCAACAATTTATCAACTTTTAAACATTTCACTTTCAACAATATCAACTTATCAACATTTTCAACAATTTATCAACATTCGCGAGTTGATAAATTTTCCCCGATAAATAGCCGAAAAAGCCGCGTTTCAACTTTTCCACAGCCCCAACAACAACTACTATATTTATTTATCTTATCTTATATTATCTTATTTTATCAGCTGCAAAATACTGATCGTAAGCACTAATAAAAAATACACAAAGAAATTATATAAAGTTTGTCTATTTTGCGAATTGCATTTATACTGCAAATGCGGTATAATATAGACATAAGGTAAAGAATACAAAACGCCGAAAGGCAAGGAGGAAATATTATGAAAAAATTTGAAATCGGTAAAACTTACTCGGTAGGAAGTATTTGCAATAGTGATTGTGTATGGAAATTCACAGTAATTTCAAGAACGGCGCAAACCGTAACACTCACAGACGGAAATGAAACAAAGAAATGCAGAATTAACAAAAAGTTTTCCGAATACAACAAAAGCGAAACAGTATTACCGCTTGGCAATTACTCAATGTGCCCGATACTTTCAGCATAAAAAATAAACAACAGCCGAGCGGGGCGGCGAATCCCCGCAGAAAGTGAGTATATTATGAGCAATCAGGAAATTTTTGAAACATTATCAGAAAACGAAAGCAAATTATTTTACGCTTTATGCGCTGACAAAAACAACGAGGATTTAAAAGCCGCGCACGCTGCCGCAAAAACAGCGCTTGAAACGTTCGCAAAAGCAACAGGCTGCCACAACTAAACGCACAACGCAAATAAACGCCCTTTAAGGGCGTTTTATTTTTTGGGGTGTAATTATACCAAAAAGAAAACAGAGCGCCGAAAAAGGGGCGTTCTGTTTAAATACGGCGTTATTTTTTGCCGTTCACGATTTTTAAAAGCGTTTTTGTTTCGTCGTCCTCTATAATATCAGACAAAGAGCAGCCCAGCGCTGCGCACACTTTCAATATAGTTTTGAGGCGCGCAGAATCAAAGTCACGATTTCCCGCGCCTTCTCCCTCATACGCCTGCAAAGCCCTGACGCTCATTCCCGCTTTTTCTGCAAGCTGGGACTGCGAAAGCCCCGTCGCCGATCTTAATTCTTGTATTTTTTTCATAATATCCGCCTCCCGCGTTATTTCTTTTTTATTATTATACTGCAAACGCTGTATAAATACAATCGGCAAAATAAACAAAGTATTTATATAAACATTGTGCACTTTACCACTTGTAATTATACTGCAAATGCGGTATAATATAAATACAGTAAAGAAAACGAAACGCCGAAAGGCAAGGAGGAAATATTATGAACGCTATACAGAAAAGATACATCAAGGCAAAGGCAAATTATGAATTTATCGAAAAGCAGGAAAAACGCTTTGAAATGGATTTTATGAAAAAGAAGAACATAACAAACGACGACGGCAGCAAAGCCCGCAGAGTTTACGAGATAGACGACGAGGCGCTTTTTGATACAGTAAACGAAGAATACGGGGCAGAAGTGAACGGCTGCGGCTTATGGGATAAATACTTAAAAGCAAAAGATGAATACAAAGCAGCAGAAAAAGCACTTGTAAAATTTGCACTTGATGTAATACCCGCAGGAATGGGAACGCTCAAAGAGGATTTAAAACGCGGAGCGGAAACAAGTTTAAAAGTTAGAAATCAGTTGATAGAAACAGTTTTAAAACTTGATACAAGAACATTATAATAAAAAGCCCCTTTAATCAAGGGGCTTTTCTTTTTGCCAGTCGTCAAATGTGCGGTAGTCGTTTTCTTTTCTTATTGCCTCTATTTCGGCGCGTTCTGCTGCTGTTATTTCGTCGCTGCCGAGCTCCGTTAATAATTCATTGTGTATAGCGTTGATCTGCTGCTGCACGGCGTCCAGTTGGTTTAATAGGCTTTCAATTCGTTTTTTATCAATCATTTGTAAATATCACCCCTTGAGCCGATTTTTTCAATTTTTATTATATCATATTCGGCGGTATATAATACGCGGTAATCATTCACGCGCAGGCGGTAAAGGTTATCTATGCCGCGCATTTTCACAATATCGCCCGCGGGTATGCCGTTTATTGCCTCAATGATTTTATCGCGTTTCGGCTTATGTAATTTGATTAAATATTTATATGCTTGTTTTGAATACTTTATTTGCAATTTCAAACCCCCTTTGAAAAGTATTTTATAACATATCGCTCAGGGCGTCATATTTAACGCCTGACGCGCGCCGCGGGGTGTGGTAGTATAAGTTATAGCCGAAAATTAGAACGCGAAAAAACGGGCTTTAAATTGAAAATAAGAAATACACGCGCAATATACAAAACGGCTGCAAAGCCTTATATATCAGGGGAACGAATGAACCTGTTAGTTTATTTTAATAGCGGAGCAGGCGCGGAAAAGCCCGCCGCGACGCCGTTTAAGCTCATAGCAGAACGGCAAAAAATACGGCTACAATATACAACGCAATACACACTACAATATACAAAAGTCGCCTGATTTAGGCGGCTTTTTTATGTGTAAAAAATACACAAAGAAATTATATAAAGTTTGTCTATTTTGCGAATTGTAATTATACTGCAAATGCGGTATAATATAGACATAAGGTAAAGAACACAAAACGCCGAAAGGCAAGGAGGAAAATATGAAAAAAAGAACTACAAAAAAGCTTGAAAAGGAACTTCTCGAAATCGTACACAATTTTATAGGTTTAGAAGATAGAACAGACCTTGAAGAACACAAAACCGACGACGAAGATTTTTTTGAAACATCTATATGGGGATTAAAAGACGCTTTGCTTGCAGCTTATGAGCTGGGAAAACAGAGCAAATAAACAACACGCCGAGCGGGGCGGCAAATCCCCGCAGAAAGTGAGGATATTATGACACGTAAACGCTTTGTAAAACTCGTTCGCGCTAAACTGGTAGGGCGTAAAGGTATTGACTGGCGCAAATTTGAAAACGGCGAGCGTGAGTTTGTAATCACCTACAAGGAATGGACATATAAAAAGCTTTTAACACTCGTATTTAATGCGCTGGACGCCTGCGAGAGTGCAGAGGCTAACAAGTAAACACACAACAAGCCGAGCGGGGCGGCAAATCCTCGCAGAAAGTGAGGATATTATGAAACGTTTTTATTTTACAACTGAAACATTAAGCGACGGCGAGTGCCCTATAAATGATTATTGCGGAAACATCAGAGGCGCGAGAACGTATGCGAAAAAACACGCGAACGAATTGAACGAGGAAATTTATATTAACGACTGCGAAACCGAGGATATTGTTGATTGTGTTTATCCTGATTAAAAAAACGCCCTTTAAGGGCGTTTTATTTGTATTCAAGCGTATTTATAACAGCGTTCAATTCCTCGCGCGTGCGGTGCGTGTAGTGCTCCGTAATATCGCTTGTGGCGTGCCCGACGATCTTTTTTATTGCGATTCCGTCCGAGCTGCATTTTGATAAAAATGTAATGAATGTATGGCGCGTTTCGTGTATCGTGTGATTCTCTATTTTCCAGTAACTACGGTTAAACTGGCTATATGTCATTTCTTTTCCGTTGAGCGTGATTAAATGCGTATTATTTGCATTATATCTTTTTTCGATTAGTGGTATAATTTTTTCGTGGATAGGCAGCACGCGGATTCCCGCCGCCGTTTTCGATTTTTCGACGGATATTGTTTTTTGTTTCAAATCAATATTTTCTATTCTTAATTCGAGCAATTCAGAGATTCGCAGCCCTGAATATAATAATATAAGCGGTATATCGTCAAAGCGCTCCGTTCCGACATAGCGCCAAAGCTTTTTAATTTCCGCGACTGTAAACGGCGTTTTTTCTGCTGCCTTTTCCGTTTTCACGTTGATAAAATCCGCGAGATTCTTTGAAACATAGTCATAGCGCATAGCATATTTATAGCAGTTAGAAAGCGCCTTTTTTATCCTTTTTTGAGCGGATAGCGCCGCCTGCTGATCTATAATTGCCTCTATTTCCTCCAGCTCTATTTCTTGTATTGGTTTATTGTGGAGAGGCGCGAGCAGCTTAAAGCCGCCCGCGTATTGCTCCCGCGTCCCCTTTGAGAAATCCGACTTTTCCAGCATATTTTCAAAAATCGTTTTAAGCGTTTGGCGTTCAAGTTTGATTTTTTGCGGGTTTAATAGATATTCCCGCAGGGCGTTTTTAGCCTCCGTTTTATTTTCGTGATAGCTTAGATATTTATATTTCTGTTTTCCGTCGTCCGTCCAGCCTATTGTCACGCGCACAGCGTAAGGCTTGCGGCGTTTGCCTGACAGTTTAAAAATACTGCCGTCCCCGTTTCCACGCCTCATTTTTTCATCATTCCTTTTCTTTACTGTAATGTTCGGCAATGTTCAAAATGTTGATAAAATCAATTACTTTCGTTCTATTTGTTTCGCTCAAATCATTAAATACCGCTGTAATTTTGTAAATTTCCGTCCATTGGTAGACCTCCGACAATGTTTCATTTTCCGCCCTGATGTGCTCAGGAAAGATAAACACAAACGGCGGCGCGTTGAATAATAAGCATAATTTTCTCAGCATTTCGGCTTTAAGGTTTAAAACGTCCCCTTGTTCGTATTTCTGCACGCTGGCTTTGCTGACGCTCAGCGCGTCCGCAAGCTGCTGCTGCGTCATTCCCTTTTCTTGACGTAACTTTTTTATTACTATCCCTGCGTTCATTTTCCGCTCCCTCCGTGCGTTTCCGCTCTTTTAAGATACTACACGCAATATACAATTGCAAATTTAACGTAATTTCATTATGTTTTTTTATTTTTAAATTATTGCATTATTATATTAATATACTATAATTTGAATGTACCGAATAGACAAAACAAACAAATAGAAAATGCTTTTATTGTTTATTCCGTCAATGGAAATTATTGTAATATAATGATATAATAGCATTATGAAAGGTTTGATATAAAATGCAATTAACAGTTAAAGAAACAGCCGAATTATTAAACAAAAGTCAGCAGTTTGTAAGAATAGGATTGCAGCGGGGTATTTTGCCGTTTGGCTATGCAATACAGCTCAACGGCAGCAAATACACGTACCATATCAGCAAAAACAAAGTCTATGATTATTTAGGCATAAGAGAGGGGGCGACGGTAAATAAAGCAGGATAAGCCGTTGAAAGTTGACGATTTCGTCAAGCTCACCAAAAGCCCGCGCGCGGATATACCCGCGCCGCAATATTGCCGCGTGGTAACAGTTATCGGACAGGACATTGTTGTATACTGTTTCAGCCTGAAAGCATACGCGGAAATATTGACGTTTTTAAGACGCGGGGAATATGAGCGCATAGAAAAAACAGAATATTCTGAAAAGCAGGAGGAAAAGCCGTGAAATTGAAAAAGATTGAATCAAACGTACACGCGATTTTATTGAAATATCCTGAAAGCCGATCTAATGATTTTATACTTTACGCGCTATACATAGAGGAAACGCGCACGGATTTAAGGAACGTCGAGTTAATATACGCGCTGAAAAATAGTGAATCGTTAAAGCTGCCGAGCTATGAAAGCGTGACAAGAACGCGCCGAAAGCTGCAAAGCGAGTTCCCGAAATTAAAGCCGCCTGCGAAAGTAAAGGCGATACGGGACAAAAAGGAAAAGCAATACATACAATACGCACGAAAGAAAACAAGCTGAAAGGAAAAGGAGCAGGAATGATTAATAAATACATAGTACAGGGCAATATTACCGCCGATATTGAATTAAAACATACACAGAGCGGCATTGCATACGCCCGCTTTAATATAGCCGTAAATGAGCGCATAAAGGACGCTGAGGAAACGTATTTTTTCCCCGTCATAGCGTGGAGGCATACAGCGGAATTTATTTCAAAATATTTCCGCAAAGGCTCACAAATCCTTATTGAGGGGAAATTGAAACAGCGCGTTTATACAGACAATGACGGAATCAACAGAAATATTATTGAAGTCATAGCAGAAAGCGCGCATTTCTGCGGCAACAAAAACAGCAACGCCCCAGCCCCGCAGCAGCAGGCAGCGGCAGCAGCAGCGAACGACGGCGGCGCGTTTGGTGATTTATCGGAATTTGAAACAATTATGGGCGACGACGACGTACCATTTTAAAACGCAGGGAGGCACACAATGAACACAATAAAATTATCAATTAGAGCGCTGGGCTGCTGGTTTGTTATCGCTCAAATGAAAAAGCAGGGCGAAAATATCACGCTTGAATCAATCGCGGGCAAAACAGATTCAAGCGTTTCAGCGATACGAAACGCCGTGAATGAATTGATTGAAAAGGGTTATCTTGAAAGAAAATTTATCAGAAACGAGGGCAAGACAATAAAAGGCATTAGCTACATAGTAAAAGCAAATCCGAACGTAAAGAGGGCTGACGAATGAGCAAATATGATGAACGCCGTTTTTATTGGTTGCAGCTCAAAGAAGATTTTTTCGAGGACGACGCTATATCGTGGCTTGAAGAACAACCGAACGGCAAAGAATACAGCTTGTTTTATTTGAAACTATGTTTAAAATCATTGAAAACAAGCGGGATAATGATTCGCCGCGTTGGTGATATATTAGTGCCTTATGACTATAAAAAGCTTGCAGAAATCACGCGCACGCACCCCGACACGGTATTAATTGCCCTGAAACTATTAACGGAAATCGGTTTAATAAAAGTGCTGGAAAACGGCGAATTATATTTATCTCAGGTCGAAAGCTTGATCGGCTCGCAAAGCTACGGCGCATTTAAAAAGCAGCAGCAGCGACAGAGAGCAGAGCAAAAAGCACTACAAAGCGCGCCCGCTGCCGCATTGCCTGACGCGTCGGAGAACGGCGGCGGACATTTGTCCGAAAAGCGTCCACCAAAGATAGAGATAGAGATAGAGATAGATAAAGAGATAGATATAGATATAGAGAAAGAGAGAGAAAAAGAAACAGAAAGAAAGCGCGTCGATTATCAAGAGATAATCAACGCTTACAATGATACTTGCGTATCATTGCCCAGCGTCAATAAACTATCAGACGCAAGAAGAAAAGCAATTAAAGCACGTTTAAACAGCGGGTACAGCATAGAGGATATAAAGCGTTGTTTTGATAAGGCAGAAAAAAGCAGCTTTTTAAAGGGCAAAAATAACAGGAATTGGCACGCTGATTTTGACTGGTTGATGAAAGACGCGAACATTGCAAAAGTGCTTGACGGCAAATATGACGACTACGACAGCAGCACGGAGCAGGCAACGGGCGGAAACTTGCAGACAGTAGACGACAGCGGGCTTATTGGCTTATGGTAAAAAATATTATACTGGAATAATGTTCCACGTGGAACAATGGGAGGCGTTAAAAGTTGTATGCGCAAATAATTGACGAAATAAGCAAGGCAGCGGAGCAGGCTATAATTACACAGCCTGACGACTTCAAGGGCGCTGACGGGCTGCTTATGTGCGGGAAATGCCGCACGCCGAAAGAATGTGAAATCGAAATAAAAGAGCTGAATATTAAAAGCGTCGTCCGCTGCCTTTGCAAATGCGAAAAGGAAAAGGACGAACAAGAGCGAGCAGCATTTCAGGCAATGCAAAAGCAGATCGAAATAAACAAGCTGCGCAGCGTCGGAATACAGGACAAAAAATTAATAGCGTACACTTTCGAGAATGACGACGGCAGCAACCCGAAAATTTCAGACTTGGCGCGCCGCTATGTTGAAAAGTTCGCGGAAATGAAAGCAAATAATTGCGGGCTGCTGCTGCACGGCGACACGGGCACGGGTAAAAGCTTTTTTGCGGGCTGCATTGGTAACGCCCTAATTGATAAAGGCGTTTCCGTACTTGCAACAAGCGTCACGCGCTTAATCAATCAGCTTTTCGACGCCGAAAACAAAAACGCCCTGCTGCGTGATATATGCAGCTATGATTTATTAATTATTGACGATATAGGCGCGGAGCGTGAAACAAGTTACACGGTTGAACAAGTATTTACGGTAATTGACGAAAGATACAAGAGCAACAAGCCCGTCATATTTACGACGAACACAGACCCGCAGCAATTTGCAAACGCTGAGGATATACAGCGCAAGCGCATATTTGACAGAATCCTCGAAATGTGCACGCCCGTAAAAGTCGAGGGACAGCGCCGAAAAGAGGCAGGGCGCGCGAAAGCAAAAAAGCTTACAGAAATATTATACGGGGCTTAGAGTTATACCGCCCAGCGGTGTAATACATCAACAGACGCACGGAAACCGACAGAGCCGCAGCGGGCGGCGTTTATATCCCGCAGAAAGGTTTTTATTATGGCAATTTATGACGACGTTTTAGAATTGCAGCAGCAAATGACAGAGGCGCAGGCAGCTATTACGGCATTACAGACAGCCGTTGCAGCTATGGGCGTAAAGACATTAACAGAGGGCGCAGATTTACACGAACTCGCGGACGGTGATTATTTAATACCTAATGCCACGGTAAGCGCGACGCTGCTTAATAAGCCGATAACAAGCACATACACAGCGCGCGTTAAAGTTATGACAATGGGCGACAGCGGGCAGAAAACTATTTATTATATCCCGTGCTCAAAAACTGTTAATTGCTATTATTTTCAGGCGTATTATTCGGGCGCTTGGGGAGAGTGGCAGGAAACCGCATTGACTGATAGCGGCTGGCTTGATTTACCGCTCGCGGACGGAATCACAGCATACAACGACGCGCAGAAACCGAGATATAGAAAAATCGGAAATGAAGTATTTTTGAACGGCGTATATAAAGGCGCTACGGCTGAAAATCAAGTAATTGCAACGCTGCCGAGCGGATTCCGCCCAGCGAAAAAGGCAATTGTCGCGTGCGCCTCCGTGGGACAGATGTTTTCAAAAGTATCAATCGAAACAAACGGCGAAATTGTTTTAAACAGAACGACAATTGAGCCCGTAGCGGCTGTAAATTGGCACTCAATAGCTTGCAGCTTTATGCTCGGATAATTTAACCCACAAAGCAAAGCGGGGCGTAAAAACCCCGCAGAGCGTTTAAAACCGACAGGGAGGCGGAGCAATGGACGTCAAAGAGAAATACACAGACACGCAGCTATTAAGAGCATGGGACGCGCTGCAAGACGTGAAAATGTTTTATAGATTAGTAGACGGACAGAAACAAGGAATTGAAATAGCGCAGGACATAATTATGCAGCATTTAAACGAGCTCAGGGAGGCGGGCAAAAATGGGACAGTTAAAGCTTGATCGGCAAATTAAAAACCCGTGTTATAACGCGAAAACAAAAACAGACTGCCCGCGGCGTGCAATTGGCTGCCGTGAGAAATGCAATTTATACAAGATATACAAGACGCTCAAAAGAGTTGAGGAAAAGCAGAAAACAAAAGAAATGTGCGCGAGCATTTTATATTTTGAAATTACCGAATCAAAAAGGAAAATGCGCATATTAGGAAAAGAATATTCAGGGAAAAGAGGCTGGAACAAATGAACGAATACAAATTTATTATTGATGAACAATTACCGAGCTTGAATAATTATATAAACGCCTGCCGCCGTAACGCATACGCGGGCGGGAAATTTAAAAGCGAAACGGACGCGCTTTGCGCCTTATTCATCAAGCGCGCGGGAATCCCGCAAATTAAAAACCCGATTACAATTGATTTTGAATGGCACGAAAGCACACAAAAGCGCGACCTTGACAATATAGCAGGGTACGGACATAAAACAATACTTGACGCGCTTGTAAATTGCGGCGTGCTCAAAGACGACAGCCCGAAATATGTAAAAGGATTTACAGACCGATTTTTAAAAGATAAAAAAAGCTATGTTGTAGTAACAATAAAGGAGCAGGAAAAATGATAACATTATCAGACGTTATTTATTCGTTTTTCGCCGCGTTTGTTGTGGTTTTTGGTATATGCAGCTTTGAAACATTGTTTCAGTATATGGACGAAAAAAGCGCCGAAAAGAAAGCGAAAAAGAGAGCGAAAAACAGCTATTCACATATTAAGCAATAATAACAAATAATTATAATTATATTTAGTTATTATGCGAATATACTTATATGTAAAATTATGGTAATATAGTATTATAGCAAATTGCAAAAATTGCAAAGGGTTATAATACTATATTTTTTAAAAGGAGCTGTTATGAAATATATAACTTGTGAAATATGCGGGCAGCGCGTGCAGAGCAAAAGCAGTACGAAAAAATATTGCGCTGAATGTTTGCGCGAGCGTAGAAACGCATTCCGCCGTGAGTATGCGCGCGACAAGAGGTAAAGGGATAAATTCGAGGACGACCCGAACGGAGCGATATTAAAGGACGTGCACGACGCTATAAAAGCGGGCGTGAGCAGCTACGGGAAATATAAGGCAATGCAAAGAGATACGGCATATATCGAGGAAAAGGCAAGAGAACGCCGCCGCAAAAATAATCTGAATAATCAGAAAGGGAAAAGAGGCGAAAAATGAAAAAATTATTAAAGGTGCTGGAATCGTGCACGAAAAAAGAGCTTATACAAATAATTGAAACTATGAGCAAATCGGCGTCCAGCTATGTATTAAGTCACGCAATAAGCCACGTTGTTTTTGAGCGAAAGCAAGAGCTATTAAGACAGTCAACGGAGCAGGCGGAAATTGCAGCGGCAGAGCTGCAAAAATACGTGGATTTATTAAGACCGTATGACGGAAAGCCGTTGACGACCGTTCCGACGGATATAATCGACGAGGCGGCAGAGCATTTCAAAGCGTATAAAACCGCTGAGAAAAAAGAAAAAGCGTTATACAAGAAAGCGGACGAATTAGAAGAAAAGGGGTTAAATTATGACTACGAAACAGAATGACGCAATTGAAACAATTAGGAGCAATTACACGTTTGAACAGCAGCGCGAAATATTCGTAGAGGAATGCGCGGAGGCTATCAAAGCAGCTCAGAAATTAAAGCGCGTTTCTTATACTGAAAATTCGGTAAGTGAAGTATATGAAAATTTCTGCGAGGAAATCGCGGACGTTCTTATTATGGCGGAGCAAATGAAAAGATTTGTAGGCGAAAGCAAAATAAATATGCTGATCGACGCAAAGCTTGAAAGGCAGCTCGATAGAATAAGCTGGGAGGCGCAGGAATGAAACTATACATAGATTGCCTTGCGTTCTTAGATTTCCATTTGTTTGTCCTAAACTTTGACGACGACAACGCGGCATTACACGACAGAGCAATGCGCGATATTAACAAAGCTTTGAGCGCCTACGCTGCCGAGAATCCATACGCATAAAAGGGAGGGTAAACAATGAATGATGAAAAGATAATACAAGCCCTGAAATGCTGCAAGAGCAACGCGGGGTACTGTATGAGTTGTCCGTATTACAAAAATACTCAAAATAAACCGAGCTGCATTGAAAGGCTTGCGGGTGATTCACTTGAATTGATACAGCGACAGCAAGCACGAATCAATGAGGCGTATTATTCGAGCGCGGCTCATTTCGCGGCAGCGTTAGAAAATCTTACAAACAACCTACCGACAATAATTCAAAAAGTCGTTGAAATTATACCGCTGGCTACCGAGCAGGCAATACAAAAAATGATTGAAGAAATTGAAAAACAGGAGGGAGCGAAAGAATGATGAACGGCGAAATCAAAATAAAAAACGAATTGCGCCCGTGTATTGTTACAGGGCAAAAAGCTTTATTTCATTGCTGGGAGCATTATAAAAGCGCTATTCCGTCTCAGCGCCGCGGGAACTCGGCGGGAGTGTTAGCAATCATAGAGCGCGAGGACGGTACAATACATAGAGCATACCCCGACGAAATACGTTTTATTGATATGGAAGTAAATCGCTATTTCGGGGAGAATGTGACAGCATTAGACTTTGAAAAGCAGGAGAAAAAGGAAACTATAAACTACCTTTTTACCCGCCGAAATAAAATCTATTGATAGGGAGGTAATTTTTTATTATGGACAAATTTCAAATTGCACTTGAATTAATGCAGGCTTTTCCAAACAGCTTTATAAATCGCCACGGCGAATTTATAGCGCATAGAGCTGCAAACGAGTATTTTTGTTTGGACAATTGCGAAAGCGAAATTGAAGTAAAATGCAAGGTGCTTGAATGGTTTTCAAGAGCTGCACATAAAAGAATGCCGTTTAATAGTAATAACAAAAATCAAAAATTTCATTCGTTTATGCTTGACGGCATTAATACATTTTTGCAAACAGATTTTTCAGAAAATGAAATTAGCGAGATTTATGACAAGCTCGGTAATTGTGTAAATCGCCCGCTTACAAAGGCGTTTGTCGAAAGCGGCTACAATATGGAAGTTTTGAGGGCAAACAACAATGAAAAAGAAAAAATTTATTAAGGAAATGCGGGCGGCAAGATTCCCGCGGGATATTATAAAGCAGGCGTGCGACGCGGTGAAAGAGCTCGGCGGGGCTTTATCGTATGAAGAATTTAAAATTATATTTAGTTTTAAATTGCGTATTTATGCGACTTTCAATTTGCCTTGCAAGTTTGTTATAAAGGATATCAAAAAATCTTGCATTAATGGCGCTTTAAAGAAATTTTATAGATTTCCGCGCGGGAATATCCGAGTGCACGGGTTAAGAGCGGATTTAGTAACAATTGATGAAAACTCGATATTTTCTATTGATACAGCGGACAACCCCGACGAAACAGCGCGCGAAATGTGGAGCAAAAAAAATCCGTATATTAACCATAAAGCAGAAAGCGAGGTAAAAGAATGACATTCAGAATTATTTTAAAGAGCGGCGCAGAGTTTACCGTGAAAGCGGCTGATCTTGAATTGCGAAGAAATCAGATAACAAATGAATTAGTCGGTTATACCTTTACAGATATAACCGAAAACAAACCCAGCTATTTAGATTTAAACGACGTTTCCGCGATAATTCGTAAAGTATCAGACGAAATATAAAGCGAGGGTAAACAATGACACGTAAGCAATTTATAAAACGCCTGCGGGCGGCTGGAATCGAAAGAAATATTATAAATTATTTCTGCGCCCTTGTAAAAAGTGCAGGCGGGCAAATATCGTATCAGAATTTTTACAGACAGCCTAATATAAAAATTATGACGGAGAGAAATTAAGGAGGAATCACCCGTGAATCAGCCCACAAATGCAGATATAGAAAAACTGATACAAAAAACAGTCAGCGCAACTATTATCAATTTAAAAATTGCGGGGCTGATGAATAACAACAGATCGAAAGCGACAGAGAAAACAGAATACATATTAAGAAACTATGAGGCTTTCAAAAAGGGCTATACCGAAAGCGGGATTTCGCGAAAGTATGTTGAAATGATTGAAAAGGCATTGCAGGAAATCAAAGACGACGAATACTTTGAAATTATCCCGCTGCGGTATTTTGAAAATAAATCGCGTGAACAAGTCGCGGAATATTTCGACGTGAGCACGACGACAATTACACGACATCAACGGGAACTATTGGAGCGGCTGAGCGTTCTTATATTTTCCGACGACGTGATTTATGAATTGTTTTTATAGGAGGGAAAATGAATACAGTCACAATCGAGCAGGCATACGCGGAGGGTGCAGGGGTTAAAGTTTTCTTTTGCGATAAAGGGGAGAAAATAGGAGAGGCGAGCACAGTAGAATTTGACGGAAAGCCTAATGCCTTTTTACACGGCTTTGAAGTAAAAAAGGAATTGCGCGGAAAAGGATACGGCACGGAGATTTTAAAATATATGATTAAAGAATACGACGTAAGCGTATTATATGTTGACGAAAAAAATAAAGCTATTAATCTATATCGCCGATTCGGGTTTAAAGCCGTCGGTAGATTCGGCGACCATATGATTATTATGAAAAGAACGGAGGTTTAAAAATGAGTTTTATAGAATCAATAATACATATGCAAAATGCAATTAAAATTATCAATTATAATCACGGCACTAATATAGAAATTTTCCGAGCTGTAAAAATAAACAGAGAAGTAACAATAATAACAATAACCGACGGCAAAAATTTTTTAGATAGAGCCTTTAGTCAATGCGATTCAGACTACAGAATTAATTTTACAATTGACGAACTTATACACGATATATGTAAAGAATGGTTTAAAACTGAGGGCGGGGGGGTTGAAAATGACCGAAACGCAGCAGAGCATTCTATACTGGACTGAAAGAGCACGAAAGGAGCTTGAAAGCAATGCCTAATTGTAGAGATTGCAAACATTACGCGCATATAGAAAATACAAGGCGTGGATATTGTCGCAATGAAAAAAGCTATTATTATAATATGCTCAGACACGGCGGAAGTAGAGCGGCGGTAAGGTGTTTTGAGGAAAAGCAACCCGAAAGCGCCGAAGAAATAAAGCCCTGCCCGTGCTGCGGAAGTAAAGCGAAAGCGTTTAAAGATTATCACGGAAATCATCTTATACAATGCACAAATGCAATATGCGGAATAAAAACGCTGACGCATTACTACATAGACGAGGCTTTAAAAGTATGGAATAGGAGAATAAACAATGATTAAAAGTACAAAACCGCGCGGCGCTCAGACGCCCGAATATATAAGCAAAATACCTATGCCGCCCGTGATTAACCCGCGAAATAAACGTGTAAAAACTCTTGTGAAACATTGCACACAAACGCAGGAATTTGACGCCGTTATAAATGCGGCAATTGCGGACGGCTGGACGCTGGACGAAATCAGGACGATAAACAATCAAAGCAGCATAATGCTTTTTGCGTTGCTGCATAGGTTTGAAACAGAAACAGAAACAGGAGCAGGAGGGGCGGAAAAATGTTTATAACAGCAGCGCAAGTTTGCGGAGTTATTTGCTTATCAGCTATGACAACGCTATTTGTTTTTCTTTGCGCAAAACAAATAGTAAAAGAATTAGACGATATAAAGAGGAAAAATAAAAATGAAAATGAATGACATTGTTTTTATTATCGGGAAATATATTCCTGACCCCAGCGAAAAGCCGCGAATCATTAAGGCGCAAATTTCTCATATCAAACATAGACAATTTGTCGCTTATGACCTTGACGAAAACAATCACGGCATTTTTAACTTTTCAAAAAAGCATATCGGAAAATGTGTATTTACAACCCGCAAAGCAGCGGAACAAGCATTAAACGCCTTGCAATGAGCAGGGCGTTTATTATTTTGGAATAATGTTCCACGTGGAACAATGCCGCGTACTTTTTGCGTACTTTTAGTTTATTGAGTACACAAAGTAATATAAATATAATAAAAATAGAAAATTTTAGTATTAGGAGCTGTATTTTTTATGGATAAGTTTTTTCAATCAGTATTTGCACTTGTGGGCGCTTTATGCGGTTTTTTATGGGGCGAGTTAAACGGGTTATTCTATGCGCTGATCGCGTTTATAGTGCTCGACTACATTTCAGGGCTCGCGGTTGCGTGTGTTAGAAAAAATTTGTCGTCGGAAATCGGCTTTAAAGGCATAGCGAAAAAAGTATTAATTTTAATTTTGGTTGCGGTAGGGCATTTGTTAGACGCTCATATATTGGGCGGCGGTAGTGTTTGCCGCTCGGCGGTTATCGGCTTTTATATCGCGAATGAGGGAATTTCAATCCTTGAAAATGCGGGAAATTTAGGGCTGCCGCTGCCGAAAAAATTAATTGATATTTTAAAACAACTTAAAGAGGAGGACGGCGAAAATGATTAATAAATACGAATACGGCGAAAACAAACAGCTTTCAGAACATTTTAATACGAAAGAGTTTCGTTGCAAATGTGGAAGAAAGCACGAAATTGTAATTGATTCAAATTTGATTGATAAGCTTGAAAGACTATATACAGCGCTGGGCGCTGCAAAGGGCATTATTACAAGCGGTTATCGTTGCATGGCTCACGATATAAAAGTAGGCGGCAACGGCGGCGGACAGCATACAATAGGGCGCGCTTGCGATATTATCTTTTACGACAAAAAAGGGCAGCCGATAAGCTCGAAAACAGTATCTTGCAAAGCTCAGGACTTAGGATTTGGCGGCATTGCAAATATTAACAGCAAATATACTTATACGCACCTTGACGTCAGAACGGCGGGCACATACCGCGGCGACGAAACAAAAGGAACTTTAAGCGTTACAAAAGATTTTTATAGTTATTACGGTATAAGCAAAGACGGGCGCGAATGGGACTATAAGCAGGACGCAAAAATTAAAGAGCTCCAGCAGATTCTAAACAGCAAAGGCGCAGCGCTGACAGTTGACGGAATCGCAGGCGAAAAAACACTTGCAGCCGTTAAAAAATACATTATCGAAAACGGCGACAGCGGACAGCTAACAAAATGGACGCAGGAACGTTTGAATAATTTAGGTTTTGACTGCGGAAAAGCTGACGGAATCGCAGGCAATAAAACAATGAACGCAATAGCAGAATTTCAGAAAGCAAACAATCTCGGCGTCGGTTATCTCGGCGGCGGTGATTGGTATTATTTAATAAAATAATATTTATTCTTGGTGCTTGTGTTAATTCTATTTTGAGAATAAGGAGCTTTTTAATGTTAAATGTTTAATTATGTTTAATTTAGGTGTGATTTTTTATGAGCAGAAAAATGAGCGAAAAAAAGAAAGCATTTTGCGAATATTACTGCGGGGAATGTAAAGGCAACGCAGCGCAAGCGGCATTAAAAGCGGGCTATTCAAAATCGCACTCATACGCAAACGCGTATAAATTCTTGGAAGAACTTGACGTGCAAGAATATATTAAACAGTTAAACGACGAAGTTAGGAACGAAAGAATCGCGAGCATTGAAGAAATACAAGAATACTGGACGTCGGTAATGAGGGACGACGAGCAAAAGCAAGCTGACCGCATGAACGCGTCAATACAGCTTGGGAAATGTAAAGGAATGTTTAACGATTGGTAATGAAAGGGCGGTAATATGTCAAAGTGTTTTGCAGTATGTGAAGAAAACAAAATCGTTGAAGTCATAGCGAAAAAAGGCTTTAAAATGTACAAAGTTGAAACCCGCGACAACTACAATGTAGGCATTAAATTTGATGAGCGATTAGGCGGTTATCCTATGGTAATTCCAGTATCGCTGACAGTAGGCGCAAGCGCGGCGCTGGTTGATGTCGCGCATAATTCGGCAATGTTAAGAATATCCTCGCCGACAAATACAGTAGCTAAATTTATTGTATATGTTATCGACGCGGGATTTTCTTACGGTGATTATTTTGACGCTTAGTGATTTTTATAGAAGTCGTGAGTGGGAAAGCTTTACAAAGCTTATACGCCTTGACAGGCTCAACGCTGAGGGCGTCAACGTGTGCGAGCATTGCGGAAAGCCTATTGTTAAAGCGTATGACTGTATATGTCACCACGTCATAGAGCTTACAGAAGAAAACGTGAACGACGCTTTTATTGCGTTGAATCCTGACAACATACAGCTATTACATCACAAATGCCACAACAGAATACACAGAAAATTATGCATTGACGACAGGCGCGTTTATTTAGTTTACGGCTCGCCGCTATCAGGAAAAAGCAGCTTTATAAAAGAGAACGCCGACGAGGGCGATCTAATCATTGACATTGATAATATATGGCAATGCGTGAGCGGGTGCGATAGATATATAAAGCCTAATCGCCTGCGTACTAATGTATTTGCAGTCCGTGACGCGCTGCTTGATATGGTACGCGTGAGGGCTGGCAAATGGCAGAGCGCATATATATGCGGTGGTTATCCCTTGATAAGTGAGCGCGAAAGACTATGTAAAAGTTTAGGCGCAAAAGAAATATTTATTGACACGTCAAAGGCTGAGTGCCTCGCGCGACTTGAAACAGATACAAGCGGGCGCGATAAAGCAGAGTGGGAAAAGTATATTAATAATTGGTGGCGTGATTTCGGCGGAACTTTTAACGAATAGCCGCCCCCGCCTCGGCTCAATTCGTCCCGTTTGGGGACTGTTGGGGGGAACTACTTTCCCGCAGAAACGAAAAAACGAGATTTTTGAAATTGGAAAAAGGGGCGAAAAAATTGGAACGCAGGGCGGAATTGTTAAAATTTATTGATAATGACGCAAATTTAATTCCTATGATTAATAGATTGCTATTTTTAGAGCAGAAATTAGAGGAATTGGAAAAATTACCGCTGCTGCGTATCAATCCGCTTAACCCTGAGCAGCAGAAAGCGACGGCTGCGGCGAAATTATACAAAGAATTTTTGCAGCAGTATATAAACGTATTTAAGGCGCTGGAAAAAGCAACAGGCGCGGACGACGTAGAAGAATCACCATTAAGAAAGTGGGCGAAATCTCGAAATGTTGAAACTGATTAATGATGATTGCATTGCAGCAATGCAGAAAATACCCGAAAACTCAATTGATTTTATTTGCTGCGATCTACCTTATGGCACTACTAATTGCGAGTGGGATAATGTTATACCATTTTCGGAATTATGGGCGGAATATAGGCGGATAATTAAGCCGAACGGCGTTATAGCTTTATTCGGAAATCAGCCGTTTACAACGGATTTAATCAGCAGCAATAAAGCGGATTTTAAATATTGTTGGTATTGGTTTAAAAATAATACGACGGGCTTTGCGCTGGCGAAATTTCAGCCTATGCGAAAAGTTGAGGATATTTGTATTTTTATTAAAAGACCATACCAAAACAACAAAGGACAGCACGCCGCCTTGCGTGAATATTTCTTTACAGAGCTTGAAAAAAGCGGGCTGAAAAGAAAAGATATTGACAGAATTTTAAATAATTCTATGTCAAGTCATTATTTCACCTACGGGCAGCAATTTTCAATCCCGTCGGAGGAAAATTACAAGAAATTGCAGCAGGAAACGGGGCGCTTTTCCCGCGATTATTCCGAAATAAAAGCGGAATTTTTAAGAGGGAATATAAAAAACAACGCGGCGCAGGCTGCTACATATAACCCGCAGGGGGTTAGAAAGCTTGATAAGCCGATTTACAGGAACGCAAGCGGGAAAATGCACGTTTATAAAGATTCAACGTTAAACAAAAGGCACGCCCAGTATTATACAGGCTATCCGAATAACGTTTTAACATTTGAAAATGACGTGGCGTCGAATAAAAACAGGCTGCACCCGACGCAAAAACCCGTTAAGCTTATCGAATATCTTGTGAAAACATACACAAACGAGGGCGAAACGGTACTTGATAACTGCATGGGGAGCGGCACAGCTGCAATTGCCTGCCTTAATACGGGGCGGCGCTTTATCGGAATAGAGCTTGACCGCGGATTTTACGACGCGGCGTGCTGCCGTATCGGTGAATGGTATGTTAATTCAGCATAAAAAGATATGGACGCCCGACAATTCCGCGCTGCTGGAATATCACGCGCGTATTGAGGCGGGCGAAATCCTTGTAGGGCGTGAGCTATGGAAAGAGCTTGACAACCTGAAAGAGGATTTTAACAATGACGCGTATTATTACGATACCGCGGACGCGCTGCTGCGTATGGACTTTATGGAAAATTGCGTGAGGCTCACAAAATCGCCGTTTTACAATAAGCCTATGATTTTAATGTTATGGCAAAAGGCATTTATCGAAACTATTTACAGCTTTAAAATGGCTGATACTGGTTTTGATAGATTTAAAAAAATCCTGCTGCTTATAGCGCGTAAAAATACAAAGTCGGAAACGTGCTCGGCGCTGGGGTTGTCTGAATTTGTCTGCGGCGCTGAGGGCGCGGACATAGTTTGCAGCAGTAACGACGATACGCAGGCGTCAATTACTTATGACGCTATTGATTTAATGCGACAGCTGATCGACCCGCGGGATTTAGACAGCAAAAGGAATCAGCAGCACATTTTAAACAAAAACACAAACACGAAAGTTTTTAAATTATCGGATAGAACGCGAAACAAAGAGGGGCGCAATATAGATTTTGCGATTATCGACGAAACGCACGAAATGAAAACGAATATAATCGGTAAATCTATTGAGCAATCACAGAGTTTAAAGAACAATCCGAAATTTATTAACATAACAACCGAGGGATTTGTCGTTGACGGCTACTTAGACGACGAATTAAAAAAGGCTCGGAAAATCATAAACGGAGAGGACGACGGAATTGCAGCGGCGCGCTTTTTGCCGTGGCTTTACACTCAGGACAGCGAGCAGGAAGTTTGGCAAAATCGCAAAAGCTGGGTAAAAAGTAATCCGACGCTCGGAATCGTTAAAAAATGGGACTATCTCGACGAGCAAATTGATATTGCGAGGCAGTCAAAGGCAGACCGAATTTTTGTTTTATCAAAAGATTTCAACATAAAGCAAAACGCCGCTGAAAGCTGGTTAAATCTTGAAGATTACAGCTATAAAGCCGTTTATAATCTTGAAGATTTCCGCGGCTGCATTTGTCTTGGCGCGGTTGACTTAGCGGAAACAACGGACTTATGCAACGCGAAAATTTTATTGATGAAACCGAATGACAAAACAAAATATATTTATTCGCATTATTTCATACCTGAAAGCAAGCTGGAAGAAAGCGACGATAAACAGGCGGGCGCGCAATATAAAGAGTGGGCGGCTGCGGGTTTAATGACTATCACAGAGGGAAACGACATTGATTTATCAATTGTCGCGGACTGGTTTTATAATTTGTACAAAGATTATAATATTAAGCTTTTTAAATGCGGCTACGATCAGAAATTTTCAAAAGACTGGATTTCTCGAATGGAGCTTTACGGCTGGACTAAATCAAACGAGGAACTTGTTTTGATATTGCAGAACGCGGACACGCTGAGCAATGCAATGAAATTATGCGAGGCAGATTTTAAACATCAATTAATCAATTTCAATGAACACGCGGTTGACAATTGGTGCTTAAAAAATGCGCTGATTACGGTTGACAGTAAAGGGAAATGCCTTTGCGTCAAAACTGAGGCAGCAAAAAGAATCGACGGAGCGGTAACGCTAATAATTCTATACGAAATGTACAGGCGATACCGTACCGAATTTTTACAAATCATAGAGGGGGCGAAAAAATGACGGGACGCTCAATCGGCGGGAACTATTGGCAGACGTTTTCAACAAATGCGTGGAGATATGAGGACGGAATTTACAAAATGACCGTATCAAATGACGTTCACGGGCTCGGCTATTCGTGCCACTTTAATATTACACGATATGACAACGGAGCATATAAGCCCGTAGCGCTGCATTATGAGATTGACGGCAACGGAAATATAACAGTATTTTCCGCGCAGGCTTTTTCAGGCGTTTATTATGTTGTTTCGGGGGTTTAATATGACGGTTTTAAAATTTGGCGACAGCTTTAAAAACTTGATTTCTAAAATTAACGGAAATTTCCGAGAAGTCGGAGAAAAGAAAATTATTTTATACGACGGAACTATAAATATCCCGTCAATCGAGAGCGGCGAAAGCGTGAATATAACACTTTCGGAGGACTGCACAAAATTCGACGGACTTATTTTCCAGCGTGATGAATGTATGGCAGCAACAAGTTATATTGCGCCCGCGGTAGGGCTGATATATAAGCCGCTTAGCCTTATGGCTGACTATTCTTATATGTTCGAGGGTATGAATCTTTTTGCAATGAACGCGGAAGTAATCAACGCGACAACGCTTAAACTTTCAGGAAATGCTTTCAGCGGAATTAATATCGGTAGCACGCCGCCCACGGCGCGTTATATAGATTGGTTTGAAGATTTACCTTTAAAAAAGGTGATCGGTTTTAAGATTTAAGGAGGATTTTTATTATGGCAAGACAGGAAATCAAACTCGGCGCATTTTGGGACGTAATTTTTGACGCTATCAACGCGAATTTTACCGAACTTTACGACGCGAACGGAAACGCAGTAACAGCGGAAACACTCACACAGCAGCTTGCGGGATATGTAACAACAGAGGCACTTAATACAGCGCTTGGCGGTTATGTAACAGACGCAGAACTTGCAGCGGCTATTAATGACTTTACCACAACGGGCGACCTTAACGCAGCGCTTAACGGCTATGTATCAAACACAGCGCTCACACAGCAGCTTGCAAGCTATATTACAGCAACAGCGCTCACACAGCAGCTCGCGAGCTATGCAACAACAGCGGCGCTTAATCAGGGGCTCGGAAATAAGGTTGACAAAATCACAGGAAAAGATTTGTCAACAAATGATTTCACAAACGCTTATAAATCAAAGCTTGACGGGCTCGCAGCTCCGACAAAAGCGGAATTTACTGCAAATAGCTGGGGTACAGCTGACGGGAACGGCGTTTATTCATACGCTATTCAGAGCGCTCAGAACGTGGCGGCGGTATATCGTGCAAACGGCTCAATGTTTGAAAATGCGGCGGTTGCTATTGAGGTAAACGGCGGCACAATTACGCTCAAATCCGAGGAAACATTTGCAGGCTATGTAATTCTTGTATAATCCGAAACAAGTAATAAAAAAGGGGTGATAAAAATTAGCTGGCTATCTGATTTATTCAAGAAAAAGCCGAAAAATACAGGCTACGCGGCAATGCTTAACGGCTCAATGCCGATTTACTCACAGTACGGCGACAATATTTACGCAAGCGACGTCGTACAGCAGGCAGTAAATTGCATTGTGCAGGAAATGAAAAAGCTGACGCCGCAGCATATCAGGCAGAAACAAAACAAAGATATTGTACCGATTTTTGAAAATGTGCAGAGCGTATTAAACGCCCCGAATCCGCTTATGACAACAAGCGAATTTATTGAAAAAATCGTGTGGAATTTATATCTGAATTATAACTCTTTTATCATTCCTCTTTTTTATACTTGGAAAGATAAAAAAGATAAAGGCAAAGTGAAACGTCATTACATAGGGCTTTACCCCGTGCAGCCGCAGGAAGTTGATTTCTTGGAAGATACCGAGGGAAATATTTTTGTAAAATTCAATTTCGGCAACGGGGAAGAAACGACGTTCCCGTATAGTGAAATAATACATATCAAGTATAAATATTCTGTTAATGAATATATGGGCGGAAATGATTTCGGACAGCCTGACAATGGCGCGCTGCTGAAAACATTAGAACTTAATGAAAATTTATTGCAGGGCGTTGCAAAAGCAATGAAAGCGAGCTTTGCAGTAAACGGAATCGTTAAGTATAAAACGCTTATAGACGACGGAAAGACCGAGGCGCAATTAAAAGAGCTTGAAAAAAAGCTGAATAATTCCGAAAGCGGAATGCTGGGGCTTGATTTATCAACGGAATACATACCGATTGACAAAAAGCTTGAACTTGTAGACGCGGACACGCTGAAATTTATTGATGAAAAAATATTAAGGCATTTCGGCGTCCCGCTGCCTATATTAACGGGCGACTATACCAAAGAGCAATACGAGGCTTTTTATCAGAAAACGCTTGAACCGCTTATTACTGCATTATCTCAGGCGTTTACAAAAACACTTTTTACAAGAAACGAGCTCGCCCACGGTAATAAAATTAAATTTTTCCCGCGCGATCTTGTTTTTATGAGTGTGCAGGAAAAGCTTGAATTTGTAAGGCTGCTCGGCGACAGCGGCAGCATATACGAAAACGAAAAGCGCGCCGCGTTTGGTTTAATGCCGCTCGCAGAATTAGAGGGCGTGCGTATGCAATCGCTCAACTATGTAAACGTGAGCATAGCGCAGCAATATCAAACGGGCAATAACAACAACGAGGGAGGTAATACAGGCAATGGCAACAACAGCGGCGAAATCTGAACAGGAAAAAAGGCATTTCACATTTGAAGTGCGCGCCGAAAAAGACGAAAAGCACGGCGACTATTTGAGCGGCAGACCTATTGTATACGACAGCCGCACGGATTTAGGCTTATTTGATGAAATTATAAAAGCGGGCGCGCTGGGCGAAACGGATTTAAAAGACGTGCGATTTTTAGTAAATCATAACACGGATATGATACCGTTAGCGCGCAGCAGAAACAACAACGACAACAGCACTATGCAAATGAGCGTTGACAAAAACGGAATGGCTATCCGCGTAAATCTTGACACGGAAAACAATTCCGAGGCGCGCGCTTTATATTCAGCGGTACAGCGTGGCGACATAGACGGAATGTCGTTTATGTTTACCATAGACGGCGAGGAATGGGCGGAGCTGGAAAGCGACCACCCGACCCGCACAATTACCAAAATCGGAAAAGTATTTGAAGTTTCCGCTGTTACTTTTCCCGCTTATGCTGATACAGAATTATCGGCACGCAGCAAAAACGCGCTGGAGAGCGCGCGTAATGCGCTGGAAAGCGCAAAGGAAACCCCGTCGGACGACGTGGAGCTTGAAAAATTAAAAGCAAAATATCTTTATAACGTTTAGGAGGATAAGGAATTATGAAAAAGTATCTTTTAAAACTTATTGCAGCGAAAGAAAAGAGAGCGGCAGAGCTCAGACAGGAAATTAAGGACGCAAAGACAGCGGACGAAGTAAGAGCACTCGGCGCAACTCTTGACAGCGTGCTTGAAGAACTCAGAGAGGCAAAGGAGCAGCTTGCAAATATTGACGACGACGGCGGCGACGGCAACGGAGAGGGCGACGGCGGCACACAGAGCAGCAGCAACGACCCCGACGGCGACGACGGCGACGACGGACAGCGTTCAAACATTCCTGCGGGTGCTCAGCTTAGAGGCAAATTTAAAGCAGCTGCCGCAGCAGCAAAGGAAAACGACGACAAGTACGATTCGGAGGAATACCGCAAGGCGTTTATGAATTTCGTTTGTCGCAATGTTCCGATTCCGCCGCAGTACAGAGCGACAACAACAACAAGCGACGCAAGCGCGGTAATTCCGACAACAATTCTTAATGAGATTATTCAGAATCTTGATACATACGGAAATATTTTTGCAAAGGTGCGCAGGCTTGCAATTCAGGGCGGCGTTGCAATTCCGATTTTATCACTCAAACCTGAGGCAACTTGGATCGGCGAAACAACCCCGTCGCAGGATAAGAAAATTCAGGCAAATACAAGCATTACATTTAGTTATTTCGGACTTGAATGTAAGATTTCTCAGACATTGCTTGCAAACGTGACAACCCTTGCAATGTTCCAGCAGCTTTTTGTACCGCTTGCAACTGAGGCAATGATTAAGGCTATTGAGCTTTCAATTATTTCAGGTAACGGCACAAATCAGCCGCTCGGAATCCTTAACGATACCCGCGTTCCTGAATCTAATATTATTGAAATTTCCGCGGAGGAAATTGCAAGCTGGGGCGGCTGGAAAAAGGCAGTTTTCGCAAAAATGAAAAAGTCATACCGTACAGGCGAATTTATTATGAATCAGGCTACATTTGACGGCTACATTGACGGAATGACAGACCAAACGGGACAGCCGATCGGACGCGTTAATTATGGCATTGACGGCGCGGAAACATACCGTTTCGGCGGTAAGAATATTGAAACAGTCGAGGACGGTATTTTACCGAGTTACGACGACTGCCCAGCGGGTGAGGCGTTCGCAATTTTCATTAAACTTTCAGATTATGGCTTTAATAGCAATCTTGAAATGCAGACTGTTAAGTGGACTGACCACGATACAAACGAAATCAAAAATAAATGTATTCTTATTGCCGACGGTAAACTTATTGACCCGAACGGCGTGCTTATTATCAAAAAAGCAAGTGCATAATTTTTAAGAAAGGGCGTTTAAAATGAGCAGCGAGGAATTACGCGAAAAAGTTAAAACAATGCTATTAATAAGCGGCACATATCACGACAATATGATTGATTTATATATTGCAGAAGTGCTTGATTATGCAAGGAGCGCGGGCGTTCCCGCTGCCGTTTTAAATTCTGAAAAAATTATAGGACTTGCAGCGCGCGGCGTTTCTGATTTATGGAATTATGGAGCGGGCGACGGTAAACTATCAGAATATTTTATGCAACGCTGCATACAGCTTAAAGCAGCGGGCGCAGCAGAGGGGGCGGGATAATGGCAGCATATACCCCGCAACCGTTTACTGCGGTTATGGCGCTTTATATTCCTGATTACATAAGCGCGAAAGGCTCAGCAAAAAAGGCATATAAAAAGCTTAGTGATTTTTATTGCAGTTATAGAACTTTCGGAGGCACGGAAACAACAGCGAACGGCGTGTTATCCGTGGAAAATACCGCGGTAATTGAAACGTGGTACAACCCCGAAATTAAAAGTAATTGCAGAGTTGCAACGCCTGACGGCTCATTTTTTGAAATTCTCGGCACGCCCGAAAATATCAATATGCGCAATCAATATATGCGGTTTAAAATCCGCGAAATAAAAGGCGGTGCTTGATATGCCGAAAAACAGAATCGGAATACAATTCAACGGTTTTTCGGAATTGGCGGAGAGAATTGACGAACTCGCGGGCGGCGACGGTTTAAAAAGAGCTATTGAGGCAGGATTGAAAGCCTCAAAGCAATTTGTAAACGGCGAAATTACCGCCGCTTTGCAGCCGTCGAAATTACCCGCGCTCGGTAAGTATAGCGAGGGCGTAACGCTTGAATCTTTAAGTAAAGATTTTACGGTTGAATGGGACGGCGCGCAGGCAAGTATTGACGTGGGACTTGATTTTAAAAAAAGCGGTATGACGTCAATATTTTTGATGTACGGCACGCCAAAACACCCGCCCGTTACTGAGTTATACGACGCAATTTACGGAAACAAAACGCAAAGCAAAATAAAGAAATTGCAAAAAGCTGCAATGAATGAAGTTTTAAACAGACTGACGGGAGGTTAAAGCGTGGAAGATTTATTAATTGAAACATTATCAAAAGCGTTTGGCTATCCCGTAAAGCTGCAAGGCTCATTGTTAGAAGATGAAACATACCCCGATAATTTTTTTACGTTTTGGAATCGTAGCAGCCGCGGCAGCAGCTACTACGACAATACGGAAAATTCAAAGGTTTATGTTTACGATCTGAATTTTTACAGCAGCGACCCCGAAAGAGTTTATACAGGCTTGCGGGAGGCTATCACGACGCTTAAAGCTGCGGGCTTTATCATATCCATTGACGAGCACAGCATAGCAAGCGACACCCCGACGCACGACGGGCGCGGCTGCGAGGTTATGTATTTAAGCGTGTGAAACTTTTTCCAAAATGTTCCACGTGGAACATTATATTAAAATAATTTTATGGAGGTTTTAAAATATGGCTGCAAAAAGCACAGTATTTGAATTTAGAGGCGTTGACAGTCTTGTTTTTGCCGAAGTGCTCACAGACGACAACGCAGCGGACGGCGGATATACAACAGGCGCGGTAAAATCCTTATCGCCAGTTGCGACAATCTCAAAAGAGGTTGAAACGTCCAGCGAAACACACTACTACGACAATTTACCGTTAATTGTTATCAACTCAGAGGGCGCGGACACTATCACGCTTACAGTTGCGCCGCTCAGTCTTGAAACACTTTGCGAAATTACGGGAAAAGACTTTGACGCCGACACGGGTATGATGATTGACGGCGAAACAACCCCGAAATACTTTGCGATCGGTTACAGAACAAAGGGCACAGACGGCAAGTATCGCTATGTATGGAGATTAAAAGGACAGTTCGCCGTGCCGTCTGAGGAAAACAACACAGAGGACAGCGGCGTAAGTACCACAAACACACAGCTCACATTTACAGGCATTTCAACAACTCACAAATTCACGAAGAAAAACAAGCCTGCAAAGGGTATTGTTGTTGATGAAAGATACGATAAAGTTGATTTCACAACATTCTTTGACGAAGTGCAGACACCTGACAGCGTGAAAGCTAAAACAGCATAAAAAATAATAGTTTGGAGGTTTAATAATGGAATTAACATTGAACATTTACAAAAAGGAAAACAGCCGCGAGGTTGAAAAAACATATAAAGCGGACACTATCGAATTAATGTACGGCACGGTTGAGGATTTGATTTGCTCAATTGACTTTGACAAATTCGCAAACGTGAGCAGCACAAATAATTTTGAGCTGGGGAAAATGGTAATTTCATTATTGCCTCAGATACGCCCGATTTTAAAGGACATTTTCGGCGGCTTGACTGACGACGAAATCAAACGCACAAAGGTTAAAGAGCTTATCCCCGTTTTTGTTGAGGCGTTTAAATTTGCACTCGGCGAAATCGAGGCGCTTGACAGCGGTAATAATTCGGGAAACTGACAGAGGGCGGAGAAAATCCGCCCTTGTTTGAATTATTATTTGAAATTACCGTGAATATTTGTGAGCAATTTCACAGCCTTAACCCGATAAGCGTTAGACAAAGCAACGCGCACGAAGTCTTTTTACTAATGCGCCGTTTGTCTATCTATAACCGAAAGCAGAAAAACGCAAAAGACAAGCCGCGAAAAATAATGAAACCCGCGGGCGACAATTGGTTTTAAGAGTGGTGATATAAAATGCCAAACAACAACGATACAACGACGAGGTTTAGGGCGGATATTTCGGAGCTTAAAGCTGCATTTCAGCAGGCGCAAAGAAGTATACGCGTTGTAAATTCAGAATTTAAAGCCGCGACTGCTGGTATGGATAACTGGGCGAAAAATGCGGACGGATTATCGGCGAAAATCACGCAATTAAACGGCGTGCTTGACGCTGAAAAATCAAAGCTTGCAAGCCTTGAAAGACAATACGAATTAGTCGCAGCAGAGCAGGGCGAAAATTCCCGCGGCGCTGAGGAATTAAGAATAAAAATTAATAATCAGCGTGCGACAATTGCGCAAACTGAAAGCAGCCTGAGAAGATACGAGCAGGCGTTAAGCGAAATTGATGAAGAAAGCGACGACGCAGCGAAAGGCAGCAAGAAAGCAGCGGACGCGATTGACGATATAGGCGACAGCGCGGAAAAATCAGAAAGCAAGCTGGGCGGCTTAATCAAGGGGCTCGGCAATGTTGCAGCAAAAGCAGTAAAAGGGCTGGGCGCTGCCGTGGGCGGACTTGTGGGCGGCTTAGGTGCTGCCGTGGAATCCTCGCGCGAGTGGAATAATGACCTTTCAAAATTAGCGCAAAACGCCAAAACAAACGGAAACAACTTTAAAGGAATGAAAAGCGAGCTCGCTGATATTACCGCGCTTACAGGCGAGGCAGACAGCAGCATAGAGGCGCTTTCAAACCTTATGGCGACAGGATTTGACGACAAAGAAATAACGCAGGCAGTTGACGCGCTGAGCGGCGCTGTTATTAAATTTCCTGACACGCTCAAAATAGAATCACTTTCGGACAGTTTGCAGGAAACTATAAAAACAGGCGCGGGCACGGGACAGTTTGCGGAATTAATTGAACGTAGCGGCGGGAATCTTGATAAATTCAATGAGGGTTTAGAAAAATGCGGCTCGGAGGCAGAGCGCCAAACATACGCGCTTAAATGGCTATCCGAAAGCGGCTTAGCAGAAGTAAACGCGGAATACGAAAAAGCAAACGCCGCAATGCTCAACTATGAAAAAGCGTCGTTTAATTTAACTGACGCAATAGCACAGATCGGCACGGCATTTATGCCAGTAATGACAATATTTAAAGAAATGGGCGCGGGGCTGCTTAACTCTATCATTCCCGACGTGCAGAATCTTGCAAGCTCATTTACTGACCTTGTAAACGGCGTGGACGGAGCGGGGGAAAAGATAGGCGGCGCAATATCAAACATATTATCGACGCTTGTAAATAAGCTTGTTTCAGCGCTCCCGCAAGTCGCAGTTATCGGCGTAACAATCATACAGGGGCTTGTTTCCAGTATAACAGACAGCGCCCCGCAAATCCTGAGCGCAGCAAGCGAAATAATTATGACGCTCGCGGACGGTATTGTAACATTAGCGCCGACGCTGCTTGAAAGCGCGATATTGATAATTTATCAAATCATAGATAAATTAATTAGCTTAGCGCCCCAGCTTTTAACGGCTGCAATAGAGCTTTTTTCGGGACTTGTAGAGGCGCTTTCAAATCTTGATTTACCCGTGTTAATTTTTGAGCTTGTAGCGGAATTGACGTCGGTATTAAAAGAATCTATGCCGCAGCTTTTAGAGGCGGCGAAAAAGCTTTTTTCTGCAATTTTGGAGGCAGTCCCGATTTTACTTGATGATTTATTATCATTATTGCCTGACATCATTATGATGATTTCAGAATTTTTTATGAGCGCATTTCCTCAGCTGATAGACGCAGCCGTCCAGCTATTCAACGGCATTGTTGCAGCTATCCCGATATTGTTAAAGTTATTAACTCAAAATCTGCCGTTAATAATTGATACTATCGTAAATGTTTTAACAAATGCCGTTCCTATGATTTTAGACGGCGCGCTCACGTTGCTTTATGCAATTATTGACGCTATCCCGATTATTATTGACGCCGTAACCGCTAATTTGCCGCAAATAATAAATTGCATTTTGGACGGTTTAATAAAGGCAATACCGCAATTATTAAAGGCTGCAATTGAGTTTTTAGGCGCTATAATAAAAGCGATTCCGACAATTATAAAATCTCTTGTTTCAAATATCCCGAAAATTATAAAAGCTATTATTACAACGCTTTCGGGCGCGTTCCCGCAGCTTTTTCAATTGATAATCGGCTTTTTTGGCGGGGTATGGGATAACATTGTAAATATATTTTCAGTCGTGGGCGACTTTTTCAAAGATATGTTTACAAACGGAATTGAGCTTGTAAAAGAGGCGTGGAGCGGAGCAGGCGGCTTTTTCCGTGATATATGGAAACAAATAGAAAAAGCCTTTTCAGCGTGTGCAGAATTTTTCAAAGAAACATTTTCGGACGCGTATAAAAAAATAAAAAATGCGTTTGCAAGCGCAGGCGAATTTTTCCGCGGTATTTGGAGCGGAATAGAAAAAGCATTTTCCAGCGTGAAAACATTTTTCAGCAAGGCATTTTCTGAGGCGTGGGCGTCGGTGAAAAGTGCGTTCGCGGGCGTCGGTGAATTTTTCGGCGGCATTTGGGACACTATCAAAGAAAAGTTTACATCAATCGGCTCGAAAGTCGCTGACGCAATCGGCGGCGCGTTTAAGAGTGCTATAAATGCGGTGATCGGCACGGTTGAAAGTGCATTAAATACAATTCCGAATACTGTTAATAAAGCGCTCGACAAAATAAACGAATTGCCTGGGGTTGAAATCGGTAAATTATCAAGCATTTCGCTGCCGCGACTTGCAAAGGGCGGCGTCGTTGACCGTCCGACAATTGCCGAAATCGGCGAGGACGGAAAAGAGGCTATTATCCCGCTTGAAAAAAATCTCGGCTGGATAAGAGGCGTGGCGCGACAGCTCGCGCACGAAATGAAATCCGAAACAATCAACAATAATAATACCGTTATCAATAACAATACAACGAATAATTTTAATCAGACTAACAACAGCCCGAAAGCGCTTAGCCGTTTTGAGCTGTATAGACAGTCTAAAAACCTATTAGCAGCAAAAGGGGGTTAATCTATGTTTGAACTATCAGCAAGAAACGCCCGCGGCGATATATTACCGCTCACGGGCAATAAAGATTTTGCATTAAGGGCGACGGGATTTAACTCCCTGACTGCAAATATCAACACGACAAAAAGCGCAAACGCAGACGGAACGAGGAAAAACAGCGCAAACTTGAATGAAAGAAATATAGTTTTATATTTAACACTCTACCCGCCTATTGAGCTAAACAGAAACAAGCTATATAAATTTTTCAATCCAAAAAGCGACGTGCGACTTTTCTATAAAAACGAGCTGCGCGACGTTTATATTGACGGCGTTGTTGAAACGTTTGAATGTGAAACTTTCACAGAAAAAGAAGTGGCGCAAATATCTATTATTTGTAATGACCCGTATTTTAAAAGCGCAAAAGATACGATATGCGAGTTTACAAATATTCAGCCGCTTTTTAAATTCCCGTTTGCTATTCCAGCGGCGGGAATCCCGTTCAGCGAAAGCGAGCGCGAAACAACAAAAACAATTAATCACGGCGACGTTGAAAGCGGCGTGATAATTGAATTTTATGCGCTGACGTCGCAAATTTTACAGCCCGCTTTTTATAACCTGACGACGCAGAAATATATAAAACTGCTGGTTGATATGGAGCAGGGCGATTTAATCAGGATAAACACAAACCGCGGCGAAAAATCAATAACGCTCACGCGCGACGGAATCACGTCGAACATAATAAACAGTATGGAAAGCGGCTCAAAGTGGTTTAATCTCATAGCGGGCGAAAATCGCGTATCATATAGCGCTGATGAGGGGCAAAACAATCTTGAAACGCGCTTAATCACAACAAATAAATACATGGGGGTTTAAAATGGATATTTATATTTTAAATAAATCCCTTGAAAAAATCGGCGTTATTGATATATACACGTCCATTATATGGACGCGCCGCTATTATTCCGCGGGCGATTTTGAGTTATACGTCCCCGCGTCCGTCGAAATGTTTTCGCTGCTGCAAAAAGATTATTATTTGCAGCGCGACGACGACGACGGCGCAATGATTATTGAGGATATAGAGCTGCAAACGGACGCAGAACTCGGCGATCATATCATAGTTGCAGGGCGCAGCGTTGAAAGCATACTGCTGCGGCGCGTCGTATGGCAGCAAACTATTTTAAACGGAACGGCGGAAAATGCAATAAGAAAAGTGATAACAGAAAATTGCATAAATCCGTTGCAGGCAGGGCGCGCAATAACCCGCCTGCAATTAGCGCCCGCAAGCGGTTTTATTGAAACAATAGAGCAGCAAATCACGGGCGACAACGTGGGCGAATGGATTGAAACAGTATGCAGAAAATACGGCTACGGCTGGAAAATAAACATTGAAAACGGCTATTTTGTTTTTTATCTGTATAAAGGAAAAGACAGGACATACGGAAACGCAGAGGGAAACCCGTTTGTTGTGTTTTCGCCTGATTTTGATAACCTGATAAATTCAAACTACCGATACAGCAAGCGAGAATACAAAAACGCTGCGCTTATAATGGGCGAGGGTGAGGGCTTAGAACGCGTTAATACAAGCGTGGGCGAGGCTGAGGATTTAGACCGATATGAAATTTATATCGACGCCCGCGACATTTCCAGCAATAACGGGGAAATTCCCGCGGCTGAATATCTTAATATGCTAACTGAGCGAGGCAATCAGCAAATCTCGGAGCAGGCAGCTATTGAAGAATTCGACGGCGAAACGGACGCGAGCGGCGTATATCAATATAAACGCGATTTTGAAATAGGTGATACCGTGCAAATTGAAAACGAATACGGCTTAACGGCGACGTCGCGTATTGTTGAAATCATTGAAAATGAGGACGAAAGCGGGCAGCGTATTGTCCCAACATTTGAAAAAACGGAGGAATAAATATGTACACGATAACAGAGTTAAAAATGTTAAGAACATCAAAAGAAGATCCTGTATATATTGTAAAAATTACAGCGGACAAAGCCGCGGATATACCGCAGCCCCGCGACTGCTGGGCGGCTGGAAGTGAGCTTGAAGTGCTTGAAAACGGCGGCAGTAAATATAAATTAAGCAACTCGCGCGAGTGGGTGCAGATAAATTTTAATAAGGGCGGCGGCGGGAATAGTGAAGAAAGTTTTGTAGAATTCGACGACAGCGGCAGAAATTGGGTTACGCACAATATATATATGTTTAATCAAAATA
>JAZNWP010000116.1:0-11329 GCA_045593385.1 Acutalibacteraceae bacterium
TTTGTATATAGTATTTCGAGCCAACGGCTCGAAATACTTAATATTATTTATCTTTGATGCGAAGCTTCAAAGATAAATAAATAATATAATAATTCTCCACCTCTTATAAATTAATTGTAACAAAAATTTTTTATTTTGTCAACGTATTAACTCTTCAGGCTTGACCTTGCCTGTTGCGAGATTGTCTACAAGGTTATTATATTTATTATTACTGTGTCCTTTTACCTTACGAAATTCTATTTTATATCCTTTTTCTTTAATTAAATCATAATAAGGCTTAATTAAATCAAGGTTTTCTGGTGTTTTATTATCTGATTTTAACCAGCCATTCTTCGCCCATCCAAACATCCAAGAGGAAAGAGTATTAATAGCATAAGCAGAATCACTATATATAACAGGATTCATATAACCATAGTTTAATACTACATAAAATATAGCTCGTAATTCCTCTCGGTTATTCGTGGTACCATCGTTGTGCTTGGCGTATGCAAAAACTACTTGGTCATTTTCTACACCAAGCACGCCAAAACCGCCTTTTGCATTAGCAGAGCCGTTTCCAGAGCAGGCTCCATCTACATAAAATTCAACTGCCATAATAATCTGGGTCCATCCTTTTTCTTGTTGCTTCAAACATATCTTTTTCTATAGTTTTCGAAAGGGGTATACTATCTTTATATCCAAGAGGTAAAATTGCCTTTAAATGACAATAAATTATATATCTTGTTAAAACTTTTGGTGTTTCTCCAAAAGTTAGAATAAATTCAATCCATCGTTCAGGAAACCACGGATAATCCATATATTCTAAAATTCTTTTAATCATGTCAAAATCATATATATCTAAAATATCATATATTTCTTCCTTTGTGGCCCCTTTACAAAAGGTTCCATCTCGTTTCTTGAAATAAATTTTTTCTTCTGATTCCATTATTCTCACCTTAAATTTAACAACTTTTTTACTTTATATGTATATTATACCATAATTTTTAATTTTTGTCAAAAATTTGCACAGCACAAATAGACCTAGCCGCAAAGACTAAGTCTATAAAATTCTTATGCTATTGGTTATTTAATTAAAATTATACTATCACTTCCGAAGAATAGGTTTGCGGCGTGTGCTAATTTTACATCATCGCAAACAAATACTACCTGGTCCGGTCGAATATACGTATCAAAATATACTGCGGCCGCAAGCTCAATTTTATCATTAGGAGATATTTTATATATTCCTTCAAACTCTTTTAATTTCTTGTCTATTGGTTCAAAGTATTTTGGCTTATGCATTACAACATCCATATTCCAAGTCTTAATATGCGTCCAAATATTACTTGCTTTCCATTTCCGAAAAAGGTTTTCTGGAGTAAACAAATTCCATTCCAATTCTTCGTCCTGAGCTATATTTTTCAGTGTAAAATTACTCACAACGAACTAAGTATCATTTTTGAAAATTTTCTTGTATTTTTTCCTAAAAGCACCGTCCGTAAAGTAATAGTATGTGGTGTTATCCACCTTCAGGTTCATCTTCTTCCTCCCATTCTTCTTCTATTGGATTTGGTATTGCGAATCCAATTTGTGGAGCTTTAGGAGTTATTGGCTCTTGTATATTTTCTATTTTCTTTTGATGTTCTGCTATTGTAATATGGCTTTTTCCTTTATTTGCTTCTATTTTAATGTGTATCCATCCCACTATGGATTCTAATAATGGTTCAGCTATATAGGCAAATAATATGCCGAATATAAAAAATAATAATTCCAAATGGTTGTCCTCCATTTTATTTACTAAATATATTATACCATATTTTTAAGATTTAGTCAAAAAATTTCCCTATTAAAAAATATTTGGGAAACTCGGAGCGAGGGGTCGAGTTCGGAAACTAAAATAATACCTGTGAGATTTGCTCACAGGTATGGATAACGGTCTTGAAGTTCTCTTAAAGCTTCTATAGCTTCTACGATAGTATCATAATATCCTTCATGTTCATCACAATCATCAAACATAATACGAATTTCAATACCAGTAGCAGAAGTTAAAGATTCAATGTCTTCCTCACAATATTCTTTTGAATTTTCAAGTAATTTTTTATATTCTTCTTTTGTCATAGAAATGCTTTACACTCCTCAGCCTTTTCTTTAATTTCTCTAACAGCATCGTTAATAAGAACGGGATAGCAGTCATGAGAGTCTACGCCCACGTGGTAGATGAAGGGGATATCATCGTGGAAGTTAGTTTTTTGATGGGTATGACCAAAAAAATTAATCATACATTGATTGATACTCTCTTTTTCAAGGTTGTCAGTATGCGTAGGCCAATGGGAACAATAGAAATTGAGCTTACCCCACTTGAATCGTGCGGCCGTGCATACTTCTACTACGTTCGGCAGATTCTCATACGCCTCAATGCGGGCATCTGTATCGTGGTTTCCGCAAACGATATGGAGTCTTCCGTTCAGTTGAGCGATGGCCGCAAGTCCTGTTTTATTATCTCCGAGCATAAGGTCACCGAGTACATATACTTCATCATCCAGACCTACTACTTCATTGTGTCGACGGATAAGCTCGGCATTATGTTCTTCGATTGAGGTAAATCCACGGGGACCCCAGATAAATTGACGGTCATGCCCGAAATGCCAATCGGAAGTGGCAAATACTTTTTGTTCTTTTGAATATTTTGCAAACATTAAAAATCACACCCTTACAATAATCGTATGATAAAAATATTTTTCGTGATAGGTAGGCGGTTGATAGGAAGCATACATTTTACGGATTACAGATTCGGGCACGTGCGCGAGGCCACTACGCCGGTCGTTCTGCTCGATGCACCGTTCGAGGGGCGGCCGCACATCTACAGGTACAATCCATACATCATCATTTAAATGCAATCTATCAAGCACCTTGTTTCTTGCTTTTTCATTTAAATGAGTTGCATCAATAAAAATATTAGGAATACAATTAGAATCAATAGCATTGTTGATTTGATTAATAAACGTGTTAAAAACTTCATCTTCATATTTAAAATAATCGTCTCCTTCTTTTAGCATATTAAATCTAATTTCATCACGCGAAATAATTGTGGCGCGCCCTTCACTCCTTAAGTCTTCTGCCATAGAGCGGGCAATGGTGCTCTTACCCCCGCCTGGCACGCCGCACATCAAATATAAAGTTTTAGTCATTTTAATCTCCGTTTAATCTCTCTCTTGGTCCATTTCCATATATACTCTGAAAAGTGATACCAATTCATCATAAGTTGGTCATAAACATCAATTTTTTCTTCTATGTCGTTATTAGGCCACCCAGTAAGAATTAGCTCATATTCGCATCTGCTCCAATAACGAGATTGCATAATAAGTCTTACTCGCTCAAGAAATTTTTCTTTATTTCCTTTAGCTTCTATTAATTCTTTTACAAATTGATTTTCATATCCTCTTAAAGCATTATACTTTTTAAAGGTCTTGGCGTTTGAATTTTCGATATAAACATTCCACTCTAATTTCATTTTTACATACCTCCAATGATTCTATTGCCTCGCTCTTCCAAGCACCGGCCGCAAATCCTTCCATAAAATAATCTTTTTCAGCTTGATTTCTTACTTCCATATGATTAACTGTTTCTTTACAATAAGGACAGTATAATTTCTTTCTATGATACTTTTCTCTCTCTTGGCCGACCTTACGAGGTGCACTGACCGGGCGGCCGCAATTCATACAATAAAAATCGTGAATTACAAATTTACTCACTTCACTAACCTTTCTTTTACTTTCTATAATAATTATACTATATTTTTTATTAAAAATCAATTACGGTTATTCTTTTGCATCAAAAATTTTATAATCCCAAGTATCAAGATTAAGTAGGCAAGCTTTACCTGAACGATAGATTCCCATATCAATGTCACACTTGGTAAAGTTAGCATACCAATATGGTTTATACCAATCTTTTATTGGAACTTCAATAATAGACCTTACGGGGGTATGACCATGGATAACGATTTTATTAGTGTCTACTGGTTTATCAAAGATATGCTTTCTATCCCAAACAATCTGGTGGTCATTAACATCAGTACCAATAGTAAAACCAGCATGACATAAATAAATATCTTGTTCTTTTTTATTTTTATATTCTCCAATAGTAGGAAGGTTTTGAAGTTTACGAGCCCATTTCATATCCATACCTTCCTTTATCCATGTTTGAAAAGTATCATACCCTCCATTATAATAACTAAGTTCTTCACTATGATGATCACCATACATAGCTTTTGCGGTCATATCATCGTGATTACCTTTGAGATATTTAATTTGCGGATCTTCTAAACAAGCTTTGATACACTCCCAACCGTGCGGCCCGCGGTCGCCCGAATCACCGAGCACATAGACCGTATCATCGAGATTAATAAAATCTTTAATTTGTTTATAGATTGACATATATCCATGCCAATCGGAAGTAGCATATATTGCCATATAATATCAACTCCTTTTATCTATATAAAAATATAGAATATCCTTCTTTTATTTGAGCTTTTGTGCTTTCAAAGTCTACACTATAAGTTAAATAAGGTTTTTTATAAAAAATATCAGAATTTATTAATAACGAAATATGATTAGTATATTCAGTATCTTTGTACCAATTCGTATATTCTGTAGGTCTTTCTCCTGATGCCCATTTAATATTGGCTGTTTCTAATTCTTTTAAAAATTCTACCATTTTGTTTTTATCTAAAAATATTATACAAATTCCTTTTTTCATTTTATTAAAAACATAACTCCTTTTTTATTTTCAAGAAAATCTATTAAATCTTCTGACTGAACCCCATAAGTAAGATGTGGCCTAGGAAAATCCTTATTAGGTTGATTAATATGAAATTCAATAAATCCTTCTTCAATATCATTTTCCCACGCCATATATTTTGTAGGCTTTTCAAATCCTCCACGCCAAACGATATCAGTATCACGTTCTAGATCCTTTAATGTTTGTTTTGCTTTTTCTATATTTAAAAATACCAAACTAATATTATTCATATTCATCATTCCTTTCTATATATATTATAACATATTTTTATAAAAAAATCAACTGAGATTTTTTATCTCAGTTGATTTTAATATCATAATCAATATAATTAGATGCTTTAAAATCTTCAAATGATAAATATATAGTATGAGATTCCGGTCGTAGTTCAATAACTTTTATTCTTTCTTTTATTAGCCAATATTTTACTTCATCTTTTGTGTAGGAAAGTGATCGATAGTCTTCCCAAAGTTTTTCATCAAGAACTGGTTCTCTTTTTGGTCCCCAACCCCATTCACTTTCATGGTTTAAAGTTAAAAGTGTTGTAAGCTTATCCGTAAAAATTATAAAATTAGACCAATTCATATTTTTACAGATAAGCCTAATCCTACTTTCTCTCATTAAATAATGGCTCCCATAAGCTGATCTGCGGTCAGTGCAAATTTCTTAGTCTCTTGACATCTATCTACCAAGGGCTCGGGCAAACCATATACCATACCATTTACGCAAAGGTTCATAGTGCCAATAATCTGGAAGCCTTTCTTAATTTTTACGGGATGGCCCTTGTAAAGAAATTCTTCCTTACCATCAAGAATGGTCTGCATAAATCTCAAAGAATCAAAAGGTAAAAGGTTAATTTCATCAAGAGTAATTTTAGTACCATTCACCATGGCTTCCCACAGAGCAGAAGGCTTGAAAGAAGGCTTACCTTCAACAAATACGAAATCTTCCATAAGATCAGAAGGAAGCATCGCAGAATTACATACCATTACCACGTTATTAGTTTCTTTCATTGCCTGAGTGGTTTTACCAGTACCCTGAGAACCATAATATAACTTAAAACGCTCGTTGATAATCTTATCAGTAACAATAGAAGCAATATCTTCAATGATATTGTTAAACTCGGGGCTAGTCATTTTATCCTTTACTTCTCTTACATAAGGAGAGTCGATAAGTTCGAAGTAATTTTCTACATAAGCAATCGCATCTTTCTTACTCTTATGACCAAGCATATAAGAGAAAGAGTTTACAAAACGGAAGTTAGGCTCGAACTGGAACTCAGAAAAGAAGTTAATAAGATTCTGCAAACCTCTGCGCACCTTATCTTCGGGTTTCAGCTCTTTCTTAGGAGCCGCTTCGGACGTGATACCTGCGGCCGCACCAGTGGCAACATAGGTATCAATAATATCCATCAATTTATCAATTTCATCAACCTTTACAGAGGTTGCATAAGGAGACTTCTTAAGAGTCTCGTAAAGTCCTTCTACATCAAATTTAGCCATAATATTTCATCCTTCCTTTCTTAAATCAATGCTCTTTGAAGAGCCTTCAATACATTTTCGTTTAATTCTTTTACATAGTTTTTTGTATAAATAGTATGAGTATTTGGACAATATCTTTTGATATATTTTTTGTTTTCGTTATCTGAGATAATAGTACACGAATTATTTGCAAAAGCAGAAAAACCTTTTCCATATTCTCCTTGACCATACCAGTTAGAAGTAGTACTGCAATCGTTTGAATAGGCATCTCCATCAAATAAAATAATATTGTAATTGCCAGTTTGAGGAAGCTGTAATTTACGATAAATGCGATGAATTTTTTTAGATAGATGATTTCCGCCTGCTGACTCAATATAACGAGCTTTTTTATCAAGTAGAATCTCATCTTCGCCCATCGTTACAACATCAAATGAAAAATTAGGATTTTTTCTTTCGATTAAAGACAGGGAATGAAGAATTGCATTTGTTGCTTCATCATTTCTAAAAAAAGAACCAGAAGTATCAATAAATAGATTTAAATGAAGTGTACCATAAGGATTACCTCCTCGAATAGGGCTGGGTCTTTCAAAAAACCTATAATCTTCTTTTCCTGCAATACGAGGATTAAAAACTCCAGAATATCCACTCAATGAGCCGCCTTTGTTATTTTTCTTACGGTAATTTTCAAACAATTGTTCTGCTTTTTTATGGAAATCAAGGTCAAGTTTACGCTCTAAAAGTCTTTTAGCGATTGCTTTAATATTGATTTTAGGGCTTTTTTTATCTCCCTTACTAGGGGCATAAGAGCGAGATTTTCTTTCTTTTCCTTCTTCTTCTTTATCTTTTTCGTTCTCGTCGGCCTTTCCTTCGTATTTCTTTTCTTCTTCCTTTTGGTCATACTCTCCAGTATAATCATAATAAAGTTTTTTAATATCTTCAACATAAGAATTATAATCATATGAACTTGATTCACGATTTAATCCTTGATATTTATCAATGATTAAATCAACCCTATCAAGAAACTTTTTATCACCAATTCCAAATCGTACAAGACGATAAAATGCCTCTTGAGCATCGGCGGGAGGGCTTTCAAGAGCCTTTTCTCCGCCATTAATTTTTAATTTAGCAGCTTCAAAGTCTACCCCATAGTAAGAATCTTGACACAGACGCTCAATTCTTTCATCTTCAAAAATATTTACCGCATTACTAGGTTTCATATTCTTAGGGGTTAAAATTGCATGAGATAATTCATGATAAAAATTACTTCTAATAAGAGAAGTTGCTTCTTTCATATTCTCACATTCATCAAGACCCATTGAAAGCTGAGGCACAGAAATCATAATAGTATCATGAATAGGATTATAACCCGACATCATTTCTTTTTCATTAAGCTCAACGGGAATTTGACGGCCACAATAGAAACCAACAGGCAAGGTATCTACGATTCCTTTAAGCTGGTTGGTTGTCAATTTCATAATCAAATCACTTCCTTTTTTCTTACTATAATAATTATAACATAATTTTTTATAAAAAACAATAATTATTTTTTTACTTCGATACAATAATCATAAATTTGTGTTATAGTAGTCCAAGCAACTGTTTTATCTTTGAAATTAATGCCTAATCCTTTACCGTTATATTTAGCTATATCTTTTAAATGATGAAAATTGTTTAAAGGCATACCTGTTCTATACCATTTAAATCCACGCATATGCAAACAAATTAAAACACTTTGCCACAAATTCGTATCTTGTTCAATAATTAAACAAATTTCCATAATAATTTAATCTTCCTTTAAAATAAAAAATATATAGCTGCTTGACATTTTATCTACAAATAAAGATAAAGGTGAAATAATTTTTTCTTGTAAATCAACTATTATAATTTTAGTATCTTTTAGTTTAAGTCCTTTTGCTTTAGGATTTAAAGTAAATCCTTTTTTATAAAACCAATCAACAAAATTATATATAGTAGAATCATTTACTCCTTCAACATTAAAGACTAATTTTAGTGCCACGCATATACTCCTTCATTACAGCTCTCTTTACTTCTTCTATCCATTTATCATATTCAAAAGGAATATCAACTATAGGAACATCTATTACAGCAATGGTTGGAACTGCTTTTAAATCATAATAATCAAGAGAACTTGTTATTCGAATGGTTTTATCTTCATATAAGATAATATAAGGGTAAAAGTCAAAAATTGTATCTTTATAATCTTTAATAGGCTTACCACTACCAAAAGTCCAACCCTTTTTATCTAAATATTTTAAAAGTTCTTCAAATACTTCTTTATTTTCTGATTTTAAAATTAAAAACATTATTTTTATATCCTTTTTATTTACTATAAATATTATAACATAATTTTTATAAAAAAACAAAAAACGCTCTTTTTATTAAGAGCGTTTTTATTATTATTTAAAATTATATCTTATACCTTTACTATCAGTATATACAGCGGGCCAATAGGTATGAATTTGAGTACACCATTTATGAAAACTAATGCGTTCACGATTAACAATTACTGCATAATCTTTTGCATTAATAGTATTTACTTTATTTTTACGAATGTATTTATCAATTGTTTCATAAGACACTCCGAGATTTGCTTCATCAGATTTTCCGGTAAGTCCATCTTCAGGCGTCTTAAGGTTAAGATGATTAGGAACTTTAAGAAGCTCACCAATTTCAATAAGCTCAGTTACAGTAAGTTGTGCAAGAGGTGCAAAGTCGCCACATGCGTCTCCCCATTTTGTAGACCAACCTACAACACGTTCGGAGAGGTTTGAGGTATTACATACTCTACCATTAGTTGCGGCCGCCACAGAATAAAGCATAGCCATGCGGATGCGAGGTGGCGTGTTTGAGGTTACTCCGATGTTTCGCTCTAGAAGAGAAGTATCAAAAGTTTTAAAGAAAGATTCGCATACAGAGCCGATATTAAGTTCAATTACTTGACCACAATAAAGCCTACATACTTCTTGCGCTTCCTTGATATCTCGCTGTTCCCCTTGGGGCATCATGACGCCAATAACGCGGTCCTTACCAAGAGTTTTGGCAAGCAGTGCTGCTGCAATAGTACTATCTTTTCCGCCTGAAATGCCGATAACCGCAGGTGCGTCAGGTCCTTCTTCTGCGAAATATTTTTTTACCCACGCTTCAAGTTCTTCAAGAGTGAGTTCAGCATTAAATTTATAAAATTTATCCATTATTCAAATTTCTCCTTATCCTCTTCATCAATTTCATTAGGGTTGATACAATAAAATGTTACATTATAATCCTTCATTTTGGTTTCTATCATCTCTTGGATAATAGGCCAAGATGCTCCACCCCTTACACAACCAATTTTGTAAGGGAAGGCAATCGTAGTAAATTCACTTTGAGGGTCATAGTTAAATTTAATCTGACTTAAACATCTCATAAAAGCATCATAAGAAGTATATTGTTTTCCATCATAACCATAAAGGTTTTGCGAAAACATATTGACAATGTCTTTATAACTTAAACTAATAATTTGAATTTCACCAAGTAACTTTTCATCAGGTAAAATTTTACAATGCGTGATATATTTATCATAAACCACAGGCCATTTTTTACGAATAGCTTTTGCAACGCCACTATTCATTTTGCCTTGGCAATTTACTTGATGACATATAATATTTTCTTCTGCTTCTGTAATATCACCAATTTTATATTTAATCATAGTAGGTTACTCCTTCTTCGGCCCACATACGGGCACGAATTTCTTCAAGTGTATCTTCTTTAATCATTTTACCGTCACGGAAAATAGGCTGAAGTAGATTTGCGCTGCCCGCCTCACCGCAGTGTGCTTCCTCGTAAGTCAGACCGTCAAGGTAGTTGTCTCCGTCCGGATGCACGAGAACGCAACCTTTCTGACTCTTTTTCCAGCTTGCTCCTTTTGGTTGTTTTAAAATCATGATGGGCTCGCCATTACGTTCGCCATAGGTAGCCTTGATAGCATAACCAAAAGTATCACGAGTATAAGGAGCATAGGTAGGTCTACCATCTTCATCAGTAGTTTCCAAACACATAAAACTAAAGCTTCCTACACCGAGGACTACATTGTTACAAGCATATCCATTTCTTTCGAGGATTTTATAAATAGCTTCACATCTTTGAGGAGTGATAGAGTCGCCATAGATAGCCTTTACGTGAGGATTAAGGACTCTGTATCCCTTACTGTTGATGGTACCACCGAAATGTTCCCAAAGATGAAATACAGTCTCGGTAACTACCTCTACAGGGTCTCCACTGTCGCCACGAACGAGGAAAGTACCATTATGTTCAAGGATTTCTTTTTTACATTTAGGGATAATATTATCTACAACATTCCAATAATCATAGCTATCAGACACCATAGAGAAATTGTGGTCAGGATAAATTTCAGTAAGCAATCTTTTAATATGCGTAATTTCATCACCATCTACTGCGGTATTACTACACATTACACTATGCTCGGTAGAGATTGCACCCAAGCCAACCGTATTGATCGTACAATCGGCATTGTAATTATCTTCAAGCCACATAATTGCGGGAACTGTTGCGGTGTTGTAAAAAGATAACAGCCATGCGGCGGAAGAGGTAATGCCAGATTCCGGACAATGTTGACCACGGAACGAAAAGTCTCCAAGAAGAGAGCTTACAGGGATAGTGTTTTCTGCGGTAAGGTCTCGATAATGTTTACAAATCTTGCGGTAGCGTTTACCCACCTCGACAGATACTTGAATATGCCAGATATATGCGGAATACATCGACTCCAAAGTATTCGTAAGCCATGCAAAATCGGGATGGGTGTTTACAAATACGGTTTGCGGCACGCCAATCTTCGTAGAGCGGCCCTCAGGAATCGTATATACCTCGATAGGTAGATACCCAAGGTCGTGGAGCGCGCCGATTTTATCAGTATCACACGCACCATATCCCAAAGTATGGTTCATAATACGAACATATTCCTTCATTACCTCGTCTTTCGGACGGGAAAAGAAGTTATTATTAAACATATCAATAAGATATTCTTTACAAAATGCCTGTCCACCGAAATAAGTCAC
>JAZNWP010000117.1:0-2468 GCA_045593385.1 Acutalibacteraceae bacterium
TTCGGTTTTTACCTGAATTTCTGTTCAGAAAAGCGATAACCAGTTTTGTGTGCAAAATCGTTTCACTTTTATTTGTGTATCGTGTTGATGTGTCGAGTGTTACAAATGTTTGTACTGTGCTTTTCCCAAAGAGGATAGTCCCAATAGGGCGACCCTTATTTTTATAAAAGAAAAGTCTGAATTGCTGCGATTTGTCTTGGATTGTGAAATGTCATCTCTAAGAAACACATTGTTTATTCCTCCGCGAATACACAAATAATATCGATTGCGGAGAAATAAACGGCTTTTTTTCTTTGTTTTTCGGTATGAATATCCTAAAAAAGTTAGATCACTACTCAGTATTTAGGGTGTCCCGAATGTTGAGTAGTGACCAATGGTTGCAGAATGCTCTAAACATTTCCGATAACAGTTCTATTTACAACTATTATGGAACAAATAGGGTGATAATAGTTTAATTTGCAACTATTATGCAGTAATAATTTATTCCGGCTTGCAGCTCCGAAATTTCGGTTGAGGGTGAAATAGGGCGAAGAAATATTGCGTAACGACGATAAACTATAACAAACGACTTAATCACTAAACACAAAAAAGCACTCAAAGTGAACACCTTTTGGCAAAATGTTTTATCATCGTTTATCGTTAGTATGCAATTTTACTTGCCGATGCAGAATGTTAAAGTTATTGATAATAAGAGCCTTACAAATTTGAGGCTCAAATAAGGCCCAAATATTTGATAAATAGTGATAAACGATGATAGCTGATGATAATAAAGTTGTAACAGACGGTAATCTTTGCGATACTTATTAGGGTATGTAAATAGCTGCCAACCAAAAGCTGAAAATACTCCTATTCTGATAATAGTCTAACTATTAAATCGCAAGCAAATGAGAAGGAGTAAATTTAGAAGGCCGTGCAAGGTGCTTATATTCAATGGAGCGAGGGTGTTGGTGGCGATTGTTCGGTCGTTGCATTGTGCCGCTGAATTGACACACGAAAACAAATCGGCAATACACAATTGTTGCACAGGCAAATCGGTTCGCTCGGGAGTATATTATTATCGCCAACTGCATCCCGATATTCTATTGGAAATGGACGACTTGGATAATCTGACGCTGAAAGAGTATGACGATTTGTGTGGTATCAAACGAAAGTATATCTCTACCCGCAAGATGGCACATCTTCGCCAGAGGGTAAAGGATAGGCAGAGAATGAAGATTGCCATCTCCCACCAGGAAATGAATTAATAACGGCAACTTCCAAAGTGTTAGGCGGTTACAATGATGCGCAAAATAAATGCTCACTCTATTGCCCTTCGCTCATCTCGCTATTCTTCGGTATTTTTCCAAGTCTGCGAGGTTGGCATTTAATTTTAGTTGTTGCCGCAGGACTCACTTGGGGAAAATATCACTAACTTTGTGGGTGAAAACAAAATAACCAATATGCCAGAGAAACAACCACAGATACTAATCTTCAACGCCGCCGGAGAGTTGGTGGCAATTGCGAGATCTATCCGCTCGGCTGCGGAGCTTACAAAAGTTGATGAGAACGAAATCAAACTATGTTGCGAGAATCGGTTAAGCATCTCCGGACAGTTCTGCTTCCGATACAATGTAGATCTGTCAATCGCAGGAGATACACTCGGTAAACTAACGATTGACGAGTACAACAAGCTCTGTGATTATAAATAACGAGAAGCATCAGGCGAAGGTGTAAAATTTAATACACCTATACCAAGCTGAGGTGTATTTCACATCCTCATTAATAATATCTGTCATTTCCTTCACTTTATATAGTACGCAAAATGTATTTACACTTTTTGTGATAACAATTTGTGTAATTACATATTTTGTATTATATTTGCTGCAAAGAAACTAAAAATAGGCACTATGGAAACTCCTTTTATCTTTGGAAAAATCGCAACCGAGAAGAATTTTACAGACCGAGAGATGGAAACAGCCAACTTGGTCCAGAACTTCACTTCGCTTATCAATACGATTATTATCTCTCCTCGTCGCTGGGGTAAGAGTTCGCTTGTGAATAAGGCTGCGAAGTTAGCAATGGAGCAGGATAACAAGTTGCGTATCTGCCATATTGACCTCTTTAATGTGCGTAATGAGGAGCACTTCTATTCGTTGCTTGCGCAGAAGGTTATCGCTGCGACATCGACCAAGTGGGAGGAGGCTGTCAAGAACGCAAAGAGTTTCTTTTCGCACCTCGTTCCGAAGATTTCTATTGGTACTGACCCTACGAATGAGGTGTCAATCGATTTCGACTGGGAGGATGTAAAGCGCAACCCAGACGAGGTGCTTGACCTTGCCGAGAAAATTGCACAGAAGAAGGGGCTCAAAATTGTGATTTGCGTTGATGAGTTCCAGAATATAGCAGAGTTCACCGATCCTGACTATTTCCAGAAAAAGTTACGCTCGCATTGGCAACAGCACCAGAGCGTTGCTTACTGCTTGTATGGT